>NZ_JBIUBV010000002.1:21699-376552 GCF_044548405.1 Streptomyces sp. NPDC052040 | reverse complement strand
TCGCCCCGACACCCCCCCCCCCCCCCCCCCCAGGTAAAACTCCGCGGGCGGGGCCCCCCCCCCCGGGGCCCCCCCCCCCCCCGCCCTTTCCGGGCGCCGCTCACGGGCTCCCGTCACGACGGGACGACGTGACCACGGGAGGACAGGGCGGCGGGAGGACAGGGTGGCGGTACGACGAAGGCGGTCCATCCGATGGGATGGACCGCCTTCAATTCCTGTGGAGCTAAGGAGAATTGAACTCCTGACCTCCTGCATGCCATGCAGGCGCTCTACCAACTGAGCTATAGCCCCTCGCGGCCATGCGGCCGGGCCGCATGCTTCCGTGTCGCCCGGTTCCCCCGGCGGCGACGCCAACATTACACGGTCCACCGGGTGAAACACCAAATCGTTTCCCCGGCGCCCCCGCACGCGACCGGATGTCCCGGCCCACGGGTCAGGCCGTGGCGAACGAGTAGAAGCGTTTGAGTGTGCAGTGCTCGTCGAGGAGGCGGCCGTAGATCGGCTCGCCCTCCAGCTCCCGGT
This sequence comes from Streptomyces sp. NPDC052040, assembly GCF_044548405.1. Lineage (NCBI taxonomy): Bacteria > Bacillati > Actinomycetota > Actinomycetes > Kitasatosporales > Streptomycetaceae > Streptomyces > Streptomyces sp. NPDC052040. The sequence continues at coordinate 376,030 of NZ_JBIUBV010000002.1, read as the reverse complement.
AGGTCTCGATCGGGTCGCCTTTTATGATCAGCGCCCGCGCGCACTCCTCGCACCAGTACTGGTAGTCCGGGTTGACCGGCTCCATGTCGCGGACGATCGGTGTGCCACTGCCGCACCAGTCGCACTTCCGCCTGTGTGCACCCATCGATCAGCTCCAGCTGTGGCCGCAGGCCGTGCACACGTAGGAAATGCCACCGTTGTCACCGAGGACCTGGGCGACATGGGACGAGCCGCAGGAAGGGCAGCCGAGGCGGGTGGCACTCGGGCGTTCCACCGCCACTGCGGGGCGGTCGTGAACCTCCCCGCGGATGCTCGCAGGCATCGCTACTCCCTCCCGTCGGGCCGCGCCCCCTTCCGGCCGTTTGATTCTGCCACGGCCGGGCCAATACGGTCAGCGACGCCTTCGTACCGGTCCGGACACTCCTCCCCGGTCCCGGCCGCCGGGACCGGTGTGCGGGCGGGCGGGAAGCGCGTCCGCAGAGGTATACGCCCCGGGGGGCCCAAGTGACTCAAGCCGGTGCCCTCGCATTCCTCCCCGCCCCACCGCGAGATGACACGGGATCAGGCCGAACCGGAGGCGGGTGACCTGGGTCACGGTGACACGAAGGGGCCGGGAATGAAAAAATCCCGCCCCTTGCGGGACGGGATCTTCGCACGAACTTCGACGACTGGAGAGTGTCGAGCTGTGGAGCTAAGGAGAATTGAACTCCTGACCTCCTGCATGCCATGCAGGCGCTCTACCAACTGAGCTATAGCCCCTCGCGTTCTTCCCGTCTGGCGGGCCGAACAAGAAGAACTTTAGCCTGCGACCTGCCGGAAAGTGAAATCGAGCCCCGCGTCCGGTGAGCAGCCGTCAGTCGTCGTCGCCGAGGACCGGTTCCGGCAGGGTGCCCGCGTTGTGCTCCAGGAGCCGCCAGCCGCGCGCGCCCTCGCCGAGCACCGACCAGCAGCAGTTGGAGAGACCGCCGAGGCTCTCCCAGTGGCGGGCCTCCAGGCCGAGCAGCCGTCCGATGGTGGTGCGGATCGTGCCGCCGTGGCTGACCACCACCAGGGTGCCGTCCTCGGGGAGCTTCTCGGCGTGCCGCAGCACCACGGGGGCGGCGCGGTCGGCGACCTCGGTCTCCAGTTCGCCGCCGCCGCGGCGGACGGGCTCACCGCGCTTCCAGGCGGCGTACTCCTCGCCGTGGCGGGCGATGATCTCCTCATGGGTGAGGCCCTGCCAGACGCCCGCGTAGGTCTCCCGCAGGCCTTCGTCGAAGGTGACGGTCAGGCCTGTGAGGGTGGCCAGCTCGGCGGCCGTGTCCACGGCCCGCGTGAGGTCGGAGGCGATGATGGCGTCCGGCTCCAGGGAGGCCAGCAGGCGGGCGGCGCGGCGGGCCTGGCCGACGCCGGTCCCGGTCAGCTCGACGTCCGTGGAGCCCTGGAAGCGGCGCTCCACGTTCCACGAGGTCTGTCCGTGACGCCAGAGGATGAGGCGGCGGCCCCGCCCCTTCCTGCCGGTGCCGGCGCCGGGGAGGGTCACCGCAGTTCCCCGCCCAGCTCGGCGTTGAGCGCGGCCTCACCGGCGGCCTGCCGACGGGCGTGCTCCTCGGCCTTGCCGCGGGTGGCCACGGCGTCGGCGGGCAGCTCCAGCTCGGGGCAGTCCTTCCAGAGCCGCTCGAGGGCGTAGAAGACGCGCTCCTCGCTGCGCTGGACGTGGACGACGATGTCGACGTAGTCCAGCAGGATCCAGCGGGCGTCGCGGTCGCCCTCGCGGCGCACGGGCTTGGCGCCCAGCTCCTTGTTGAGCCGCTCCTCGATCTCGTCGACGATCGACTTGACCTGGCGGTCGTTGGGGGCGGAGGCGAGCAGGAAGGCGTCCGTGATCGACAGCACGTCGCTGACGTCGTAGGCGATGATGTCGTGCGCGAGCTTGTCGGCGGCCGCCTGAGCGGCGGCGGCGATGAGCTGCTGGGAGTGGTCCGTGGCGGTCACTACATGGCTTTCGGTCGGCGGTCGGTGATACCCCAAGGGTCTCACGGACCGCCGACAGCAACCCCCTGTGTTTAAAGGGGTACCCCTCGCACCCGGTGTGTGGTCCGCGTCACGAGGTCGTCCGGTAGTCCCTGCCGAGGACGACGGAGACGTTGGCGTTCGACGTGACCTGGCCCTTCTGCACCGCAGTGCCGGGCAGCCCCAGGGTCTTGGCGACCTCGACGGCGTTCTCCTTGTCGCCGTCGGCGGCGTAGGTGACCCGGGACAGGGACCCGGCGGCTCCCGTGCCCGCGTCGACAAAGGTGTAGCCGCCGTTGACGAGGACGACCCGAGCCTGCTCCGTGGCGGCCTTGGCGCCGGTGGCGTTCTGGATGCCGACCCGTACGGCGTCGCCCGCCTGCGGGCTCTTCACGGTGCCGCCGAGGAGGGTCTTGACCACGGTGTCGGTGGCGTTCTGGCCGACCGAGCCGTCGGACTGGACCGGCAGCAGCGCGGTCTTGTAGGCGCTCTCCTTGGCGCGGTCGGCGAGCTTGGCGAGGAAGCCGCCGAGGTCCTTGTCGGTCAGCGGCGGGTCGAGGATCTGGGCGAGGGTCTGCACGGTGGTCGTCGCGGCCCCCGGGTCGGAGGACATCTTGCGCAGCACGCCCTGCATCACCTGGCCGAACCGCTCCAGCTGGGCGTCCTGGGACTCGCCGGGGGCGCGGTAGGTGGCGTAGGCGACGGCCATCTTGCCGCTGAGGGTCTGGTCCTGCCCCTTGTGCACCAGGGGCTCGCTGCCCTTCTTCTTGCTGCCGGGGTCAGGCACATCGGCATCGGTGGTGACCTCGATGCCGCCGACGAGTTCGACGAGGTTGTCGAGGTAGGGGGTGTCCAGGCGCCAGGAGCCCTCGATCTTGGTGCCCAGGGCGGAGTCGATGGAGTCGCTGGTGCCGGAGGAGCCGTCGTCGGCGACCGACTTGGCGAGGGTGGTGGTGGAGCCGTCGTCGGAGGTGAGCGCCAGGGAGTTGGGCAGCAGGACGGTGGCGCCCTGATGGATGGTGGTGTTGTCGACGAGCAGCGCGGTGGAGGTGCCGCCGCCCCGGGTGTTGTGCAGGTGGACGACGAGCACATCGCGGTTCTGGGCGCCGGTGGGCGTGGTGGCGGCCGATGCGCCGCCCGAGGAGGTGCCGGGCAGCAGTCCGGCGTACCAGAGATAGCCGACACCGCCGACCGCGGCCAGGACGAGGACCACGACCAGGGCGACGACCCGGCTGCGGGCGCGGCGCTTGGCCTCCTCGCGGCGCTCGGTGCGGTTCTCGGTGAACTTCAGCCAGTCGATGACGTCTTCGGGGTCGCCGTCGGGCTCCTCGGCGAAGGCGTACTGCTCGGAGCCGTCTTCCCGGTCACCGGACGGCTCGGCGCGGGCCTCGCCCTCCTGGAAGGCGGCCGGGTCCTCGGGGTGCCCCGGGGAGCCGTCGGCCGGGCGCGCCTGCTGGGGGATGCGGGCGGTCTGTTCGGCAACACGCGGCTGCGGTGCGCCGGTTGGGGTCCGGCCGTACGGGTCGTAGGTGTCGGCCGGGGCGGTGCCGTACGGGGCGTAGGTGTCGTACGAGGCGGTGTCGTACGGGGAGGCGGCGGGCCGGGTGCCGGTGTCGTGGGCGGGGCCCGGCTGGTGGTACGGCGACGGGGGCTGCTGTCCGCCGCCGTAGGGGTCGTAGCCGTAGCCCTGGGTCCCCTGGTGCTGCTGGGTGCCGTAGGGGTCGTGGCCCTGCGGGGTGCGCTGCTGCGGCACCTGCCGGTACACGGGCTGCCCGAACTCGTCGTAGCCGACGAGTTCGTACGGGTCGCCGCCCGCGTACCCGTCGTATCGGTCGTTCACCGGTGCCCCTCTCGGCTCACTCGCCGCGGTACAGCTGCCGCTTGTCGATGTAGCGCACCACACCGTCCGGCACCAGGTACCAGACGGGGTCGCCGTTGGCGACTCTCGCACGGCAGTCTGTGGACGAGATGGCGAGCGCGGGTACCTCGACCAGCGAGACGCCGCCCGCGGGCAGTCCGGGGTCGGCCAGGGTGTGGCCGGGGCGGGTGACACCGATGAAGTGCGCGAGCGAGAACAGCTCGTCCGTGTAGCGCCAGGTGAGGATCTGGCCCAGCGCGTCGGCCCCGGTGATGAAGAAGAGGTCCGTGTCCGGGTTCAGCGCCTTCAGATCGCGCAGGGTGTCCGTGGTGTAGGTGGGGCCGCCGCGGTCGATGTCGATCCGGCTGACCGAGAACTGGGGGTTCTCGGCAGTGGCGATGACCGTCATCAGATAGCGGTCCTCGGCCTCGGAGACCTGGCGGTCGCTCTTCTGCCACGGCTGGCCGGTGGGCACGAACACCACCTCGTCGAGGTGGAACTGCGCGGCGACCTCGCTGGCCGCGACGAGGTGCCCGTGGTGGATCGGGTCAAACGTTCCGCCCATGACGCCGAGCCGACGCTTGCCGGGGTTCGACGGCCCGTTGCCGGGGCCGGTGCGTACGGCCTTCGCCGGACCGGTGGGCATGTGCTGCTCTCCCATGCGTGCAGACCCTACCGGCCCGGCCCGCGGGCACCGGCCGACAGGCCCCCGCGGACGGCCGGGACCGTGCCCGCGCGGGGCTCAGCGGTCGCGGTTGAAGCGGGTGGTGATCCACAGCAGCAGGAGCAGGATGACAAAGGCGGCGCCGCCCGTCATGAAGGGGCTGATGCTCGCGTGACGCTCGGTCTCGCCCTCGGCGAGGGTGGCCAACTGGGCAGCGGTGCTGTGCAAGCTCATCTTCGGCAGAACCTATCCGGTGTGGGCGGAATAAAGACGTCGGTCCATCGTATGCGGGGGCCGTCGCGCCGATCACGCCGACTCCGCCGTTTCCGGCCGACTGCGGCGCGGTGGACGGGCCGGGGCGGGCCGCTCGGCCGCCGCTACGGCATGCGGAGGCCCGCCCGGGCGTCACTTGCGCTTGTAGCCGCGCAGCAGGAACCACGCGGTCAGGATGCAGCCGAAGAACATCACGATCAGCACGACGCGGAGCAGATCGCCCGAGCCCTGTCGGTCGGCGGCCGCGGCGGCCTCGGTGAGCCAGGCGGCGGGAATGTGCTCCATGGTTCGTCGCTCCTTTCGGTGAGCTGCCCTGCCACGGTATCTCCGCCTAGGCTGGACTCCGCTTCGGGGGCACCGGTCGCCGCTGTCCACGCGGTCCCTTTCGAGCGGCGCCCCGGTGATCCGGCAGGGACCGGCCGCGTGATCGACCACATGGGGGAAACATGTCTGACGACGATCTGGGGCGGACGGCCTACGGCCATGGGGACGGCTCCGAGCCGGGCAGGCGGCGCAGGCGCTTTCCGGGGATCTCCTCGCGCGCCTACGAGCACCCGTCGGACCGCTCGGCCCTGGTGGCCCTGCGCAGGCTCAGCGGCTTCGACACGGTCTTCAAGGTGCTCAGCGGCCTGCTGCCCGAGCGGAGCCTGCGGCTGCTGTTCCTCTCCGACTCGGTGCGGGTCTCCCCCGCGCAGTTCGCCCATCTGGACGCCATGCTGCGGGACGCCTGCGACATCCTGGACCTGGAGCGGGTCCCGCCGATGTACGTCACCCAGGACCCGCAGCCGAACGCGATGTGCATCGGTCTCGACGAGCCCATCGTGGTCGTGACCACGGGGCTGGTGGAGCTGCTGGACGAGGAGGAGATGCGGGCGGTCGTGGGCCACGAGGCCGGGCACGCGCTGTCCGGTCACGCCGTCTACCGGACCATCCTGCTGTTCCTGACCAGCCTCGCGGTCCGGGTCGCCTGGATCCCGCTGGGCAATCTCGCGATCATGGCGATCGTGACCGCGCTGCGGGAGTGGTTCCGCAAGTCGGAGCTGTCGGCCGACCGGGCCGGGCTCCTGGTCGGGCAGGACCTCGGAGGCTCGCTGCGGGGCCTGATGAAGATCGCGGGCGGGAACCATCTGCACGAGATGAACGTGGACGCGTTCCTGGAGCAGGCCGAGGAGTACGAGGCCGCGGGCGATCTGCGCGACTCGGTGCTGAAGATCCTGAACGTGCTGCCGCGGACGCATCCCTTCGCCACGGTCCGGGCGGCCGAGCTGACGAGGTGGGCCGGTTCCCGCGACCACCAGCGGATCATGGACGGCCACTACCCCCGGCGCGGCGAGGACGGGGACACCTCGGTGTCGGACTCCTTCCGCCAGTCGGCGGCGCACTACGCGAGCGGGGTCAAGCAGTCCAAGGACCCGCTGATGAAGCTGGTCAGCGATCTGGCGGGCGGCGCGGGCGACCTCGGGGACCGGGTACGACGCGGCTTCGGGGGTCTGGGTGGCTTCGGAGGGTTCGGGGGCGGTGGCGCCAAGGGCGCCGAGGACTCCCAGGGGGCCAAGGACTCGGACGTCAAGGACTCGAAGGACACCGATGCCAAGGGGGCCAAGGGCGAGGGAGGCGTCCCGTACGACCGGGACACCCCGCACGGCCGGGACGGCGGGCACGACCGGGACGGCCGCTCCGGGGGCTCGTGCCCGGGCGGCGGCCACCCGGACGAGGAGGGCCGGGACTAGGACGGCCGCCCCCGGGACGGCCCGGGTCCTCTGGGCCGGGCCGTCCCGGGGGCGGACGGAGCCGGGGAGGGAAGGGGCCGGAAGCGGAGGGAGCGGGGCAGAGGGAGCGCGGGGGGCGTCAGATCTTCGGTTCCGCGCTCGCCGCCAGGGTGCCGCACACGGCCGTGGCGCCGCCCGTCTCGTAGGGGTCGGTCCCGGCCGGTCCGCCCGGCGTGGCGGTCTGGCCCGCGAGGAGCGGGCGGAGGCGGTCCACGCTGCCCTCGGCGCAGGCGAGCGGGCCCGCCTGGACCGAGGAGGTGACCAGCTGGGCCTGGTGCAGCCGCAGGTCGTCGCGGTCGAAGCGGAAGGTCAGCTCGCGGCGCACGGTGAAGAGGGAGGCCTTGGCTCCCGCGCCCGCACCGGCCGGTCTGAGCGCGTAGACCAGGGTGTGGTCGGCGGTGACCTCCAGGGTGTCGGAGCCGGTCTCCGACGCTTGGAGGGTGCCCTCGACGCGTATCCGGCGGTCGGCCAGCCGCACCCGCGCGGGGTCGAAGCGGACGAGCCAGCCGGTGGACGCGTGCCGTCCGTCCGCGGCCGGTTCCGCGAAGCTCCGGTCGAACTGGTCGAGCTGCTCGGGGGCCAGCAGGACGCGCACCGTGCGGACGGTGTCACCGGTGAGGACGTCCGGGTCGAGCGAGGACTCCACGAGGTAGTCCTTGGCGGTGGTGAGGGCGGCGAGGACCTGGCTCTCGGGGAAGTGCGCGGTGCGCCGGACGGCGGGCAGGGCGAAGCCCTGGGCCCCTACGGGGAACGCGGCGGCGGGGCTGTGCGCGTAGAGGGTCTCGGGGTCGGTGGCGCCGGGGACCGCGGACTGGGGGGCCAGGGGTATCACGGTCATCCGCAGCGGCTCGGCGAGCTGGGCCCCGGGCGCCCGGGCGGGGTGGCGGACCCCCATGTAGACGGCCGTGCCGAAGGCCAGCGCCATCAGCAGGATGAGGATCAGCGCCTGCCGGTGCGGTCCGCGGCGCAGCGCCGGGCGGCGGCGTACGGCGGGGGCGTGGTCGGCGATCCGCTCCCGCGCGGAGTACTCCTGGAGGCGGGCAGCCCGGATGAACGACTCGTCGAACACGACGGATCGGTATTCGTCCTCGCCACCGCCGGGAGCACCCTCGGGCGTCCCCTCGGGTGGGTCTCCGAGCCCGCCCATACTGTGAGAGTAGGTCTCGGGGCGGCCGGGTAAACGCCCTGTTCCCCGACAACTTCTGACAGGTTCTCACCAAGTTTTCGGATGGGTGCCGAGGAGTGGCGGACCGGGTCAGGGTGTGCGGGGTACGGCCGAGAAGGCCGGGCGCGAGGGGGTCGCGGAGGTCGAGGGGGCCGGGCCCGCGCTGGTCTCCCGGCCCTGCTCCAGGCCCGTGGTGGCGGGCGGGGGCATCTCCTGCCGTCCGGAGGAGCCGCCCCGGTAGACCGCGGTGAAGGCCAGGGCGACCATGCCTATGCCCATCACCAGGGCGAGCATCCAGGCGACCGGGCGGTGCCAGCGCGCTCCCTTGCCGTAGGGCCTGCCCCAGGTCCTCAGGGGGCCGTAGCGGCCGTCCAGGTCGTCGTCCGTGCCGTCCAGGCCGTCCAGGTCCCCGAGGGGGCCGAAGCCGCCGTCCTCGCCGGGGCCGTAGCCGTCGTCGTAGCGCTCGTCGTCGCCGTGGGAGCCCCGGGCGCGCGCCCGGCGCGACTCGGCCTCCTGGGCGGCCGCGCGGGCCTCGGCGGCGGCGAGGAGTCTCTCCACGGCCGTGGGCTCATGGACCACGGCGGCCCTGACGAAGGCCTCGTCGAAGACCACGGAGGGGAACTCTTCGTCCCTGCCTCCGCGGTCGCGGTCGTCGTCGGGCTCCCGGCCGTCAGCGAACGGCGTGCCCCCCACGTCCTCCGGCACGGATCCAGAGTAGACCTGGGGGGTCAATTTGGGCAGACGGTAAGGAAATTCATCCGCCTGGCGAGACGGGACGCGCAGCTGGTTGCCCGGGGCAACGGATCAGGCTCCCCGGGGCGCGCGCTCAGGGCCGTACGTGCCCGTCGCCGGTGACGATGTACTTGGTGCTGGTCAGCTCCGGCAGGCCCATCGGGCCCCGGGCGTGCAGCTTCTGCGTGGAGATGCCGATCTCCGCGCCGAAGCCGAACTGGCCGCCGTCCGTGAAGCGCGTCGAGGCGTTGACGGCGACCGTGGTGGAGTCGACCAGTCGGGTGAACCGGCGGGCCGCCTGCTGCGAGGAGGTGACGATCGCCTCGGTGTGGCCGGAGCTCCACAGCCGGATGTGCTGCACGGCCTTGTCCAGGGAGTCCACGACCGCGGCGGCGATGTCGTACGACAGGTACTCGGTGTCCCAGTCCTCGGTCGTGGCCCCCACCACCGTGGCCCGGGAGTCCTTGGCGTACGCCAGCACCCGGTCGTCGGCGTGGACGGTGACCCCGGCGTCGGCCAGGGCGTCCAGGGCGCGCGGCAGGAACGCGGGGGCGATGTCCTGGTGGACGAGGAGGGTCTCGGCGGCGTTGCAGACGCTCGGCCGCTGTGCCTTGGAGTTGATCAGGATGCCGATCGCCATGTCGATGTCGGCGTGGGCGTCGACGTAGACATGGCAGTTCCCGGTGCCCGTCTCGATGACCGGGACCGTGGACTCCTCCACCACCGTGCGGATCAGGGAGGCGCCGCCGCGCGGGATCAGCACGTCGACCAGGCCGCGGGCGCGCATCAGCTCGCGCACCGACTCACGGCTCTCGCCGGGGACGAGCTGGACGGCATCGGCGGGCAGCCCCGCACCGCCCACCGCGTCGCGCACCACCCGCACCAGCGCGGTGTTCGACTCGTAGGCGGAGGACGAGCCGCGCAGCAGCACCGCGTTCCCGGACTTCAGGCACAGGGCGGCGGCGTCGACCGTCACATTCGGCCGGGCCTCGTAGATGATGCCGACGACACCCAGCGGGACGCGGACCTGGCGCAGGTCGATGCCGTTGGGCAGGGTGGAGCCGCGGACCACCTCGCCGACCGGGTCGGGCAGGGCGGCGACGGACCGCACATCGGCGGCGATGGCGCGGATCCGCTCGGGGGTGAGCGTGAGGCGGTCGATGATCGACTCGCTGGTGCCGGCCTCCCGTGCCTTGGCGATGTCCTTGGCGTTCGCCTCGACGATCTCGGCCGTACGGACCTCCAGCGCGTCCGCGACGGCGAGCAGCGCGTCGTCCTTCTCGGCCCGGGGCAGCGGCGCGAGGTCGGCTGCGGCGGCCTGGGCGCGGTAGGCGGCCCGGGCGACCGGGGACATGGAGTCGTACGGGGAGAGCGTGGTCATGGGGGAAGGGTAGTGCGCCGGGCGCGGCTGTCCGGCGCGTGTCCCACCCCCCGAGACGGCTCAAAACGGGTGAACTCCGACGGGGGTCGCCCTGGCCGGTCCGTATCCCTCGGCGACCCGCTGGTGGTAGGTGTCGCGGTCGACGACCTCCAGGCCGACGATCTCCCAGGGCGGCAGGCCCGCGGTCCTGCGGTGCTCGCCCCACAGGCGCAGCGCGACCGCGGCGGCGTCGTGCAGGTCGCGGGCCTCCTCCCAGTAGCGGATCTCCGCGTGGTCGCCCGCGTAGCGGCTGGTCAGCAGGAAGGGGTGGTCGTGGGCGAGCTGTTCGAGGGCGCGCCGCACCTCCGTGAGCGGCGCCTCGCTCCCCGCCAGGCTGAGCGTGACATGCCACAGCCGGGGGGCGTCCGCGGGCCCCTCGTAGGTGTCCCCGGCCGCGACGCTGGTCAGTGCGCGTTCCTCGCCCGGCCCCCGGGGGGCACCGCCGCGAGCGGTGCCGGAGGGGCCACGACCGCGGGACGTCGCCGCCCCAGGGCGCACTCGTCTCACGACGGCCTCCTTTGCAGTGCTCGTACGGAACGGATACCCGAGACAAAGTTGAGCAGGCCGCACGAGTCCGCGGGGCGGTTTTACGGAACGTCCCCCACCGGGCGGGCCCCCGGGGAGGCCCTTTCGAGCCGTCGCGGATGCCGCGGGGTGCCGCGGGGGGTGCCGCTACGGGTGCAGAAGGACCAGGTCGTCCCGGTGGACGACCTCGCGTTCGTAGGCGGGGCCGAGTTCGCGCGCCAGTTCCCTGGTCGAGCGGCCGATCAGCCGGGGGATCTCCTTGGCGTCGAAGTTCACCAGACCGCGCGCCACCGCCCGGCCCTGCCCGTCGCGCAGTTCCACGGGGTCCCCCGCGGTGAAGTCGCCCTCGACCGCGGCGATTCCGGCGGGCAGCAGAGAGGTGCGGCGTTCGACGACCGCGCGGACGGCACCGTCGTCGAGGGTGAGCGCGCCCTGCGGGGTGGAGGCGTGCTGGAGCCACAGCAGCCGGTCGGCCGAGCGCTTGCCGGTGGGGTGGAAGTAGGTGCCGGTGTCGCGGCCCGCGAGGGCATCGGCGGCGTGCACGGCGGAGGTGAGCACCACCGGGATGCCGGCCGCCGCCGCGATCCGGGCCGCCTCGACCTTGGTGACCATGCCGCCGGTGCCGACGCCCGCCTTGCCCGCGCTGCCGATCTCCACCTCGGCGAGGTCTCCGGGCCCCCGCACCTCCGCTATCCGTGAGGTGCCGGGCCTGCCGGGGTCGCCGTCGTAGACACCGTCCACGTCCGACAGGAGGACCAGCAGGTCGGCGTGGACGAGGTGGGCGACGAGCGCCGCGAGCCGGTCGTTGTCGCCGAAGCGGATCTCGTCCGTGGCGACCGTGTCGTTCTCGTTGACGATCGGCAGCGCGCCCATCGCGAGCAGCTTGTCCAGGGTGCGCGAGGCGTTGCGGTGGTGGGCGCGGCGGCTGGTGTCGTCGGAGGTGAGCAGCACCTGTCCGACGCGGATGCCGTGGCGGGCGCAGGAGGCGGTGTAGCGGGCCACCAGCAGGCCCTGGCCGACACTGGCGGCCGCCTGCTGCCGGGCCAGGTCCCGGGGGCGGCGGCGCAGTCCGAGGGGGGCGAGACCGGCGGCGATGGCGCCGGAGGAGACCAGGACGATCTCCCGCTCTCCCCCGCTGCGGTGTTTGGCGAGGACATCCACCAGGGCGTCGACGCGGTCGGCGTCGAGCCCGCCCGCGGCCGTGGTCAGCGAGGACGAGCCCACTTTGACGACGATCCGGTGGGCCTCGCCCACGGCCTGCCTTGCCCCTGCCACCTTGTCTGCTGCCCCTCGCGTCGGTTCACCTGCCCAGAAATCTACGCGAAGGGGACCGCCGGCGCGCACCCGTCCGGCAGGCGGACGGGATCGTCCGGGGACGCGGGGGCGGGCAGGCCGCGGTCGCCGGGGCGGGGCGGGGGCCCGGGAGCCGGGCCGCGCAGCCCCCACGCCCGGGCCGGGCGGTGCCGGGCCGGGCAACTCCGCTCTCTTCAGCATGCGTTCACGCTCCGCGCCACTCAATAAACCAGTGACAACCCGTCAAACCCAGCCAAAGGCAAACGTGTTCTTTGTCATTCGTTCACAGAGGCCCAACGAGTGGTCAACAATCTCTTCACTTGCGTAATATCTCGGCGCGCTTTGTCGTGTCCCTGGCCACAAGCCCGAACTTCCGCACCCCCGGAGGGACATGTCTACGGCGGACCACGAGTCTGCCCGCCGGTGTGCCGCCGCAGGCGCGCACGGCCGCCGGGCACCGATACCGAAGGACCACTTTGGACACCACCTACTGGAGCAGGCGGCGCGTGCTCGGCGCCCTCGCAGCCACCACGGCCGTCGCGGCGACCTCCAGCCTCGTCCTCAGCCCCGTGTCGGCCTGGGCCGACACCACTCCGTCCGGCGGTGACGACGGGGATCCGCTCAACCTGCCCGACACCGACCGGGCGAAGGCCGTCCAGGCCTGGCTGCTCGGCGGCCCGGCCACCCGCGCCGCCGCGGAAGCGGCGCTGAGCGGCACCGACACCGACATCCAGACCTTCCTGACGGCGGACCTGCCGCGGGCCTCGGCGGAGGACAACCGGGTCGCCGTCCTCACCGCCCTCGCGGGCGGCGGTACGGGCACCCGGCGGGACGCCTCCGCGGCACTCGACGGCGGCGACTCGGCCATCGCCGACTACCTGGGCGGCGGCTTCCACAACGGCATCCTGGAGGACCTGCGGGTCGCCACCACCACCGTGATGGGGGCGGGCGACAAGGCCGTGGCCCGCGACGCCGGTACGGCGCTCGACGCGGGCACCCAGGACGCCCTGGCGCAGTTCCTGCTCGACGGGCAGTACACGGCGCGCGAGGAGGACATGCGCTTCGCGGCCGTCAAGCTCACCGTCAACGCGGGCCCCGAGGTGCAGAAGTACGCCAACCGGGCGCTGTCCGGCAGCGCCGAGGACGTCGAGTGGTTCCTGGACCCCGGCCAGCACATCGCCCGCGCCCGTGACCAGGAGTCCGCGACCATCGACGAACTCGTCGCGGTCGTCGAGCGCGAGGGCAAGAAGGCCGACGCGAAGACGAAGGAGGCCCAGGAGGCCGCCGCCCGTGCCGCGACGGCCGCCGCGAAGGCCAAGGAGGCCGCGCTGAAGGCCGCCGCGGAGGCCCAGGCGGCCCAGAACGACGTGATCAAGTCGGGCAAGGCCGCCCGCAAGGCGGCCGAGGCCGCCCAGGGTGCGGCCGACTCGGCCCGCGTCGCCATCCGCGCCTCCCGCGCCGCCGTCGACGCCTCGCGCCGCGCCGCCTACGCGGCCACCGCGGCCAGCCAGGCGGCCGCCACCGCGGGTGGCGCCGCCGCCCAGGCGTACAACGCCGCCATCGCCGCGTCCAAGGACGCCACCAAGACGGCCGCCGCCAAGAACGCCGCCGTGGCCGCGCGCAACGCCGCCGCGAAGGCCCGCAGCGCCGCGAAGGCCGCCGACGCCGCCAAGGTCTCCACGGACCAGTCCAAGGCGGCCAGCGCCTCCGCCGCGTCCGCGGCCCGTGACGCGGCAGCCGCCGCGTCCGCCTCCGCCACGGCTGCCGCCGCCGCGGGGGCCTCCGAGGCCGAGGCCGCGGAGGCCAAGCGGCAGGCGCAGATCGCGAGCGACAACGCCCAGATCGCCACCAACGCCGCGGGCACCGCCCAGGCTCTGGCCAACACCGCCTCGTCGGCGGCCGCCGACGCACGCGACGCCGCGAACAGCGCGGCCGACCACGCGGACAAGGCGGCGGACGCCGCCGAGTGGGCCGTGAAGTACGCGGGCAAGGCCCTCGACTACGCCAACAAGTCCACCGACTTCGCCAACGAGGCCACCAAGGCTGCCAACACCGCCCTCGACGCCGTGAGCAAGGCGGTCACGGTGGAGCAGCAGGCGCGGGACGCCGAGTGGCAGCGCCTCGACCAGGACACCAAGCAGGCGCTGGCGGAGGCCCGCCTGCTCGCGCAGATCGAGGACGGGGAGCGGGCGGAGTACGCCGAGAAGCGCAGCCAGGCCGCACAGGCCGGCCAGGCCACGCTGGACCTCTTCGCCAAGGCTGAGACGGCACTTCGGGGCGGCGACCTGGGACTGGCCGCCACGCTCGGCCGCCAGGCGGCCATCGCCGTGATGAACTCCACCGGGACCTGGTCGCGGGAGGCCGCCCGGTTCGCCCTGTCCGGGGCCGATGCCGACATCCACCGCTGGATCGACACCGACCGCCGGCTCGCCCAGCGCCAGGACGACCTGGAGACCTCCCTCTACATCGCCCAGGTCTCCTCCGCGGACGTGGCCGACGCGGCGGCCCAGGCGCTGGCGAGCGACGACCCGGACGCCGGTACCGCCTTCCTCGGTTCGGGCGTCCTGGCGGCCGCGGCCACGGACAACCGGGTCATGATCCTCCGCGTCCTGGCGGGCAGCCCCGGCAAGGCGGTGACGAAGGCGGCGAACGACGCGCTCGACGCCGCCACCCCCGAGGCACTGCACCAGTTCCTCAGCACCGGGTACGAGGCGGCACTGCGGGACGACGACGGGGTCGCCACCGCCGCCCTGATCGACAAGGGGGGCCCGTACACCAAGGCCCACGCCCAGGTCGCGATGGAGGGCCCGGCGTGGATGCGCCGCAACTTCATCGCCTCGGTGCAGTACAAGACCGCCCAGCTCGACTACGACTCCGCCGCCCACATCGCGGCCGTCCAGGGCGCCATCGCCGCCGCCTCGAAGATCGCGAACAAGGCCGCGGAGAGCGCCAACTACGCCCAGCAGGCCGCGGCGAAGGCGCGCAACTCGGCCACGGAGGCGGCGAACTGGGCGAACAAGGCCACGCAGTCCGCGAAGAAGGCCGACGACTACGCCACGCAGGCCGACGCCAACGCGGACGCCGCCGACAAGTCGGCGGCGAGCGCCCAGGCCTCGGCCGACCAGGCCAAGCAGGCGGCCGCCAGGGCCCGCACGGCCTCGCGCTCGGCGAACTACTCCGCCAACCGCGCGGTGGACGCCGCGCAGAACGCCCGGGCCTCCGCCAACGCCGCCCAGGCCTCCGCCAACTCCGCCCGTGCCTCCTCGCTCCAGGCCCAGCAGGACAAGGCGGTCGCGGCGGCCGCGGCGAGCGAGGCGAACCGGATCGCCACGGTGAAGCGCCGGGCCGAGCTGGCGGAGAAGGCCCGGCAGGCGGCCGCGGCCGCGCGGCAGGCCAAGGCGAGCGGACAGAACCCGGCCGACACCGCCGACAACGACTCGGTCAAGGGCGGTCTTCCCTGGTGGAAGAAGGACTCCCGCTGGCTGGCCAACGCCACGAACGACCTGAGCATCGGCACCGGCCTCATCGCGGCCGGTCTCGGTCTGGCGGGCCTGGCCTTCCCGGTGCTCGAACCCGCGGCAGCCGGATTCGGTACGGCCTCGGTCGTGCTCGGCGGGGTCAGCGCCCTGTTTACCGGCATCGGCTACGGCTTCACCAGCTCCGAGTTCAAGTCGTCCGCCGCGAGCGCCGCCCTGGGTCTGATCACCTTCGGCCAGTCGAAGTGGATCGGTGCCCTCGGCGCGGGCAAGGTGGCCACGAAGGTGACGCAGTTCGGACACGACCTCGTCTCACCGGTCACCGGACTTCTGAGCCTTTTCTGACGGGCCCGCCCGCTAGAATCCGGAAGTAAAAGGGTCGGCGGCTCGATGCCGCCGGCCCTTCTTCACCGCGGAAAGGACCACTCATGCTCGCCCGGCTTCCACTGCCCTGGCTGCTCCTGCTCGCGGCCTTCTCCACCGTGGTTCTCGGCCTCGGCGTGCAGTGGGTGTTCAGACGGCCGAAGGCATTGGTGCTTTACCTTGTCATTTCCGCGGGATGCTGCCTCGGAATGATCGCGGTGGGAGCCCGCCAGTATCAGCACTGGAATACCGCGCAGATGCTGATCCTCTACTCGTTCAGCTGGCTGGGGCTGGCCATCGGCTTCTTCCCGTCCAGGAAGGTGCTGCGTCGGCACGCCGAGGACCAGCGGCGCGGCATCAAGCCGGAGAGCACCGGAGACTCGGCCATCCGTCAGGCACCTCTCCTGGCCTCCGTGCTCCTCATGGAACTCCTGGGATTCCTTCTCTCGAACTGAGCCGCCGTTTTTTGCCGCATCATTTGCAGCGCCGACCACAACCCTGAACCGGGCGTGACCAACCTCATACCCGGGCAGCCGTTTTGCGTCCCATTTAACCACTTTACGAAGTAGACAGACACTCTTCACATAAGGTTTTATTGGCGCGTTCGTTCAACGGAATCCGGACCGACCGTCAGCATGTCGTGGCGGGGATGCGGGGGAAACAGAATGCCGATTCCGGTTGCCTTCTCTTCCATGCCCAAAACGTGCTCGCGCTCGTTTTCCGGAGGCGAGAGTTAAGGATCGCGATGAAGGCACGCGCCATCACGGCAGGGCCCCTGCGCAGAAGACTCATAGGCACCGCCGCCCTTGCGGCCGCGGGCGCCCTGACCTGGGTCGCCGCGCTGGGCGGCGGAGCGTCCACCGGCAAGGGCACCTCCTCCGCGGCGGTCGCCCCCGTCGCCAGTGAGGCCCCCGGCTACGCCGTGGAGAACTTCAACTACCCCGGGGCGGACAAGATCCTCGCCGAGAAGAACATCGTCCTCAAGCGCGGCGACGGCCACATCACCCTCGCCGACTGCGCCAGCGGCACCGGCTTCCTGGAGGTCTGGGCGCGCAGCAAGGACAGGGTCTGCTTCCAGGTCACCGGCAACTCCGGCTGGCTCACCCTGGAGATCCCCGCCGTCTACGCCGTCCGCGGCAACGACTACGCGGCCCAGGTCGACATGACCGTCGGCACGGAGGAGAAGAGCTTCGACGTCGCGAAGAACACCTGGACCGCCGTCGGCGAGAGCGCGGACCCGCAGGGCCGCAGCCACATGCTCGTGGAGATCAGGACCTCCAAGTAGCGCCCCGCACGGCCCCGTTCGCGGGCCGGTCCACCCGGGAGCCTCCGTTCCCGGCACCTCACGTCCAAGGAAACACGTCATGCGACACACCAGACATGTGCGCCTCGCCGCGCTCGCCGCAGCCCTGATCGCGGGCCCGGTCGCGGTTTGCGCCGCGCCCGCGTCCGCCGTCACCGGCACGGCCGCCACCGACTCCAGCCTCAGCGCCACCGCCCAGGTCATCGTGGGCGACCACGACCACGGCTGCTCCGGCGTGCTGGTCGACCCCGAGTGGCTGCTCACCGCCGCCAGCTGCTTCGCCGACAACCCGGCCGTGAGCCTCGCGGTGCCCGCGGGCAAGCCGAAGTCCCCGACCACCGCCACCATCGGCCGCTCCGACCTCAGCGGCTCCGACGGAGCGGTGCGCGACATCGTCCAGCTGGTCCCCCGTACCGACCGCGATGTGGTCCTGGCGCGCCTGAACCGGCCGGTCACCAATGTCGCCCCCCTCCCGCTGGCCAGCGCCGCCCCCGCCGCGGGCGAGGAGCTGAAGTTCGCCGGGTACGGCCGCAACAAGACCGAGTGGGCGCCGCTGAAGCTGCACACCGGCGCGCTGACGGTCGACTCGGCCGCGGCCACCACGGCCACGGTCACCGGCAAGGACGGCGCGGCTGCCTGCATGGGCGACTCCGGCGGCCCCGTGGTCCGCACCACCGGCGGCACGCCCCAGCTGGTGGCCCTCAACAGCCAGTCGTACCAGGGCGGTTGCTACGGCACCGACGCCTCCGAGACCCGCACCGGCGGTATCGCTGCCCGCGTCGACGACCTGGGCTCCTGGGTGACCTCCACCGCCGGTGCCCCCCGGATCACCGACTTCAACTGCGACGGCATCGAGGACACCGCCATCGCCGACCCCAAGGCGACCGTCGGCGGCAACGACGGCGCCGGTGTGGTCCGGATCGTCTACGGCGGCGGCAAGGGCACCGCCGAGATCAACCAGGACCTGGACTGGGTGTCCGGCGGCGCCGAGGCCGGCGACTGGTTCGGCGAGGCCATGACCACCGTCGACTACAACGAGGACGGCTGCACCGACCTGGTCGTCGGCACCCCCTCCGAGGACCTGGACAAGGCCACCGACGCGGGCATGGTCGACCTCCTGTACGGCGCTCCGGGCGGTATCGGCACCGGTGCCACCAAGAGCACCCACTTCCAGCAGGGCGCGGGCAACGGCTCCCTGAAGGGGTCCACCCCGGAGACCGGCGACCGCCTGGGCCAGGCCCTCACCGCCGGGACCACCGCCGCGGGCGAGCCGTACATCGTGATCGGCGCCCCCGGTGAGGCCATCGGCAAGCTCGCCAAGGCGGGCATGGTCTTCTATGTGCACGGTGACACCAACATCGGCATCGACCAGGACAGCACCGGTGTCCCGGGCTCGGTCGAGGCGGGCGACGGCTTCGGCAGCACCCTCGCCTCCGACGCCAACCACCTGGTCGTCGGCGCCCCCAACGAGGCCATCGGCTCCGACGCCGACGCGGGCAACCTCGCGGTCTTCTCCCAGAAGCTGAACTCCGAGGGCCGTCCGACCGCGCTGTTCGGTCTCGACCAGGACCTGGACACGGTCGGGGGCGCCGCCGAGGCCGGTGACCAGTTCGGCCGGTCCCTGGCGCTGGTGCCCTACCGCCCGTCCGGGGCTGCGGCCGCCACCGACTCCATCCTCGCCGTCGGTTCGCCCGGTGAGGACCTGGCCATCGACGGCGCCAACAAGGCCGACGCGGGCACCGTGATGACCTTCCGGATCACCGCCGCGGGTACCTTCAGTCAGCTCAACACGTACTACTCGGGCTCCGCCACCGACGAGATGGTCGGCTCCTCCGAGGCGGGCGACCACTTCGGGCAGACCCTGGCCGCCGTCAACACCGCGCCGCGCGCGGTGAGCACCCCGGCCACGATGAAGCTGGCCGTCGGCATCCCGGACGAGGCCATCGGCACCACGGCCAAGGCCGGTGCCATCACCATGTTCTCGCTGCTCGGCTCCCGCGGTGACAACAACCGCTGGATCGAGGCCGGTACCTCCGGCATCCCCGGCCCGGCCGGTGCCGACCAGCACCTGGGCATGAGCATCCACTTCACCGGCACCGAGCTGTACGTGGGCATGCCCTACGGCCCGTCCGGCTACGGCACCGCCTACGGCCTGCCGATGTCCAACGTGACCGCGGGCGGCACCAACGCCGCGGTCACCACGTACCAGCCGGGCAAGGGCGGCCTCCCGGCGGCCGGCGGCCGCTTCGGCTACGTCGTCCGCTAGCTCCGCCCGCGTCCACCACCGGACCACGACGAGGGGGACCGGCCCTGTGCGGGCCGGTCCCCCTTGTCATGTGCCCCGCCCGTCAGCGACGGGCGGGGCACGGACGGTTCAGCGCTCCAGGAACGTGAACAGTTCCTCCCACCGCTCGCGGATGGCCGCGGGCGAGTACCGCTGGACGTTCTTCCGCGCCAGCTCGCCCATCGTGTCGCGGAGTTCGGCGTCCTCCATCAGACGGCCCAGCCGGTTGGCGAGTTCGGAGACATTGCCGGGGCGGGCGAGCAGGCCGTCCTCCTCGTCCCGGACGATCTCGCGCACGCCGGGGGCGCAGTCGAAGGCCGCGCAGGGCACGGCGCACGCCATCGCCTCCAGCAGGGCCAGCGGGAATCCCTCGCCCCGGGAGGACTGCACGAACACGGAGGCGCCGCGCAGCGCGCCCGCCACATCGTCCGTCTGACCGGCCCACTCCACCGATCCGTCCAGGCCGAGCCGGGTGCACTGCTGCCGCAGCGCCTCCTCGTCGGGCCCGGAGCCGTAGATCTTCAGGCGCCAGTCGGGGTGCTTCGGCGCCGCCTCGGCCCAGGTGTCCAGGAGCATGTCGATGCCCTTCTGGTGCCCCAGCCGGCCGATGCTCGCGACGATCTTCTCGGTCCGCCGGGAGGGGACCTCCGGCATCATCGGCAGTGGGTTCGGCATATAGCCGACGTTGTTGAGGCCCCGGCCGATCCACAGGTCGGCGTCCTCGCGGGTGAGCAGCAGCAGCCGGTCGATGTCCCGGTAGTACTTCTCGACGCGCTGGAAGCGGGAGGAGCCGCGGGAGTACTCGTAGGACTCGTGGCTCATGCCGATGACCGGGTGTCCGGCGGTGTCGGCGGCGGCCACCCACTCCATGGCCCACACCTGGGTCACGATGATCATCGCCCCGGGCCGGGCGGCCCGGAAGACGGCCGACAGCCGCTCGGCGGCCTGGCGCATCCCCGCCTCGCGCAGGGACTCGCGCCGCCGGGCCTTGAGGTTGGCCCGGTCGGACAGGGAGCGCACCTGGCGGCGCCCCGGCGGCCGCTCGTCGTAGAGGGTCACCGTGGCGAACGGCGGGTTGTCCCCGAGGTCCATGGGGACCTCGGGCGGCGCGATGCCGACGATGGTCACCCGGTGGCCGCTCTCCGCGAAGAGTTCGGCCATCAGTGCCTGCCAGCGGGCCACGCCGCCGAGTTCGTTGACCTCGTTGGCCACGAAGATGATGTCGCGCTGGGTCATCGGGCGTCTCCCCGGGTTCCGAAGAAGCGGTCGACGATCTGCGCGGCGGCGTCGCCGCGGTCGTACTCGCCGTACTGGGTCACGAATTCCTTGAGGCGTGCCTCGTGTTCGGAGGCGAGCGCCCCCAGGTCCTCCAGGGCGCCGAAGAGGTCCTCCGCGGTGTGGACGACGGGTCCTGGCGCCTGCTCGGACAGGTCGAAGTACGTCCCGCGGCTGTTGTTGACGTACTCCTCCCAGTCGTAGGTGAAGAAGACCATCGGGCGCTGGAGCAGCGCGTAGTCGAACATCACCGAGGAGTAGTCGGTGATCATCGTGTCCGCGAGCAGCAGGACCGGGGTGATGTCCGGCTCCTCGCTGACGTTGACCACCCGGCCCGCCACGGACGGCGGGAGCGTCACGTTGTTGAGGTAGTGCGTCCGGATCAGCAGGGTGAACCGGTCGCCGAAGCGGTCCGCGAACGCGTCGATGTCGAACGGGAACTCGAACTTCTGGACCTTGCCGTTCTGCTCCCGGAAGGTGGGCGCGTACAGCACGACGGGGCGGTCCGTGCGGATGCCGAGCCGCTCGGCCAGTTCCCGGGCCGCCGGGTCGAGGGTCTCGGCGTCCTTGGCGCGGACCAGCGCGTCATTGCGCGGGTAGCCGGTGCGCAGGAGCTTCTCCTCCGGGATCCGGTAGGCCGGGGCGAGGGTCTGCTCGTCGTGCCGGCCCCGCACCACGAAGTAGTCGAAGCGGTCGATCGCCTCCTGGTAGGCGCTCTGCTCCTGCTCCGGCTTGATGCGGTACTTCGGCTCGTCGAATCCCATGCGCTTGAGCGCGGAGCCGTGCCAGGTCTGGATGTACGTGGTCTCCGGACGCTTGTCCAGCTTCAGCGGGAAGCCCTGGTTGTCGATCCAGAACTCGGCCTGGGCCAGCGCCCGGAGGTAGGGCCAGGACCAGCGGCGCACCAGCTCGACGTCCTTCGGGAAGCCGGTGGGACACTCGCCCGCGTAGGCCCAGACGGCCTTGAAGGGCACCCCGCGGCGGCGCATCTCCTCGTAGATGGCCCGGGGGCTGTCGCTGTACTGCTTGCCGAGGTGGCTCTCGAAGACCACCGTGCCCTTGCGGACGGGCAGCAGCCGGACCATCCGGTGGTACGTCTCGATCTTGCGCGGGCCCGAGTGGAGGTCCTTGCGGGCCGCGACGACCTTGCGCGCCATCTTCTTGGCCAGCTCGGCGGGCGGGCTCTGCATGTTGCGCTGCACCATCAGCGAGGTGCGCCGGGCGAGCCTGCCGTGCTGGGTGAGGCGGTAGGCGAGGTGGCCCTTGGCCGAGGCGTGCGGCTGGAGGCGGTCGGCGGTCATCCGGCCGAGCCGGGGACGGACGTGTACGGCTCCGGCGTCCTCCAGGGAGGTCCGGCCGACGGTCAGCCTGCTGGTGGTCCGCTCGCCGTTCACGGTGAGGTGCAGCCGTACGTCCCACACCTCGTCGACGATGCCGAGCGGGCGGAGCTTCGCGGCGAGCGGCACGGCGGCCCGCCAGACGACGGAGGTGCCCTCGTGCTGCACGCTCTGCACCGGGAAGCGGAAGGTCTGGAGGCTCTTGCGGCGGGCGCGGAACTCCAGCTCCGCCCCGAGCCGCGCGTCCGCCGGGATCACGCCCATCGGGTTGACCAGGGCGCCCGCGACCGTGACGCCGGTGGGGCTCTCGGTGTACTCGGTCACCTGGTTGCGCAGGGTGAGGCGCTGGACCGGCTTGGCGTGGTAGCCGAGGTCGGTGACGTCGAGGATCTCGCGGCCCACCGGGTCGTCGAGGTGCTCCTCGCACCAGTAGACCCGGCCGTCGCGCTCCACCAGCGAGCTGGACACCTTGCCCGGGTTGATGAGCGTGTCGATGGCCGGCATGAGGTTGTCCCAGTCCTCCTGCAGCAGCAGATAGGCGCAGAGGCGGTGGATCGGGGACAGTTCCTCGTAGGCCTGCTGGGAGAAGTCCTGGATGTAGCCGCGGGCCATCTCGGCGAAGTGGTGACGGTACTCGTTGTCCAGGAAGGGCAGGTCCCGCAGGTAGAGCACGAGGTCGTGCTTGAGGAACTTGCGGTCCTTGTGGAGCTTCAGCTCGTCCTGGCCCTGCTCGGCGAGGATGCGGTCGATCCGGCGGTGGATCTCCACCCGGTCGGCGAAGTTGTTGATCTCGTGGCGCCGGTTGCTGATCGACTTCTCGGCGGCCTTCTCCACCACGTTCCAGTGGTAGACCGTGTTGGGGATCAGCGTGATCCGGTCGGCGGCCAGATAGGCCTGGGCCGAGAAGAGCAGGTCCTCGTAGTGGATGCCCCGGGGGAAGGTGAGCCCGCTGTCGATGAGGAACTCGCGCCGGTAGCACTTGTTGGTCGACAGGGTGTCGAAGACCAGCAGGTCCGGTATCTCGGCGACGGAGTCGAAGGTGCGGGTCTCCCGGTAGAGCCACGGGTACCACTTGACCGTCTTGCCGTGCCGGTTGTCCGTGTGGACGCGCAGGCAGAGGCCGGAGACCAGGTCGGCCCCGGTGTTCTCGGCGGCGTCCAGCATGTTGCGGCAGGCGTTGGGCTCCAGCGTGTCGTCGCTGTCGAGGAACATCACATAGCGGCCGCGGGCCACGGCGATGCCCTGGTTGCGCGGCTCGCCGCAGCCGCCGCTGTTCTCCTCCAGCTGGATCGCCCGCACCCGGTCGGACCGGGCGGCCAGCTGCTGCGCGACGTCGAAGGAGCCGTCGGTGGAGTGGTCGTCGGCGATGACCACCTCGACGTTGCGCAGAGTCTGGTCGAGGACCGACTGCACGGCGGTCGGAAGGCGCGCCGCGTCGTTGAAGACGATGACGACCACGCTGATGTCGGGCGTTGTGTCGGGGTGCTGGGACACTGCAGCAGCTACCTCTGGCTCGTGGGGACTGATATCGGGGCCGACGCTTCGCGGGACGGTCCTGGTTGCGGGGCGGGGGTGCGTTCGTCCAACGGGACGAGGGGCGGCAGGGCCTCCAGGGGCTCGCCAAGAAAGATGTGGCGCACGGCGCGTTCGGCCGCGCGGCCGTCGTCGAAGTCGCAGAAGCGACGGCGGAAGTCCGCCCGTGCCCGGGCGGCCCGCTCGTCGCGCCAGGCGTCGGAGCAGAGCACCTCGGCCAGCTCCTCCTGGGTGGTGGCGACGGCACCCGGCGCCTGCGCGCGCACATCGAAGTAGGTGCCGCGCACGGCGGAGTACGTGTCCCAGTCGTCGGCGAAGACCACGATCGGCCGGTCCAGGTTGGCGTAGTCGAACATCGCCGACGAGTAGTCCGTGATCAGGCAGTCGGCGGCGAGGTAGAGGCGCTCGACCGCGGGGCTGCCGGTGACGTCCAGGATCCGTCCGTCGGCCGCCAGTTCGGCGAGCCGGCCGGACCGCGGGTGGGCGTCGTGGCCGCGCACCAGCAGCACGGCGTCCGGGCCGAGCCGCTCGGCCAGCCGCACCAGGTCCAGGCGCGGCTCGAAGTCGCGCCGGTACTCGCGGTGCGTGGGCAGATAGAGGAAGGCCGTGGTGCCCTCGCCCAGACCGAGGTCGCGGCGGGCCGCGCGGACGTCTTCGGCCGTGGAGTTGAGGAGGACGTCGTTGCGGGGGTAGCCGGTCTCCAGGGAGGTGTACGAGCAGGGGTACGCCCGCTCCCACACGGCGCCGGAGAAGCGGTTGGAGACCAGGCTGAAGTCCCAGCGGTCGCAGCGCTCCAGGAGCCTGCCGAAGTCCATGCGGGTGGAGGCGGGGTACTTCTGCTGGTCCAGGCCCATGGTCTTCAGCGGGGTGCCGTGGTGGGTCTGCACATGGATCTGGCCCTCGCGCTTCACCACGGAGTCGGGGAAGTTCACGTTGTTGACCAGATAGGTGGCCCGGGCGACGGCGGACCAGTACTCCCGCGAGCCGACCCGCACATGGTCGACGCCCTCGGGCACCTGGTCCACCGCGTCCGGGTGGACGGCCCACACCCGGCGTATGTGCGGTGCGAGGCGGGCGAGTTCGGCGTCGATGGCGGCGGGGTTGCAGGCGACCGAGCGGCTCCAGTAGGCGGAGAACACCGCGAGGTTCTCGTCGCGCGGCAGCCTCAGCTGGGAGCGGTAGTACAGGTTCATGGCGCTGCGGCGCGAGCGGCCGAGGGTGGTGCGCGCCCGGCCCCGGACGGTGTTGCGGAGTTTCACCGCGGCCGTGGCGCCCGCCAGTCCGGCGTAGGCGTCGCGTTCCAGCAGCGCGTACTTCTTGCCGCGGGCGCCGCCGGGCCTGGTGAAGCCCTCGGGCAGGCGGGCCCGGTAGTCGGCGGCGGCGCGGTGGAAGAACTCCGCCCGGGCGTCCTGCGGCAGCCTGCCGGGGCGGTCCAGTACGGCCAGGTAGTGGTCGGTCATCTTGCGGAACAGCGGTGCCCGCCAGCGCGCGCCGTCCTCGTGCGTGTCGAGGAAGTCGAAGACGCGGCGGTACTGCTCGAAGACGTCGAAGTGCTTGCGGCTGACCGTGCCGAGGATGTTGCCGCCCTCGCGCCGCTGCCGGTAGAGCAGGCAGACGCGGTCCAGGACGGTGATGCGCTCCGCCCCGATCAGGGAGCGGTACGTCCACAGGGCGTCCTCGTAGTAGCCCGGCGGGAAGCTGAGGCCTTCGCGGGCGATGAAGTCGCGGCGGTAGGCCTTGTTGCAGACGATCTGGAGCAGGTCGAGCAGCTGGGGCCGCTCGGCGAGGGAGAAGACCTCCCCGTCGGCGTCCGTCAGCAGATGCGCCCGCTGATTGGGGCGGACCTCGCCGTCCCAGTAGGTGCGCACATAGTCGTAGATCAGTACGTCGGGATCGCCCGCGGTCTCCAGCCGCCCGGCTATGGCCGAGAGCGCACCCGGGGACAGCGTGTCGTCACTGTCGAGGAACAGCACGTAATCGCCCCGGGCCTTTTCCAGGGCGATATTGCGTGCGCGTCCGAGCCCCACATTCTCCGTGAGGTGAATCACATGAATACGGTCGTCATGGGCGGCGTACTCGTCAAGAATCGCACCCGAGCCGTCCGGGGAGCAGTCGTCCACGGCGACGATTTCGAAATCCGCGTAGTCCTGCCCCAGGACCGACTCAAGACACTCGGAGAGGTACCCCTGGACCTTGTAGGCGGGGACGACGAGAGAGAGTCTTGGCATCCTTTGCAACCTGTCTCCGGGGCGGACGTTGGGTCAGGGGGCGAGGCCGGTGTGCGCGGCCTTCGCCGACCGGAGTGCACACCGCCCATCAGAGTAAAGGATTCACGAGATGTTCCCGTGAAAGGCGTTGTCGCCCTACCGGGATCCGACCCGGCGGCTTTGACCTTTATCTTGTGAAGAAACACCGTTTGTCCGATTCGATTTTCCCGGCCCCAGGGACCAGTCTGAGCACACTGACCACCGAACCGGAGGGGTGACGATGAGCTGGCTGGTGACGGGCGGCGCCGGATACATAGGAGCGCACGTGGTGCGCGCCCTGCTGGAGGGCGGCGAGAGCGTCGTGGTCTACGACGACCTCTCCACCGGCAGCGCCGGCCGCGTACCCGCCGGCACTCCGCTGGTGGTCGGGAGCGTGCTGGACGCCGACCGGCTCACCCAGGCCGTTCGTGACCATGATGTGACCGGTGTGGTGCACATCGCGGCCAAGAAGCAGGTGGGCGAGTCCGTGGAGCAGCCGCTCCACTACTACCGGGAGAACGTCACCGGTCTCCAGACCCTGCTCGAGGTCATGGCCGACGCCGGGGTCGACCGGCTCGTCTTCTCCTCCTCCGCCGCGGTGTACGGCATGCCGGATGTGGACCTTGTCACCGAGGACACCCCCTGCGCCCCCATGAGCCCCTACGGCGAGACCAAGCTGATCGGCGAGTGGCTGATCGCCGCCGCCGCCCGCGCCCACGGGATCCGCGCCGCCTCGCTGCGCTACTTCAACGTGGCGGGGGCGGGCAGCCCGGAGCTGTCCGACGCCGGTGTCTTCAATCTCATCCCCATGGTCTTCGAGCGCCTCGAAGCCGGTGAGGCCCCCCGGATCTTCGGCGACGACTACGCCACCCCGGACGGCACCTGCGTCCGCGACTACATCCATGTCGAGGACATCGCCACCGCCCACCTCGCGGCCGCCCGCCGTCTGACGGACGCCCCCGCGGGGACCTCGCTGATCCTCAACATCGGCCGCGGCGAGGGCAGTTCGGTCCGGGAGATGGTGGATCTCATCCTCAAGGTCACCGGCCTCGATGTGACGCCCGCGGTGTCGGAGCGCCGTCCCGGCGACCCGGCCCGGGTGGTCGCCTCCGCCGACCGCATCCACCAGGAACTCGGCTGGTCGGCCCGCCACGGCCTGGACGACATGATCGAGTCGGCCTGGCAGGGCTGGCGGCACCGCCACCAGTGAACCGCCCCGGCGGGCGCTGGAAGGCGCCCGCCCGCACCAACGGCCCGGCCTGACGGAGTCCTCGACTCCGCTCACGCCGGGCCGCGGCACAGCCGAGGGTCCGGCCCCCGGCTGTGTCCGGTTCCCGCTCAGAACGGCTCGAAGTCGTCGAACTCCTGCTGGGCGTCGTCCCGCTCGGCCTGCCGGTCGCGGCGGCGCTGCGCGGCGGGCCGCGGCTCCTCGAAGCGGTGGTCCTCGCCCCGTCGGCCGAGCATCTCCGCGCCCGCGGACATGGTCGGCTCCCAGTCGAAGACGACCGCGTTGTCCTCCGGACCGATGGCGACGCCGTCGCCGCTCCGGGCACCCGCCTTCACCAGGGCGCCCTCGACACCGAGACGGCTGAGCCGGTCGGCGAGGTAGCCGACGGCCTCGTCGTTGTTGAAGTCGGTCTGCCGCACCCAGCGCTCGGGCTTCTCGCCGCGCACCCGGAACAGGGACTCGGCCTCGCGGGTCACCGTGAAGCCGGCGTCGTCCACGGCCTTCGGGCGGATGACGATCCGGGTCGCCTCCTCCTGCGGCCGGGCGGCGCGCGCCTTGGCGACCAGGTCACCGAGGGCGAACGTCAGCTCCTTCAGCCCGAGATGGGCCACGGCCGACACCTCGAAGACGCGGTAGCCGCGCGCCTCCAGGTCGGGCCGCACCATCTCGGCCAGGTCCTTGCCGTCCGGTACGTCGGTCTTGTTGAGGACGACGAGCCGCGGGCGTCCGTCCAGTCCGCCGTACTGCCGCAGCTCCTCCTCGATGATGTCGAGGTCGGAGACCGGGTCGCGGTCGGACTCCAGGGTGGCCGTGTCCAGGACGTGCACCAGCACGCTGCACCGCTCGACATGGCGCAGGAACTCGAGGCCGAGGCCCTTGCCCTGGCTGGCGCCCGGGATGAGCCCGGGGACGTCGGCGATGGTGTAGACGGTCGAGCCCGCGGTGACCACGCCCAGGTTCGGCACCAGGGTGGTGAACGGGTAGTCGGCGATCTTCGGCTTGGCCGCGGACAGCACGGAGATCAGCGAGGACTTGCCCGCGCTGGGGTAGCCGACGAGGGCCACGTCCGCGACCGTCTTCAGCTCCAGCACGATGTCCTGGAGGTCGCCGGGCACGCCGAGCAGCGCGAAGCCGGGCGCCTTGCGGCGGGCGGAGGCCAGCGCCGCGTTGCCGAGACCGCCGCGGCCGCCCTGGGCGGCGATGTACGACGTCCCGTGCCCGACCAGGTCGGCCAGCACATTGCCCGCCTTGTCGAGTACGACCGTGCCGTCCGGCACCGGCAGGACCAGGTCCTGGCCGTCCTTGCCGGAGCGGAAGCCGCCCTCGCCGGGCTTGCCGTTGGTGGCCTTGCGGTGCGGGGAGTGGTGGTAGTCGAGAAGCGTGGTGACGGACTGGTCGACCGTGAGGATCACATCGCCGCCCCGGCCGCCGTTGCCGCCGTCGGGGCCGCCGAGCGG
Organism: Streptomyces sp. NPDC052040; assembly: GCF_044548405.1. NCBI lineage: Bacteria > Bacillati > Actinomycetota > Actinomycetes > Kitasatosporales > Streptomycetaceae > Streptomyces > Streptomyces sp. NPDC052040. Next base: position 347,837 of record NZ_JBIUBV010000002.1, on the reverse strand, counting down.
CTTGAACTTCTCCCGGTGCACGGAGGCACAGCCGTGGCCTCCGCTACCCGCGGCGACATGGAGTTCGACGCGGTCCACGAAGGTGGTCATGGTTCTGCCTCCTGGGGGTCCCCCGGCCGGAAGCCGGGGGGAGTACGGGATGGTGCTGGGGACAACAAGCGAAAGGCGGACCCGCCTTCCCGACCGGGAAGTGAGGTCCGCCTCGCGCAACGCTCTACGGCGCCTGAGGCCCTTGGAAGGGGCTGTTTCAGGCGACCGGAACGATGTTCACGACCTTGCGGCCGCGGTGGGTACCGAACTCCACCGCACCGGGCTGCAGCGCGAACAGCGTGTCGTCGCCGCCGCGGCCGACGCCCGAGCCCGGGTGGAAGTGGGTGCCGCGCTGGCGGACCAGGATCTCACCCGCGCTGACGACCTGACCGCCGAAGCGCTTCACGCCGAGGCGCTGGGCGTTGGAGTCGCGACCGTTCCGGGTGGACGATGCGCCCTTCTTGTGTGCCATCTGTTCTCAGTCCCTTACTTCGCAGCCGTGGGGATCGCCGTGACCTTGATCGCCGTGTACTGCTGGCGGTGGCCCTGACGACGGCGGTAGCCGGTCTTGTTCTTGTAGCGCAGAATGTCGATCTTCTGGCCCTTGTGGTGGTCAACCACCTCGGCCTCGACCTTGATGCCGGCCAGCACCCACGGGTCGCTGGTCACGGAGTCGCCGTCGACCACGAGCAGGGTCGAGAGCTCGACCGTGTCGCCAACCTGGGCGGTGGAAATCTTGTCAACCTCAACGATGTCGCCGACAGCAACCTTGTGCTGGCGACCACCGCTGCGCACGATGGCGTACACGCGGATCTCACTCTCATCACTCGGGGAACGGCACCCCCGCAGTCCAGCCGCCCGGCACCGCAGACGGCCTCTCCCGAGGCGCCCGGCGCCCGGAAGGAAGAGGTTTACGGGGATGTGGCGTATCAATCGACACGCCGACGGTCAAGAGTACGGGGGGCGGCCCTGACGGGTCAAACCGGGCTCGGGCCGCCTGTGGACGGAACGCCCGGTGGGGCGAACGCGACGGCGACGGCGGGCAGTGACGGACGACGGCGGACGGGACCTCCACGGCGGCGACCGCGAACGCGAAGGGGAACCGCACGGCGGGGGGGGGGCCCCCCCGGGGCCGGGGGGGGGGGGCCGCCCGGGGGGGGGGGCGGGGGGCGGGGGGGGGGGGGGGGGGGCGCCCCCCCCCCCCCCCCGGGGGGGGGGGGGGGGGGCGGGGGGCCGCCCCCCCCCCCGCCGCCCCCCCCCCCGCGCCGGCCCCCCGCCCGCGGCCCCCCCCCCGGGCGGCGGGGGGGCCCCCCCCCCCGCCGTGTGTGGTGCCGTTGGGCCCGGAGGGTGTCAGTCCTCCGTGCTCACCGAGACCGTCGGCTGAGCCGTCTGCTCGGCGGCCGCCGTCTTCTTCGCCGCCGCCTTCTTGGCGGTGGTCTTCTTCGCGGCGGTCTTCTTGGCCGCCGTCGTCTTCTTGGCGGCCGTCTTCTTCGCGACGGCCTTCGTGGTGGCGGCCTTCTTCGCCGTCGCCTTCTTCGCCGTCTTGCGGGCCGTCTTCTTGGCGGGCGCGGCCGCCTCGGCCTCACCCTCGGCCGGAGCCTTGGCCTCGTCCGCGGCCGGGGCCGCTTCCTCGGCCGCCGACGGCACGACCATGACGGCCGCCTCCTCGGAGGAGGTGGGCGCGGTGGCCTTGCGCACGGCGCGGCGGCGCGGGCGGGCCGGAGCCGCGTCCTCGGCGGGTGCCTCGGCCGTCTCGACCGCCGCGGCGGGTGCCGCCGGGGCCTCGACGGGCGCCTCGGCCACCGGCTCGGACTCGCCGACCGTCACCACGGCCGCCTCGGGCGAACCGGCGGGCGCCGACACCTTGCGGGTCGCGCGGCGGCGCGTACGCCCCTTGGGCGCGGCCTCCTCCTCGACCGGCGCGGGTGCCTCGACCACCGGATCCTCGGTCGCCACCGGCTCCGCCTCGGCGTCCTGCCGGGTCTTCGGAGCCCGCTCCTCCCTACGGGACTTCGGTGCCCGCTCCTCCCGCGGGGCGCCCGCGGGAGCCGATGCCCGCCGGGTCACCCGGCGCCGCGAACGGCCCCGGGACGCGGCGGCCTCGGCCTCGGCGACGCTGCTGTACAGCTCCTCGTCCGGAGTGAACGCGGGCTCCGGCAGCGCGGCCGGGGCAGCGGCCTCGGCGGCCACCTCGGCCTCGGTCTCCACCGCGGCCGACAGCGCCTCGGCGGTCTCCTCGACCTCCGCGGCCACGGCCTCGTGCGTCTCGGGCTCGGCCTCGGCGCCACCGCGGCCGCGCTTCTTGCGCTTGCCGCCGACGGCCGCGGACGGCTGGTCGACATGCACGATCACACCGCGGCCGTTGCAGTGGACACAGGTCTCGGAGAAGGACTCCAGCAGACCCTGCCCGACCCGCTTGCGGGTCATCTGCACCAGGCCCAGCGAGGTCACCTCGGCGACCTGGTGCTTCGTACGGTCGCGGCCCAGGCACTCCAGCAGTCGCCGCAGCACGAGGTCCCGGTTGGACTCCAGCACCATGTCGATGAAGTCGATGACGATGATGCCGCCGAGGTCGCGCAGCCTCAGCTGGCGCACGATCTCCTCGGCCGCCTCCAGGTTGTTCCTGGTGACGGTCTCCTCGAGGTTGCCGCCCTGACCGGTGAACTTGCCGGTGTTGACGTCGACGACGACCATCGCCTCGGTCCGGTCGATCACCAGCGAACCGCCGCTCGGCAGCCAGACCTTGCGGTCCAGCGCCTTGGCGAGCTGCTCGTCGATCCGGTAGGTGGCGAAGACGTCGACCTCGCTGGTCCACCGCTGGAGGCGGTCGGCCAGGTCGGGCGCGACATGGGCGACATAGCCGTGGATGGTCCCCCAGGCCTCGTCACCGCTGACGATGACCTTGGAGAAGTCCTCGTTGAAGATGTCGCGCACGACCCGGACGGTCATGTCCGGCTCGCCGTAGAGCAGGGTCGGAGCGTTGCCGCTCTTCGCCTTCTTCTTGATGTCCTCCCACTGCGCCTGGAGCCGTTCGACGTCCCTGCGCAGCTCGTCCTCGCTCGCGCCCTCGGCGGCGGTGCGCACGATGACACCCGCGTCCTCGGGGACGATCTTCTTGAGGATGGTCTTCAGCCGCGCCCGCTCGGTGTCGGGCAGCTTGCGGCTGATCCCGGTCATGGAGCCTTCGGGGACGTACACCAGATAGCGGCCCGGCAGGGAGACCTGGCTGGTCAGACGGGCACCCTTGTGTCCGATGGGGTCCTTGGTGACCTGCACCAGGACCGACTGCCCGGACTTCAGCGCGCTCTCGATGCGGCGCGGGCCGCCCGACATGCCGAGCGTCTCGAAGTTGACCTCGCCCGCGTACAGGACGGCGTTCCGGCCCTTGCCGATGTCGATGAAGGCGGCCTCCATCGACGGCAGCACGTTCTGCACCTTGCCGAGGTAGACATTGCCGACGTACGAGGTCGACTGCTCCTTGTTGACGTAGTGCTCGACGAGCACGCCGTCCTCCAGGACGCCGATCTGGGTGCGCTCGCCGCTCTGGCGCACGACCATCACCCGCTCGACGGCCTCGCGCCGGGCCAGGAACTCGGCCTCGGTGATGATCGGCACCCGGCGGCGGCCCTGCTCGCGCCCCTCGCGGCGGCGCTGCTTCTTGGCCTCCAGACGGGTCGAGCCCTTGATGGACTGCACCTCGTCGGACGGCTCGCTGGGCTTGCGCGGCTCACGGACCTTGACGACCGTGCGCTCGGGGTCGTCGGAGGACGCCTCGCCGTCCGGACCGGAGTCACCGGCCCTGCGGCGGCGGCGACGGCGGCGACGGCTGCTGCTGGAGCCGCCCCCGGACGCCTCGTCCCCGCCGTGCTGCTCGTCGTCCTCGGCCTCCTCGGCGTCCTCCTCCAGCTGCTCGGCGGTGTCCTCGGCATCCTGCGCGGCCTGCTCGGCGGCGAGTTCCTCGGTCTCCTCGCCGTCGGCGGAGTCACCGCGGCGACGGCGGCGGCCGCCCCGGCGGCGACGGCGGCGCGAACCGCCCTCGTCGGTCTCCTCCGAGTCGTCGGCCTCGGCGGACTCCTCCGGCTCCTCGGCCTCTTCGACGGCCTCGGGCTTCCGGGTCTCGGGCTTCACGGTCTCGGGTGCCGCGGCCGCGGGCTCCTCGTCGCCACCGCGGCGACGGCGGCGGCGCGGGGCGGCCGGCGCCTCTTCGGGGGCGGTCTCCTGCTGCTCCGCGGCCTCGGCGGCAGCGGCAGCGGCGGCCCGCTCCGGGGTCTGGAACATCGGCTCGGCGAACACCGGCGCCTGGAAGACGGCCACGGCCGGGCGCGAGGGGCGCTTCCCGGACTCGGCGGAGTCGTCACCGGACCGTGCGGGCGCGGAGAACCCGGTGGCGGCCTTGCGCGCGACCCGACGGCGGCCACGGCGCGGGGCGGCCTCCTCGGCCTCCGGCTGCGTCTCCGGCTGCTGCTGCTTCTCCGGCTGCTTCTCCGGCTGCGCGGGAGCGGCCTCGGGCGCCTCCGGCTGCGCGGCGGCGGCTTCCTCGGCGGGCGCGGACACCCGGCGGGTGGCACGACGACGGCTGCGGCGCGGGGCGGCGTCCTCGGCGGCGGGGGTCTCGGCGGGCCGGGCCTCGGGCTCGCTCACCGGCGTCTCGGCGGCCGCGGGGGCCTCGACGGACTCGGGGGCCGTCTCGACGGGCGCGGACACCTTGCGGGTGGCACGACGGCGCGCACGCGGCGGAGCAGCCTCCTCCGCCACCGGCTCGGCGAGCTCGGCGGCAGGCGCCCCGGCACTCTCAGCACCCTCGGCACCGGCGGGCATCACGACCTCCGCGGCCTCCGGCGCAGAGCTCGGCGCGGACACCCGACGCGTCGCACGACGACGCGCACGCGGCGGAGCAGCCTCCTCCACCACCGGCTCAGCACCCTCGGTGACAGGCACCTCAGCACCCTCGGCGGGCTCCGCACCAGCAGGCATCACGACCTCCGTCGCTTCCGGCGTACCAACGGGCGCGGACACACGGCGCGTGGCACGACGACGCGTACGACGCGGAGCCGTCTCCGGTTCGGTCCCGGCGACGGCGGCTTCGGCCGCGGCCTCTTCCGTCTCTTTGTTCTCTTCTGCCCCGGTGGCCCCGGCGGATGCCAGTGCCTCCACGGCCGGTATGGCCGCCGCGGGCCCGGTCACGACCTCGGCGGTCTCCTCGGGGGCGGCGCTGCCGGCCGCGCCGGGCGGGCCCGCCGGGCGCGACGCTGCACGGCGCCGACGGCGCGGCGGCAGGGTGTCGCTGGGGGTGTTGTTCTCGGAGCCCTCGGTGGGCTCGGTCGGTTCGAGCATGCGGGCGTTTCTCCCGTCAGGCTCCCGGGCGCCGCACCTGGTCCGGCATGGCCGGTGACGTCCGCGGCTCGCGCGATGCGCGGTGCCGCCGTCCGGGGCGCGGGCGCCGCACGGGAGCTCTCTGTGTCTTGTCTCGCCGGTTCCGTACGCGGTGTACGTACGGCCTGGCGAAAGTCTTCAGGTCGATGCGCTGCCCGACCCAGGTGGCTCCCGAGTACAAGGGCGGCACTACGGCGTCCGTCCCTACGCGGAACCGTCCTTACTCCGGCGCCGCCGCGGCGGCATTCGCACCGGCCGGAATCGGCGCGGTCGCTGCTGCCTCGCGGTCGGGCGCGAGTGGGTCGGTCACCGTGCCGGTCTCTTCATCGAACAGCCCCTGCGCCAGCCTGGTCACCCCTGGGGGGACCGGCGGCGCCAGGTCGGCCACGGCGCGAAGACCGGACAGGACGTCGTCGGGTCGTACGGCAGGCGTCACGTGCCGAACAACCAGCCGCAGTATCGCACAGGGCTGGTCGGTCGGCCTATCAGCCTGCGCATCATGAGTGTCCACGCTCTCCAGGCCCGCGACCGCGGGCCGGGCGTCGAAGGTGCGCACCCCGTTCTTGGTCATGCGCTGGACCTCGACGGCGTCGGCCGCGTTGAAGGCCGCGACCGCACGCCCGGCGTCCGCGGGGTCCACGCCGGGAAGGCGCAGCTCCCACACCGATGCCATGAGCCGCTCGGCGAGCCCGGAGGTACGGGCCTCGACCGCGTCGACGACATCGAGCCCGGCGGGCAGCGACTCGTCGAGCAGCTGACGCAGCCGGTCCGGGTCGCGCGCCTCGGTGAGCGCGATTTCCAGATACTCCGCTTCACTGCCCGTGCCGGTGGGTGCGGCATTGGCGTACGACACCTTCGGATGCGGCGTGAACCCCGCCGAGTACGCCATCGGCACCTCGGCACGGCGCAGCGCGCGTTCAAAGGCACGCTGGAAGTCGCGATGACTGGTGAACCGGAGGCGGCCGCGCTTGGTGTAGCGCAGTCGGATGCGCTGCACCGCGGGTGCGGGAGGCGGGCCTTCGGGCTGTCGCTTGCCCAGTGTCGTTCAGTCCTCTGTGAGAGCGGTCGTACTGCTACCAAGAGTACGTGCACGGCCCTCCCCGAGTTCCCGCGAAGGGCCCGGCTGCGGCTGCGGGGCCGCGCCGAGCAGCATCCGGCGCAGGTCGGCACGGGCCTGCCGGGCGGTCTCCCGCGCGACGGCCAGCGTCTGCCGTACGGCACGGCCCACACCGCGCGCGGCCTCGGCGGCGGGGCGCAGCACCACGGCACGGACGAGATGCCCGACGGGCGTGAGCACCGTCCGGTACACCCAGCGCCCCGGCGCGACGAAGAACCACCGGAAGAGGGCCTTGAGGAAGCGCCCGACGGCAAGGGACACATGCCCGGCCACCCGCCAGGCGTGCCCCAATGCGGCGCCGACCTCCCGCCCGACGACCAGCAGCAGCCGCCCCACCGGAACGAGCACCCTCCGCCACACCACCGAGGCGGGAACCACCGCCAGATACCGCACCAGCAGCACCAGCACGGCTCCGCACCGCACGGCCACCGTCAGAACGACCGCGGCAAGACCGCGCACAAGCCGTACGACCCCGCGCCCGACCGGCTTCACCACCCTGTGGTACAGCCACCGGCCCGGCAGGGCCACCACCGCGAGGGCCCCTCCGACGGCGAAGGCAAGGACATAGCCAACGCCTTTCAACACCAGAACGAGCACCCGCCCCACGGGAAGCAGCACCCGCACAGACACCCAGCCGAGCCCCGCACGAATCCCCGCCCCGACACCCCGCCCGAGAGGGACGAGCACGGACCGGTACAACCAGCGGCCGGGGACAACGACACACACCCGCCCCACCCAGGCGACCCCGGCCCCCACCGGCACCAGCCCATACCGCCACACCGCCCACACGACCCACGCGAGGGCCCGCCCCACCGGCCGCAGCACGGCCTTCCGTACGAACCGCCCCCCGGCGACAAGCGCATCCCACGCCATCCGCACCGGCACCACCAGAACCAGCACAAAAATGCGCACCGGCACCCGAATGGCAACAGCCAGACACCCCTCAACAGGCGCCGCCCGCGACACCTTCTCCCTCTCCATACCGACAGGGACGCACCGGCGTCCCGCCTGGATGCGAGGAACCGTCAAGCGAGCCCTGTCCGACAATCCGGATCGCTTGTCCGCTGAACCGGGCATCCCGCACCGGCACGTCTCACACCGGCAGGCGGACCGTGAACGTCGTGGAGCCCGGCCCGCTCTCCAGGCTCACGCTGCCCCGATGCGCCTCTGCCACCGCTGCCACGATCGACAGGCCCAGGCCCGCTCCGCCGCCCGAAGTCTTCGGATGGCGGCGGTGTTCAGCCCGGGTGAAGCGTTCGAACACACCCGGCCGGACACCTTCGGGGACGCCGGGGCCGTCGTCACGGACCGAGAGAAGAGCCGCGTCCGTGGCGGATTCCAGGGTCACCGTCACCTCGGTGCCCACAGGCGTGTGCACCCGGGCGTTGGCCAGAAGGTTGGCCAGCACCTGGTGGAGGCGATGGACATCGCCCGGCACCGTGACAGGGTCTTCGGGCAGGTCCAGGGTCCACCGGTGGCCGGGGCCGGCGGCGCGGGCATCGGTGACTGCGTCCAGGACCAGATGTGTGAGGTCGACCGGACGGCGCTCCAGGGGGCGGCCCGCGTCGAGGCGGGCCAGCAGGAGCAGGTCGTCGACCATGTCGCCCATACGGGCGGATTCGGCTGCGATGCGTTGCAGGGCGCGGGTGACCTCGGGCGGAACCGGGTCCGGGTGGAGAAGCGCCAGTTCGGCATGGCCACGGACCGAGGCGACCGGGGTGCGCAGCTCGTGGCTGGCGTCGGCGGCGAAGCGGCGCAGCCTTTCCTGACTGGCATGGCGTTGGGTCAGTGCGTCCTCGACATGGCCCAGCATGCGGTTGAAGGCGGCGGCGACCCGGCCGACCTCGCCGCGCGGGTCGGTCTGCGGCGCGCGGGGCGGCAGGACCACGTCCCCGCTGGCCAGCGGCAGTTCGCTGACCCGGGCGGCGGTGGCCGCGACCCGGCTGAGCGGCCGGAGCGACCAGCGCACCCACAGAGCCCCGGCAACGCCGGCCACCGCCAGGGCCACACCCAGGACGATCGCGGCGACCAGTTCCAGCCGGTGCACCGTGGCCTGGACCGGCTCCAGCGGCAGGCCGACGATCAGTACGTCACCGTCCCGGCCGGGCGAGGCGATCACACGGTAGTCGCCCAGAGCGGACAGCCTGACGGTGTGGGCCGTGCTGTCGTCCGGTATCCGGCCGAGACGCCCGGAATCCGCGGTGGTCAGGCTGATGTTCAGATCCGCCGACGGGTCGCCGCTGCGGATGAGCCCCTTGTTGGTGACCGTGCCGTTCAGCAGACGGGCGCCGAAGGTGCCGGTGGCCATCCGGCGGGTGTCGCCGTACTCGTCTCCGTCGTGGTCGTCCGCCAGCTTGCCGTTGTGTTCCAGACTCTCCGGAAACCGGGTGCCGACCTGGGCGAGCTGCTGGTCCAGACGCTGGGTGAGGAAGCCGTTCAGTTCGACCACCGCGGCCAGGCCCACGGCCCCGCAGCTCACCGCGAGCAGCACCACCAGGCCGACGGTGAGCCGGGCGCGCAGGGTGCGCGGCCGGGGCAGCCGACGCACGTCGCTCCGGCGCGGCGGGCGGATCACCTGGCCACCGGCTTCAGTACGTAGCCCGCGCCGCGCACCGTATGGATCATGGGATCCCGGCCCGCGTCGATCTTTTTGCGCAGGTAGGAGATGTACAGCTCGACCACGTGCGCCCGGCCGCCGAAGTCGTAGGACCACACCCGGTCCAGGATCTGCGCCTTGCTGAGCACACGGCGGGGGTTGCTCATGAGGAGGCGGAGCAGTTCGAACTCGGTCGGCGACAGCTCGACCAGGTCGCCGGACCGGGTCACCTCGCGGGCCTCTTCGTCCATCACCAGATCGCCCACGATCAGCCGCGGCCCCTCCGCCAGTGTCCGTGCCATGCCCGCCCTGCGCAGCAGCCCGCGCAGCCGGGCGACGACCTCCTCCAGGCTGAACGGCTTGGTGACGTAGTCGTCCCCGCCCGCGGTGATCCCGGCGATACGGTCCTCGACGGCGTCCCGCGCCGTGAGGAAGAGCACACAGACGTCGGGCTTCACCGTGTGCAGACCCCGCAGCACGGCGAAGCCGTCGGTGTCCGGGAGCATCACGTCCAGGACAACGGCGTCGGGCAGCAGGTCGCGCGCTGCGGTGAGCGCTGCGGCGCCGTCCCCGGCCGCGCGCACCTCCCAGCCCTCGTAGCGCAGGGCACCGCTGAGCACCTCCGCGAGGTCGGGGTCGTCGTCGACGACGAGGACCCGCAGCGGAGTGCCGTCGGGGCGCGTCAGGGCCGGGCGGCCGGAACGGGTGGTGTTCATCGCGTGTACCAGCATCACTCGTGTCAGGGTGCGGGCCCCACCATCGTGGCTCTGAATTCCCTCTGAGGGGAGCCCCGGGCCCGCCCGCTGCCGCACGGGAGGACGTGAGACTTCTCTCCCCCGGCGCCCGCCCCCGGGGGGCGCGCTCAAAGGTCCCTGAGAGCTTCGGCCCCCACAGTGGCCGGGTACGACGAACGAAGGGGCGGCGATCGATGGCCACCGTGGAGGCTCGGCGGGCGATCCCGCCCGTGCGCGTTCGGCATGTCCTCGCAGGAGCCGTGACGGCCGCCCTGTGGGCCGGGGCAGCGGCCGTGGCCGCCCTCTGGTGGGCGGACACCGCGTCCGTGGTCGGCGCGGCCGGCTGGCTGACCGGCGCCGGCCGGATCGCCGGTCTGCTGTGCGGCTACGCCTGCGCCGTGCTGGTCGGGCTGATGGCCCGGGTGCCCGCGCTGGAGACCCGGATCGGCTCCGACCGGGTGGCCCGCTGGCACGCGATGGCAGGCCGGTACACGGTCTGCCTCCTCGTCGCACACGTCGTCCTGATCCTCGCCGGGTACGCCGCCCAGGACCGGATGTCACTGGTGCACGAGACGGTGACCGTCGTCCTCGACTACCCGGACATGCTCAAGGCCACTGTCGGCACGGTGATCCTCCTGGCGGTCGGCATCACCTCGGCCCGGGCCGCACGGCGGCGAACCAGCCACGAGTTCTGGTACCACGTCCATCTGCTGACGTACGCGGCCGTCTTCCTCGCCTTCTTCCACCAGCTCGTGCTGGGCGAGGAGTTCAGCGGAAAGCCGGCCGCCACCGCCGCCTGGTACGCGTTGTACCTGGGGGTGTCGGCCCTGGTGCTGTGGTTCCGGGTGCTCACCCCGATCCGCCTCAACCGGCGCCACCGGCTGCATGTGGAGGCGGTCCACCGCGAGGCACCGGGCGTGTACTCGGTGGTCGTACGCGGCCGTCACCTGGAGGAACTGGGCGCCCGGCCCGGGCAGTTCTTCCGCTGGCGCTTCCTCGGCGCCGGCCTGGGCCGGACGTCGACGCCGTACTCCCTGTCGGCACCGCCGCGCCCGGACCGGTTGCGCATCACGGTCAAGGCGCTCGGCGACCACAGCGCGGCCGTCGCGCTCCTCAAGCCCGGCACCCGGGTGTGGGCGGAGGGCCCCTACGGCTCCTTCACCGCGGAGCGGGCCACCCGGCGCCGTTCCCTGCTGATCGCCGCCGGGGTCGGTGTCACGCCGCTGCGCGCGCTGTTCGAGACCCTGCCCGGCGAGGTCACGCTGCTGTACCGGGTCCGCGGCGCCGAGGACCGGATCCTCGGCGGCGAACTGGAGGCGATCGCGCGCCGACGCGGGGCGCAGGTGTGGTATGCGCCCAACGGGGCCGGCGGGCAGCGGCCGGACCTCACGGCGGAATCGCTGCGCACGGCCTTTCCTGGCCTGCGCGGCCACGACGTCTATCTGTGCGGCCCGCACAGTTTTGCGCAGGACATGTACGCGGCGCTGCGGGCAGCCGGAGTGCCGGACCGCCGTATCCACCACGAGTCGTTCGAGCTGTGAGGCCGCGCCCATGCACCCCTTGAAGAGGAATCGCCCGCTCCGCCGGATCGTCCTGGCGAGCGCGGCCACGGTCTCCGGCATGGTGCTGCTGCTGTCCCTGAAGCCGCACACCGCTCCCGCGTCCGTGGCGGCGGGAACCAGGTCGCCCGCGGTCTCCGGCAGCTCCGTCCCGTCCGGCGGGGCGGCCCCGTCGCGCGGCTCCGCCGACTCCGGTCCGGGGACACCGTCCGGCCCCAGGTCCGTCACCGGCGACACCGTCCAGACCCGCTGGGGACCCGTACGCGTGAGGGTGACGGTCGAGGGCGGCAGGCTCACGGACGTGACGGCCGTCGCGTACCCGCAGGGCAACCCCCACGACCAGGAGATCAACAGCTACGCCCTGCCCGCACTGCGGCGCGAGGCGCTGACCGCGCAGAGCGCGGACATCGACATGGTCTCGGGAGCCACGTACACCAGCACCGGCTACCGGCAGTCGCTCCAGTCCGCACTGGACTCGGCGGCCCGCTGATCCGCCGGATCCCCCAGCACGCGCCAGAGGTACACAGCAGCTTCAGAGAAAACCCAGAGCTTCCGGCGGCTGGTGGGGGCCCGCACCCCGAGCTACACCATTTATGTCATGTCCACACCCGGAAGTCCGTCCGTCGTCGGCCTTCCACGATCCGAGGAGTGACCCCCATGAACTTCTCCCCCGCGCCGGGATTACGGACGATACGTCCCGTCGTGCAGGCCCTGTTCCGTGCCGTGACGGGATTCCTCTTCGCCTGCCATGGAGCGGCGTCCCTGTTCGGAGTGTTCGGCGGCGCGCATGGCGGCGGCACGGTACCCGCTCTTCAATGGCCCGGATGGTGGGCGGCCATCATCGAACTCTCGGGTGGAGTCCTGGTGGCCCTGGGCCTGTTCACCAGAACGGCGGCCGTCATCTGCTCCGGCTCCATGGCCTACGCCTATTTCAGCGTCCACCAGCCGCACGCACTGTTCCCGATCGACAACGGAGGTGAGCCGGCCGTGATGTTCTGCTGGGCGTTCCTGCTGATCGCCTGCCTCGGCCCCGGTGCCTACGCCGTCGGAGCACGCGCGAGGACGGGCCCGGCCACCACAGTGGAGGACGACACGAGACCCGTACCCACCCCGTAGCACCGCCCCGCCCGTCGGCGGGCCGCAGAACCGGAACACGGGGCGGGGCTCCTCGGAGGTCACGAGGGGCCCCGCCCTTCTGCTGCCCGCCGGGCGTGGGTGGGGGACCCGCGCGGGATCACTCGCCCCTGCCCCCTGTCGCCGTCTTCGAGAAGGCGTCGTGCCACGCGGCCTTGGCACCCGAGTCGCCGATCCGGTAGACGTCCACCACGGCTCCCGCCGCAACCGCCACCGAAAGCACGCCCACAACGATCCGCACGGGCAGTCCGGACCACCGTGTGCCGCCGGGCCGCGCGGCATCCGCCGAGGCCCGCCTCCCCACCCACCACACGACCGTGGCCAGCACAAACAGACCCAGGACCCACGGCAGCAGCCCGTCACCCAGCTCGGTGTGCCGACGCACCAGGGCATCGTCGTCCACGTGCCGCTCCAGCCACTCGCCCGCCTGCGTGGTCAACGGCACGCTGACCAGGGCGGCCAGGGCCAGCAGCGGCAGCAGCGGACCCAGCCGCCGGGCGGCGCGAGGCCACAGCGCTGCCGCCACCAGTGCCAGTGCCGTGAGCGGCACCAGTACGACGACCACATGGACCAGCAGGACATGGGCGGGCAAGCCGTTGATCAGACTCATCGAGGCACTCCTGAGGGTGGTGGGGGCCGTCAGCCTGACAGAGCGAACTCTCAGATCCCTCTGAGCCCGATGCCCCCGCCCGACCCGGAGCGCCCACTGCATGCACCGGCCCACCCGGCACCACACGGTCTTGCCGCCTCGTTCCTCCGGGACCACCAGACGGCAGCCGCCAGCCTCTGCACGATCAGCAGCCCACGACCGCTGTCGGGCAGCACCGCCTCCGACAGCTCCTCCAACGCATCCCCCATGGGAAGTAATGGCGGTGTCGAATCCTCGTCACCGACGCCGATGAACACCCACTTCGGCCAGACCTTGAACGTCACATCGACGCGCCGCCCGGCCCCCGGCCGACCCAACCCCCGCTCCGGAACCGCATGGTTGACGACGTTCCCGACCAGCTCCGAGACAACGGTCCGGGCACCCTTGGCGTCACCGCCGCCCGAACCGGCGAGATGGAAGAAGCAATCGGCATGGGCACCACAGCCTTGGAAGCAGACCGCACGTCCCTGTCATCGTCAACGATCTCGCTCTCGCTCTCGCTCTCGCCTCGCTCCCGGCCGTCTCGTCATCAGCCCGAGGCAGCGACGAGCGCCGAGACCGGCCGCGATGAGGGCAGCGCCGGGCCTGTGGCCAGAGCCGACGTAGCGCCAGTTCCGTTCGATGATTGCGTTGGGCATGTCGGTGTGGGCCTGGTGGTAGGCGCGTTGGGCGCGAAGTGCTGCGTAGGTGGTGGAGTAGGCGCAGGATTTGGTGAGGATGTGTCACCGGTAGCCGAGCGTGTGGATGCCCGGAGGCGGAGGGGCTCGTACTCGGGAAGGCCTCCAAGGCGCCAGCAGGTCCGCATGAGGGTGCGCACGTGTTCGCTCACGGGCGCCGACTCGATGTCGCCCCAGGTCGAGAGCCGATAGTCAGTGCCGGCGCCTATCTCACTCGCGCCCTTGGTGACTACTTGGCCACATCCGCAGCCACCGCGTCATCGTCCGGGCCGTCACCGTCGGTCCGCAGGGGTCGGGCGTCGGTCTGGGCGCCCCAGCGTAGGTTCAACCCGCCCACGGCGGGGCTGTAGAGCGTGCGGACCAGGACCCGCCGGGCGGAGGCGCGTACAGCATCGATGAGGAGTTCTGCCGTGGCCCAGGCCGGGGGTTCATTGTCGGGTCCCGTCGGGCCGTCCAGACGGACGACGGCATGAACGTGTAGAAGCTGCTCCCCTTCACCTGTCACGGCGGGGGTATCCAATGGCGCGTGCGGCCGTAGACGGCCGCCTCCGCCCCCTCCTCCGCGCTCACCCCCGCCAGCGCCTCAACCACCCGATCGAATGTCTCGCTCACCTCAGTGCGCGTGACCGCTCGAAGCCGGTGCCGGGGCTGCTTTCTTGACTGTCAGGGGGAGCAACTTCTTGCCTGTCGGGCCGATTTGGATCGAGGTGTCCATCTGCGGCCATTCACCAACGGACCCAAAACCACTACCGTGCTGGTCATGGCCAAGCGAACCAGGACGCGCACTGCAACTGACCATGGGGCGTACGACGTTGAGATCGAGTGGACCAAGGCCGACTTAGCCCTGTTGGAGGAGCTGAAGAGAGCGGAGGCATTGTTACCCGACGACACCCCTCGCGCCCTCTTATCCGTGCGACTGTCCGTCCTCACCGACGACACGGCGTCTCCGGTCCGACAGGAACTTGATCTACGCATCCTTGCCAGGGAGCGCGGCTGTCGCGTGGTCGGTGTCGCCAGCGACCTGAACGTGTCGGCGACGAAGGTGCCCCCTTGGAAACGTAAGGAGCTCGGCGACTGGCTCAACAACCGGGCGCCGGAGTTCGACGTACTGCTCTTCTGGAAGCTGGACCGCTTCGTTCGGCGGCTCTCCGACCTGAGCGTGATGATCGACTGGTGCCTCAAGTACGGGAAGAACCTGGTCTCCAAGAACGACTCGATCGACCTGACCACCACGGCCGGGAAGATCATGGTCACGATCATCGGTGGCATTGCGGAGATCGAAGCGGCGAACACGAGCACCCGAGTGGCGAGCCTGTGGGACTACGCCAAGACGCAGACCGGCTGGCTGGTGGGCAAGCCCGCATTCGGGTACGCGACGGCCGAGGACGAGCATGGCAGGGTCGTGCTTGCCGTCGACGAGGATGCCTACCGGGCGCTGCACTGGTGCCGGGATGCAGCCATGAGGGCGAGGCCGGCGTCTGCCCGGCGCATGGCCAGAGTGCTCGTACGTGCCGGACTCTGCGGTCCGGGCCTGACCGCATCAACATTGCTCCGCCGGCTCAGGAACCCTGCACTCATGGGCTACCGAGTGGAAGAGGACCGCAACGGGGGCGTGCGCCGCTCCAAGATCGTCCTGGGAAACGACGCGAAGCCGATCCGCGTAGCCGATCCGATCTTCACTGAGGAGCAGTTCCAGGGCCTTCAGGATGCACTGGATCAGCGGGGCAAGAAGCAGCCGACCCGACGTCCCGACGGGGCGACGAAGTTCCTCGGGGTACTCATCTGCCACGACTGCCGCTCGAACATGACTGTGCAGCGGAACCGGGTCAAGGACCGCAACTACATGTACCTGCGGTGCGGTAAGTGCAAGGCAGGAGGCCACGGCGCGCCGAACCCGTACGAGATCTACAGCAAGCTGGTCGAGGACATTCTGAGGGTTCTGGGAGACGAGCCTGTCATGACCCGGGAGTACCGGCAGGGCGTTGAGGCCCGGAAGGAACAGCAGCGTCTGGAACAGTCGATCAGCTACTACATGACGGGACTTGAGCCCGGAGGCCGCTTCACGAAGACGCGCTTCACCAAGGAACAGGCCGAGAAGACGTTGGATGACCTCATCAAGCAGTTGGAGGCCATCGACCCCAAGTCGACCAAGGACCGGTGGGTGGCGGTACACAACGGCAAGTCTTTCCGCACCCACTGGGAGGAGGGCGGTATGGACGCCATGGCCGCGGACCTGCTGCGCGTCGGCGTGAAGTGCGTGGTCAAGCGCACCCGCGTGAGGGGCGTGCGTGCGCCACACATCCACCTGAAACTGATGATCCCCAAGGACGTGCGCGACCGCCTGATAGTGAAGGAAGACGACTTCGCGGAAGCTTTCTGACGCGGTACCGCGCCAGTCGACGTCGCTACGTTCGGAACACTCGGGCAGCCGGGCACTCGTTCGGGGCCGGAACCTCGCGGATTCCGGCCCCGAACGTGAACATCAGCGTGTCAGCGTCGAGCCGTCCTGCCCAGGACGAACTCGGCGGCCGCGCCGACCAGAAGTGCCAGGCCGAGGCCCAGTACGACGGCATTGATGACGGACGGCCCCTGGGACCACGCCCAGGCACAGCCGACAAGGAAGGCCACCACAACGGCGATCCGGCCGGAGGCCGTGGAGATGACGCGCAGCGACTGCTGGCCGGCCATGCGGCGGCGGTACTTCAGCGCCAGGAACAGCGCCGCGGCCGCGACGAGGATGGACGGTCCTGCGAAGGATTCCATGTCCTCGATCCTCTCTCTACGGGTGTCGAGTTTCCGCGGGCGAGTTACTTGCAGTAGCCGCCGGAGTATTCGTACGGGAGGAACGTGGGCACCTTGACCTCCACGCACTTGTGGTCGGAGTCCGCGTTCCAGGCAACCCTGGAAATGTTCGCGGCGTTCAGGATGCCATAGGCGTCGAAGGGCGGCGGTGCGGCAGCGAACAATACGGCCACGAAGCCCGCGTTCGAGGCCACGTGGGACGTTTCCTTCTTGTTGAAGTAGACGGTGCCGCTGATGATCCCCCACGTCCACTTGGGATCGGCGACCACCGGGAAGGCGGTGTCGGAGTCCGGGCTGACCGTCTGCGTGATCGTGTTTCCTTCGACGGTGTAGGACGTCGGCACCGCCTTGCCGTTGGCGTCCTTGGCCCACGGCGTCTCCAGACCGCCGATGATCGTTCCGGCGTCGTTGAAGACGACGAGACCGCCCTCGGCAGTCTGACGAACCGTTGCCCCGGCAGGCAGGGAGAGCGTGAACGACTGCTGCCGAGGAGCGTTGGCGTCGCCGAGCGTGAACAGCGCGCGGAACCCCCCGTCAGTGGTCGCCTGCGCCGCCGCGCTGACGGATGAGTCGCTCCCGGCGAAGACATCGGTGCCGCTGGTGCTGGACTGCTCTTTCGCCCCGGTTGCCGGCAGCGTGAGGGCAACGGTCGTGTCGCCCTTCGTGGCCGTGATGGGCTGGTCGCCGCGAGCGGGCAGCGTCACCTGGGCACCGTTGGCCGTCGTGTTCGCGTCGGCCGGGAGCAGGTTGTCGGTCCCGGTCGCCCTTTCGATCACCGCCGCTGAAGGAGCGGTGGTGTTGGACGTGTCAGCCGCCGCGGCGGGCGCCAGAGTCGTGGTCAGGGCGGCTACGCCGGCGAGGATGGAAAGGCCGGCTATTGCACGTCTGTGCATGAAGTTGTTCCCCCAAGAGTGGTTCCGGTCCGCGGGTCAATGCGAACTGATCAACTTCTACACGATCAAACGCAAACCTTCGATGGGGGGATATCCCTCGACCCGTGAGGCAAAGTCCGTCTCTTTATCCACACTTGGCCATGAGATGGTGAACTAGCGCTCCCCTGACGCGGGAATTTCGGACATTCGGTGACGATTAAGCGTCGGCGGGTCGTCCGAGACGGCCTCTGTGAAGCCCGTCACTCGAACCACGCCACGGGGTCGAACGGCTCTTCCGCACCGTCATCACCGACGATCACGATCTCGCTCTCGATCAGGCTCATGGGCCTGAAACTGACCACCACGAGCGGTGTCGGAGGAGCAGACAAGGGCTCAGGGTCGGGCGTGACAGTCATCGGCCTCACTCCCCCGCCCGCCTGGCTTCCAGGCACAGCCGCCGGGACTCCGCCAGGTCGTCTGCGATGCCGACGGCTATGAGGGCAGCGCCGGGTGTGTGTCCGGACCCGACGTAGCGCCACGCTCGTTCGGTGACCTCGTCGGGAGCGGCGAGGTGACCCACGTGCTGGGCGCGCTCCGCTCGCAGTGCCGCGTACGTCGTGGAGTAGGCGCGGGACTTGGTGAGGATGTGGCCCCGGTAGCCAAGGGTGTGGGCCCAGGCGCGGAGGCGGAGAGACTCGAACTCATGCAGTCCACCGAGTCGCCAGCAGGTGCGTAGGAGGGCGCGGACGTGTTCGGTGGCGGATACAGCCTCGACGTCCGCTCGGGTAGTGAGTGGGTGGTCGGTGCCGGCGCCTGTCTCGCTCGCGCCTTTGGTGACGTACTTGGCTACGTACGCGGCCACAGCGTCATCGCCGGGACCGGCGCCGTCTGCACGCAGGGATCGCGCGTCGACTTGGGCGCCCCAGCGCAACACCTGCTCACCGACAGCAGGACTGTGGGTCGTGCGGACTGTGACCCGTTGAGCGGATGCGTGTACGGCATCGGTCAGGAGCTCAGACGTCCCCCAGGCCGGGGGTTCGTCGTCCGGTCCGGCCGGTCCGTCGAGGCGGACGACGGCATGGATGTGGACGGCCGCACGCTTTTGGTATTCGGCGACGCGGGCGAAGGAGAGCCGTGCGTTCTCGGCGAAGCGTGACTGGACCAGGCTGGCTGCGGTGGCGAGCCTCCGTCGGACGTCGATGACGAAGCGGTCCCAGAGCTTTGATGCGTGGGCGTGCCAGAGCACGTGGGTTGTGTAGTCGTAGCAGTCGGGGCAGAGCGGTTGGCCGATGCTGGGGGCGTCCTGGGGGTGGACGTTGCTGCACCCGAGGGGCCGTCCGTGTTCGCAGGTGCCGCCGTCGCGGCGGGGACGGCACATGTCCCCGCCGCGGTGAACGGGTCCAAAAGAGGGGGCGGTCAGGGTGACGAAGAGACGGGGGCGGTGGCGAACGGCCGCGGGGATGTTCTTGCCGCCGAGTAGGCCGGCGCGGACGAGGTGGAAGGTGTCTCCCGCGTGGAGTCGGGAGCAGGCCGGGCAGACGGTGGCGCGGCGGTTGCGGCAGCGGACGAGGAGTCGTTCACCAGGTTCGGTGCGGGTGTCGTAGTGGTGGAGGATCTCGCCGATTGTGCCGTCCAGGGTGGTGGTGGAGCCGGAGAGGTGGACGGGGTGTGCGCAGCCGCCGGTGGCGGTGACCTGTTCCAACCAGCGTGGGAATTGGGGGTCTTGGGCGAGGCGGATGGCGTCGCGGTCTGCTTCGGGGAGCTGGCGCAGGCGCGCCGCGCGGTCGAGGGCGGCGCGCCTGGCAGCAGGGGTGGTGTCCGGGGTGATGGTGGTGCCCTTCCGGGGTGGGCCGCCGAGGCGGCACGGGTGAGGGTGGGTGGTGCGCTGTTGGCCATGGGGGATCACTCCTTTTGCGTGGTTGGAGGGCGGAGGTTCAGCGGATGGTGCCGGTTCCTCGGCAGACGCGGCAGCGTCGTGCTCGTCCGGTCCAGGTCTTGCGTGCTCCGTCGCCCTTGCAGTGGGGGCACCTCACGCGAGGCATGGGCATGGCGTTGATTCCTTCCTGCTCAGGTGTGGGAGAAGCCGCTGATGAGCCAGGTGAGGAGGCTGTGGATGGTGAAGACCACGGGGGTCTGCCCGAGGTAGAGGCCGAAGAGGCCGACGCAGACCGCTTCCCAGGCGCGGACATCGCGGGAGCGGACGAGGAGGACGGTGATGATCCCGAAGACCACCGCGAACGTGAACGCCGTACCCTCGCTGATCACTTGTCGTCTCCTTCCAGCGCCTCGGGGGCGCGATCCAGGGTGGGCAGGCTGGGTGTGATCGCTGCGTATTTGCGTGTGGTGGAGACCGCTTCTTCGGTGGGGGTGAGGTGGGAGCGTGCGCGGCTCCAGCCGCCGTCCGGGCCGGTGCAGACGGCTACGCCGCGTTCCTCGGGCGTGATCGACTGGGCGACGGTCACGGCGTCCTTGTTCAGGTCGCCCAAGGTCATTTCGGCGGTGGCGGGGTCGTTGACCCGGTGGCAGATGCGGCCGCCGAGCTGGGCCCGCAGGGCGGTGACTCCGGGGCCGAGGTCGGAGCCGACGCGTTGGCCGGCGACGACCAGGTGCAGGCCGAGCGCGGCGCCGAGCTGGGCCAGGCGCAGTAGGAGCGTGGAGCACTGTTCGGCTTCCGCCTTGCTCTCGCGGGTGCCGTCGGACAGGTACAGCTCGGCGATCTCGTCCACGATGATCACGACCGGTACCGGCCGCAGCTTGTCCGGCAGCTCCCAGATCGAGCGGACCCCGGCCGTCCGGCACGCGCTCATGCGGTCCTGCATGTCGACCACGAGTGCGGACAGAATGGTGACCGCTTCCCTGCGGCAGGTGGCGAGGGCGCTCAAGCGCTCCCCGAAGAGGCCCAGTTCCATGCCGCCCTTGCAGTCGATGCCGACCAGGGCGACGGGCTGAGCCGCCAGCTGTGTGATCAGCCGGGCCAGCAGGGTGGACTTGCCCGAGCGGGTGGCCCCGACGATGAGCCAGTGCGGCACGAGGCGCAGGTTCATCACCCAGGCGCCGCCGCTCTCCAGGACACCGATGAGCGCGGAGAGAAGTTCGGCCGGGGCCGTGGCTAAGCCGGGGCGCTGAAGCGGATCCGAGGCCGTAGCCGACAGGAGAACGAGCCCGCGTTCCGGGGAGGTGACGCGAACCGCGTGGACCTTCCACGCGTGCACGAACGCGTCCGCTGCTTTGAGGTAGCCGGCCGGGGTCTGGCCTGCGTGCAGGCGCACGATCACGGTCAGGCCCATACGAGTGGCACGCGGGAAGGAGACCCGCGGAGCCACCGGCCGCAGCGGGTCGCCCTTGACGATCAGGTCGCCAAGGAGCCCCCGCGACGGCCGCCGGGACACAGCGAGGTCGTTGAGCTGTGCAATCTTGCGCCAGGTGAACACCACCCGGCAGGCGGTCGCCGGGTAGCCGATCACGTACCAGTGCCACGCCGGGCGGTAGCGGCGGACCAACTCACCGACGACGAGGACCCACGCCAGAACGGCGAGCGCAAAGGCGAGCAGCGTCGGCCGCATTACGCGTCACCGCCCTTGGTGTGCACCGGGCCTGCGGGCACCGGGGTGACGGCGTCGGCGCGGAAGCTGATGCCGTGCCGGTCGCCGATCGCCCAGGCGAACGCCGTGAGGCCGGTGACCTTGACGGTCTGTCCTTCCTCGATGCCCTTGGGCTGACCGCTGACGGCGATCTCGATCACGGAGATCCGCCGGCCGTCCTGCCGCACGGTGACGGCCACGGTCCACACGGGGTTGCCGCCCCGGTCCCTCTTCACCTCCTTCGTCTCGGTGTTGACGAGCTTTGCTTCCGGGGCGATGGCGCACCGCAGTACGCCCAGTCGCGTCGTGTCCACGGGAATGGACTGCATTGTGTGTGGCCTCCTTGGCCAGTCGGGACGTCAGTCATATGCTGACGTCACTTGTCCTTACGAGTGATGACTATGGAGCTCTGTACGGCGAGAGCGCAACTACTTATGCTGACGAGTGATGTCGCGCATGCGACGTGGCTACGACCTCACCCGGAGATGCCGAGATGTCGGAGATCCAGCGCCCAGGAGCCCTCTACCAGCAGGTCGCCGCAGCGATCCGCGAAGCGATCCTGTCCGGTGAGTTCACACCCGACTCCCCGTTGCCGTCCGAGGCCCAACTCATGACCCGCTATGGCGTTTCCCGCCCGACCGTCCGCAACGCGATCGCCGCACTGCGGGCCGAAGGACTCATCGACGTCCGCCACGGCAAGGGCAGCTTCGTACGCTCCAGCGGTCAGCCCGTCCTGACCATCGAGCGCAGCATCAGCCGCACCAGCGAAGGCAATTTCGTCCTGCCCAACGGCGACACATGGCAGGAAGCCGAAGAGCCGAGCACGTACCGCACACACACCACCAAGACCACGGGCCGACTGCTCGACCTCGGCGAAGAAGAAGCCCTGTTCGGCTGTGACCGACTGCTCACCGACCCCAGCACCGGGACACGAGCCATGCACCGCACGCTGCTCCCCTTCGAAGTCGCCGAGACGTCGCCCCTGCTCAGTGAGGAGCCGGGCAAGCAGCCAGCCGAGCTCTACAAGCTGCTCACCCAGGGCGGACACAAGCTGTCGTGGACCGAGACGGTAAGCGCCCGCATGCCGCTGCCCGACGAGCGCACCACCCTGCGCCTCCCGGATGCGACGCCGATCCTGCACCTGGCCCGCATAACGCACGGATCCGACGGCCGCCCCCTGATTCTCGAAGAGCTGCGCATCGGTGCCGACCGCGCCGAAGTCGCCTACGGGATCACCGCCGACAAGCAGCCCGCACGGCGAGCCCGCGCCTGACCGCGAACGGCAATCGGTCGAAACAAGCTTCACTTCCTCAAGGGCGCGCCTGCGGCGCGCCGGGGCGCCCGGCCGCCCCGGCCGGGCGTGCGGCGTGGACGCCGGTCCCGTCCGGTCGGCCGACGCCCCCGCCGACAGAACACCAAAGGAGTGGAGGCAACGACCGGCCGCCGTGGATCGCAGCGCACGGGGCTGGGGGTCGCCGGCCTCCGAGACTTTAGGCAGCCACCATGGGGCGAGCCTCGAAGAACAGGGGGCCCATCGGGCACAAACGCGGGCAGGACCAGTACCTGCCCGATTCGCCGGGCCAGCGTAGGGCCCCCTGTTCACTCGCCCCATGGCAGCTCCAGCCCAAAGTCCCTCCAGCCGGCGACGTGCCCACGTGCACCGCTCACCAGCGGAAAGACCGCTCATGCTGCATCACCGTCGATGCCACCGCGCGCTTCCAGAAGCCCAGCCAGGCGGTCCAATGCATCCGGCCATCCGACCAGCCGAACGACTCCACGGCCGTCCTCATTCGTCGAGGCTACGGCCCGCACGGTCGACAGTTCGCAGCCCAGACCCAGGAGCGC
Source organism: Streptomyces sp. NPDC052040 (assembly GCF_044548405.1). Taxonomy (NCBI): domain Bacteria; kingdom Bacillati; phylum Actinomycetota; class Actinomycetes; order Kitasatosporales; family Streptomycetaceae; genus Streptomyces; species Streptomyces sp. NPDC052040. The sequence goes on along the minus strand of NZ_JBIUBV010000002.1, from coordinate 324,868 downwards.
CCGGTTCAGGCGGTCGGCGGTCTCACGCGCCTCACGCCAACCCGCGATGTAGTCGACTCCGGGCACCCAGAGACCTGCGTCCGCGCCCGGCACGTCGAGACCGTCGCTCAGCCAACCCTCACCCGAGCCAGTCACCTTTCCCACCTCTGCCCTGATCTAGGTAACAGATCATCAACTTCCTTTGGTCAGGGCCGAAACGCAGCACGACGGCCCCGGTACCATCAGGCACCGGGAACCGCCGTGTTCCCAGCCGGGCCACCCTTCGCTTTCCAGGGCAGATGGGGTGGCCCGGCCTTTATTGGGGATGTGAGGCGCGGCTCCTCCCTCGGGAGGGGAGCTCCCGAAGATGCAAGAGGCCGCGCCCCTCGGTCAGAGTGGTCAGGCTCCGACCGTTGACCGAGTCGCCGCCGCCCCCGATCGCGAGGGAGCGAGGGAAACGACCCGGCATCTGTCAGGCCGGGACGCTGCCCGGTACCGGATCAAGGTCGAAGCGGGCCCATACGGTCTTCCCGCCCCGATCCTCCGGCGTCCACCAGAGAGCCGTAGCCAACCGCTGGATGATGAGCAGCCCGCGGCCGGTGTCCGGCAGCACTGCTTCGGAGAGATCCCCCAGAAGGACAGGTGAGAACGCCTCTCCTGCCGGAAGGAGCGGGGGTGTCGAGTCCTCGTCGGAGACTCCGATGAAGACCCACTTCGGGTACTTCTTGAAGGTCACATCGATGCGCCGGCAGCCACCGGGGCGGGAGAGAGGGCGGTCGGGGACCGCATGGTTCACGACGTTGCCCACGAGTTCCGAGACGACGAGACGAGCGTCTTCCACAAGCTCACCAGCACCGGCGCCACGCAAGAACACTGCCGTCATGTCACGTGCAACACGGACCGTGTCACTGAACTCGGCGAAGAGCGTCAGCGCCAGAAAGTGACCGTCCGAGGACGGATCAGGGCCGACGAACCAGTGAGCATAGGCGTCCAACTCGCGGTTCAGGTGCGTGATTTTCCCCGCGTCCATCGCGTCCCCTTCTAGGTCCTTGGCACCGCTTGCTTCCCGCAAGCCAGTACACGACGCCAGGGCCCTGACCGGGAGCGTTCACCGGGGGGTTCACATGAACACTGGCAAAGCCCGGGGGGTTCAGTAATGAACCCCCCGGAGCGAGACTGCTGTGACACCATGAACACTCGCCGTAATTCTCGGGTTGGCAGGGGAGCATGAGCCGAGAGCCAAACGCGCAGCTGATTGCGGTCATGAGCGAAGCGAAGGTCTCGAACAAGGGCCTTGCGAAACGCATGACTGACGAAGCCGACCGACGAGGGATCGAGCTGGGGACGACACACGTCGCCGTCCAGCGATGGCGTAGCGGGTCCAGCATCCGGCCCCAGACCGCGGGCATCATGGCGGACGTCCTCACGGCCGTCTTGGGCCGCAAGGTCACACCAGGGAATCTCGGCTTCTTCGGCGACACCAAGCCGGCAGCGACGGAGCTAACGGGCTACCCCGCCACCGTCTCCGAAGCTCTCTCCACACTTGACGACCTTGCGCAGGAGCGGGCTGAGACACCGACTGCGGACCCACTGATCGTCCGCGACGAAGATCTCAACTCTGCCGTCCTGTCATGGATGATCGCGCGCCCTGACGGCATCGAGGCCGACCGGCCCGCTCACCAACGGGTGGGCATGCGCGACGTCCGTGCGATCCGGGACGCCGCCGGAATGTTCATGCAGCTCGACTTCAAATACGGCGGCGGGCACGGGCACAAGGCATTACGCCACTACTTCCGCCAGGAGGTGCTTCCCCTCCTGGACGCGAGCTACAGCGAGAAGGTCGGCACAGCCTTATTCAGCGCAGCGGCCGAAGTCTCCCAGTTGTTGGCATGGACTGCGTACGACACCGGGAACCACCACCTGGCGCACCGTTACCTCACGTCGACCCTGCGTCTCTCTCAAGTCATCGACGATCGCATGTTCGGCGCTCGCATCCTCGGCAACCTCAGCCACCAGGCCAACTACCTCGGCAACCACTCCCAAGCCATACAGCTGGCCCGCGCAGCTGTGGAAGGCGCCAAGGGGCGAGCTACTCCGCGCGCCATGGCCCTGAGTGCCGCCATGGAGGCCCGCGCCCTGGCCAACGCCGGAGACCGCGCCGCGGCGGGCCGCGCCATGAACGAGGCAGAGCGACACTTTGAACGCGTAGAAGCCGCCGAAGATCCGGCATGGCTCGCCTACTTCGACTCCGCCGAGCTCATGGGCGAACTCTGCCACTGCTTCCGCGACCTCAAGATGCGGCGAGAGTCGGTCGAGCACGCTCAGCGTGCCGTGGACGACACCGACCCGAAGTACGCCCGCACCCTCGGCTTCTGTCGCATGGTGCTGGCCCAGAGCCAGTTGATTGGCGGCGACCTCGAAGCCGCCGTCACCACCGCCGGCCTCGCAGTCGACGGCGGCGACTCCCTCCAGTCCACCCGCTTCCAGCGCTACGTCACCGACTTCCAGGCGGAAGTCAGCGCGTACGCCACGGATGCTGGAGTCGTCACATTCAACGAGAAGGTGAGCGAGGCACTCGCCCGCTTGGACGACGAGGACGAGTAGCGGCTACCGAGGGCGCCAATCACGCGGTGCGTCATCGTTACGCAATGCCGCGATGCGCCGGCCGTACTCCGCCGCCGTCTCCTGATCCTGCTGCACGTTCTGCATGAGCCACGTCGTCATGCCGAACTCCTGGAGCCTGCGAAGCGTGTCGTATCCGGGCCAGTCGTACAGGTCTCGCCCGTACGAGCGCACGAAGTCCGCGTACTGCTCGTTCGTCTGCCACCCAAGACTGTGATGCTCCGTAGCTGTGACCATGAGATCCCACTCAGGGTGGTCGAAGCAGAATGCCTCGAAGTCGATCAGGACGACTTCTCCTTGTTCGTTCACCATAAGGTTCTGCACGTGAGCGTCACCATGCACAGGCCCCTTTGGGCTCTGGAACTCCAGCTCCTCGAACTGACCATGCAGCTCCTGCCATCGCTTGCGCAGGAAAAGACGGTCATCGTCAGGGATGGGTGCTTTGCTGATCCGCAGCTCTTGCTTATCGAAGGGATCGAAGGCCGGAAGCTCCAGGCCGGCAGGCACCGTCATGGCGTGCATGTCGCGGAGGATGCCTCCCAGCTCACCGTAGGTGGCCTTGCGATCGCCCTCCACGATGAGCTGCCAGAAGGTGACAGGGTGGCCGTCGATCAGGAAGGGCTGTTCGAGGCCATCAACGAGTCGGGACGCCGGGAACCCCTCTGCAGCGAGCCACCTGGCAACACCAACCTCGACACGAGCCTTCGGCAACCACGGTTCGCCCCGAGCCACTCGGACAATCACCGGCACCGTCGCCAGTCGGAACAGCGCGTTCTCGCCCAGCCGGATCAGCTCAGCGCCTCTATCATCGAGCCCCCCAGCCCGGCACGCGGCACTCATCACCCGCATAGCCCTGGCCGACGTGAAGCCCTCTTCCGATCGAGCAGCGTGAAATGCCATGCCCGTACCAGCTCCCCTAGTCGCGCGCGATCAACCAGTGCGAGCCTCGGGTGACCAACCCAACGCGCACCGGACACACGAGCACGACGGTACCCAGAAGCAGGCAGTCTCAGCGACAGCGGGAGTTCTCAGCTTGGGAAGAAAGCTTGGGTCCCCCACGGCCGATCATTGGGTTGACCTGCGGTGGAACGGCGAACAAGTCTGGCTGGCTGGCGACCTGGTCCCCTCTCTTCCCTGTGGCTCCCCACCCGATCTGGCACGAGCCTGTAGTGAGTCGGGCAGTCCCAACAGACTTCCCTGTTTGCTGTGCGATTCGTCAGACTGGGCCCATGGATGACCGACCAACGCCCGGTGCACTGGCACCCAATCGTCACTCCGTCCTAGAAGATGCCCTGGCGCTGTTTGAGGCGGACCTCAACACGGACGATCCGACTCGCCGCCAAGCGGCACAGCTCGCGAATCTCTGCGTGCAGGTTTTTCAGGAGTACGCCACGCTCATGCAGGAGGCGGACCAACACCTCCCCAAGGAAGCGCGAGACAGAATCATCCCTGAACACATGGAACGGTCCATTGAGGGGCTTTCCCGCCTCGCGGAAATCTTGGGCGTCGATCTTGAGTGAGCCTCTACGCCGTGTCGGCTCAGGCCATCGCTGGCATCAATTTTCGCGGGCGTCTCTCAGAGCGCGCACATCAGCCACATAGCGACTATGCCGGACCCTGGCCATCAACCTCACCTGAGGGTAGCCGCTGCTCCTCACCCTCAGTCAGACGTGGTACCTCTTTGATCGCCTCGTTTCGCAACTGCGGATGCTCGAGATCAACGTTTCGACCGCCACCAAAGAGTCTCATGAACTCCGTGAGTGCACCCTCGTCACGCAACGACGGATTCGATTCCAGCATCATCCTGATTCGATCCACACCTTGTCGAGCCGTGAGCTTCTCCAGTTCGCACTGAGATTGCAGAGTCGCAGCGTCAGCATCTTTGATGCGAGCATTGGATATAAGTAGCCACAACTCTTCCCCGATTGCCCCAGACTTCAGCCATGCAAGAACAAGCCCCTGCCATTCTGCGCTGCTCATACTGATTCTGGACTCTTCGAGCGGCTGCGTTGCTGGCGCATGGGAAGTCGGTGCTACCGGCGCGGGCGTGGCCGTAAAACTTGGCGTGAAGCGGTTGGTCCACGCGGCCCCATCCCAGTAGCGCAGCTGTGTCGCATCACATGTGTCGACGTACCAGCCAGCCGGTGCCGTCGGGGCAGGTGCGGACAACCCCCTCACCCTCGATTGCGATGGGGCGACACTCTTCCGCTTCGACTTTCTACCGTTCCACCATGTCTTGGCGTGCAGCGAAGCCTCATCGACGGCCCTGTCAACGGCCCTGCCAACGGCCCTGCCAATGGCACGAGAAAGCGCGTCAACCACAACCTGGGTGACTATCGAGGGCTCCGACGCTCGTGAATCGGGCGGCCTCTCCAGTCGATTCCACGCATGCTCATTGATCAGCGAATCTGCTTCATTCTCATCAACGTCATAAATCTTGACCTGCCCTTTAACTCCTTTCAATCCAGGAACATAAAAATTTGGACTCAGGACTCCATCATCATCTCTTGATCGCCCAAGCTGTGCTTCGTCTGGATATTTAATCAAGACCTTTTTTTCTAGCCATTTGCCGCCCTGAGTTTGTCCGTCCGCGTGGCGGGCGCCGGGCCTCTCAGTGTTCTCGTCGTCGGTATGAGTCATGTGGCCCCCCAAGAGTGCTGTGAGTTCTTCCCATGTTGCGTCAGTAACGCCATAGTCGAGGTGAGGCCGCCTCGTCACCGTCAGCCCCTTCGCCCCCCGAGGAGATCGGGAGCAGGCCTAGGCCACTGGAACGACATTGGGCATTAATTGGTCGGCCCCTCGGAGGGAGGAGTGTGGGTCAGGTTCGGGTCTCCGGATGCGTTCGGTGCAGGCATTCCGTTACTCCGCGCCTGTTGGAGCGTTTCTGCAATCGCGGCGAACTCCTCCAGGGCGGCCTGAAGGTCTTCGACGATCTCGGCGGCCAAGATCTCCGGTGCGGGAAGGTTGTCGGCGTCGTCGAGGCTCGGGTCACGGAGCCAGGTGATGTCGAGGTTCGCCTTGTCGCGGGCGGCCAGTTCCTCGTACGTGAACGCCTTGAAGCGTTCCGTCTCCACCCGCTTGGAGCGGTCGTCAGGCTGGAAGCACTGTACGAAGTCTTCAAGGTGGGCCCGGGTGAGCGGGTTCTGCTTGAGTGTGAAGTGCTGGGCCGTACGGAAGTCGTAAACCCACAGCTTCTTTGTCCACGGTTGGTTCGGGCGTGCCGGCTTGCGCTCGAAGAACAGCACGTTGGCCTTGACACCGCCAGCGTAGAAGATGCCTGTGGGCAGGCGGAGCAGCGTGTGGACGTCGTACTCGTTCAGCAGACGTCGGCGGATGGTCTCACCCGCGCCGCCCTCGAAGAGCACGTTGTCAGGCACGACGACCGCCGCCCGGCCGTGGATCTCCAGCAGCGAGGCGATGTGCTGCACGAAGTTGAGCTGCTTGTTGGTCGTGGTGACCCAGAAGTCGCGCCGCTCGTAGGCGATCGCCTCGCGGGCGGCGGAGCCGTCGTCGCCGTAGACGGTGATCGACGACTTCTTGCCGAAGGGTGGGTTGGCCAGGACCAGGCTCGCGCGCTTGTCGGGCGGGGCGGCGAGGGCGTCCCGGGTGCGAACCAGGGCGGGTCCAGTGGGGTGGCCGATGCCGTGCAGAAAAAGGTTCATCGCCGCGAGGCGCGCGGTGTTGCGGACCAGCTCGGTGCCCCAGATGCCACCGCTACTGAGGTGCTTGCGCTGCTCAGGGGTGAGCTGGTTGCCGTACTCGTGGAGGATGAACTCGGCGGCGGCCAGCAGGAAGCCGCCGGTACCGCAGGCGGGGTCAGTGATCGTGTCGTCCGGAGTCGGGCGGACGCAGTCGATGATGGCCTGGATCAGCGCGCGCGGGGTGAAGTACTGACCCGCGCCCGACTTGATGTCCTCCGCACCACGGGACAGTAGTTCCTCGTAGGCATCGCCCTTGATGTCGGTTTTCTGACCCGACCAGCTCTCCTTGTCAATCAGGTCCTTGACCAGGCGCTTGAGCTTCGCGGGGTCGTGGATGCGGTTGCGGGCCCCGTTGAAGATCAGGTGGAAGGTGGTGTCCTTGCGCTGGTTGCCGAGGTCTTCGAGAAGTTCGGCGTAGGCGGTTTCCAGCGCGGCACCGTCGTTCTTCAGCAGCTCGGGCCAACCGCGGCCTTCCCAGACCGATCCCTCGGGCATGATCTGCTCGCGGAACATCGGGGGGCGGGACTGCGCCTCGTACGCCATCTTGAGGAACACGAGAAGCGTCAACTGCTCGACGTAGTCGATGGTGGAGACGCCGTCGTCGCGCAGGACGTGGCAGTAGCTCCAGAGCTTGTCAACGAGCCGACGAGCCTCAGTCGTGGTCACGAGGGAATCTCCAGGTCAAGGGTGGGCTGAGTGGCAGTGGCGAGGGCAGGAGCGTCGGCCGGGGGTGGTGGAGGTGCGTCCGGCACAGGTGCGGTGTCCGGGCTGCGCTTGCGCTGAGCGGGCGTCCGGCGGGGACTTCTGCGCCGGGACTTGGTCGTTCCGGCCGCCTCACGCTTGGCGCGGATGCGGTCGAGCAGGGCGTCGGCGGACTCTTCGGCGGGGACTTGCGCAACGAGCTGCCCAGCGAACGCCTGCATGAGCAGCGCACGCCGGAGTCTGGCTGAACGACGCATAGCAAGAGTGGCTTCTTGTTCAAGGCGGAGTGCAGCCCTGGACTGTTCATCAAGCTCAAGCAGAATGCGGTCTTGCTCTTCCTCAGGAGGAATCGGGATTTCGATATCCCGAATAATAGCTAGATTCAGATTCTTCTGCACACCACCAGATGACAGTTGTCGATTCTCCTCATACTTCGCCCGGAGCACCTCCTTAACCCACGACCTCCGTTTTTCGAACTCCGGCCTCAAAACAATGCTTGCACACGCCTGATTTGTAGTCGCCCAGATGCGTAGTTCAGTGCACTTCCCCCTAGTCCTCCCCTCCCCATACATGGCCACAAGAAGGGTCCCTGGCGGGAGCAGATGAAGCGAAGTCTGCTCCAGAGCCCTTTTGGTGATGAACTGACTCACATCGTCAACGTAAGGCTGATTTACGAGAGCGCTTGTCACCCAAGGAATATCGCCACCCTCATAGTAATCCTGGCGCGACCGAAGTGGAGTTGAGCCGCTTCCGACCTCAGCGATATCTCCAATCCGGGCCACGGGCCAGGGGGATGCATGTTGCTCAACTTGCAGCAATTTCCGCGCAACCAAGGTGCGGTACTGAGCAGCCTTCCTGAGAGCACCGCCCACAAAACCTTTCGCCGCGTCGAGGCGCGACAGCTGCTCTTCGAGCGCAGCAACGATGCGCCGCTGCTCCTCCAGCGGAGGCACTGATACCTGCCATGCCGCAAGCCTCGCGGCTCCGATGTGGTGGATTCCCACGCCGCGTGAGTGTTCAACGAAGGCTCCGCGCATCGCCTCGCTGCGCAAAAAATGCAGCAGATACTGCGGATCGACACCGTAGCTCCGGACCCTGATCAGCGTGTTCTGCAAGCAGCAGTTGGGGATTTCATCGTTCCAGATAGCGGGCTTACCGACCTCGGAGGCGCTACCAGATGCCTCACTCAGTACGATGTCCCCCTTCTTCAAACCGTAGACAGCAACCTCGTCATCCGTGAAGTTCATTTCCTTCACGTCGTCAAGTTTGAGCCCATCCCAGTCCACATTCGCAGCCCGCAGATACGGCCGCATTTGCGTGCCGGAGTGATTCTTGGGCGACCGCTGTCGACCGAGCCGCACCTCAGCGACCTCATCCAGCCGAACACGGACCCACCCCTTCGGAACCCCCGAAGGAATACCGCCCTCGCTCACGCGCCCAACTCCCGTCCCAGTTCGTTTAGAATTTCAGCCCCCCGATCGGCCCCGAAGTCCCGCAGGAATCCGTCCACGCCCCCGCGCTCGATGAAGGGTACGTCCTTTAGGTGCTCGGGCTCGATCGCCGCATCCGTCGCTATCACGTCCACGATCCTGTCGAGCCACCACGCCTGGTCCGGTGTGAACACCGCCGCCGCCTGCTCCTGCCGGGCCCGCCAGGCCGCGTACCGTTCCTCGACCAGCGCCCGGTACGGCCGTACCTCCTGGTCCAGCCCCAGCTCGAAGCGGAGGAGGCCGATCAGGTCCACCACGCCGGCCGCGCCCCGCGGGTGCCGGGACGCCTTGCCCAGCTGCACGTACGCGTCGTACAGCCTTGCCGGGGTCCACTGGAACGGGGGGCGTTCGATCTTCCGCGCGAGGTCGCGCAGGCGGCGGTAGACCTCCTTCGGGTCGCGCCGCTCGCTGAAGGCGAGGCTGAGCGCGGCGATCTCGTCGCGGTGGTCCTTTAGGTACTGCTGCCAGGAGGACACCCGGCGGATGGCCAGCTCCTCCGCCGTGATGCCGCGGGCCTCCTTCACCTCGTCCACGCTGACCTCATCGATGACGATGTCGTGGGCGCGGCGCATCGACAGCAGGCGGTCGCGCAGTTCGCTGTTGGAGGCGATCGGCTTCAGCGCGTCGAGCATGTCCTGCCGGACCTGCTTCTCGCCGCCGATGCGCCGGGCCCGCTCCTGCTGGTCGGGGTCGACGGAGCGGACCAGGCCGCCGACGATCTCCCGGAGCGGCTGCCCGGCCAGCTCCTCGACCTCCTCGCGCTCCTCGGGGGTGAGCTGCCGGTCGAGGCGGGCGAGGCGGCCAGCCAGGGTGGCGACCTCGTCCTCCGTCATCGCCAGACCGGCCGTCTTGGCCATCAGCCGCTCCAGCGGGATCTTCCGCTCGGAGACGCGGTTGAGCGGGCGCGCGTCCACGCGGGGCGAGTCCGTGACGCCGACCGCGTCGACGATCACGAACCGTTCCTTGACCTCGGCGTCCGGCGTGACCGCCTGGAACTCCGCCGGGTCCAAGGTGCGCGAACCGCGCCCCTTCATCTGCTCGAAGTAGGCCCAGCTCTTGACGTCCCGCAGGAAGAACACGCACTCCAGCGGTGGAATGTCGGTCCCGGTGGCGATCATGTCCACGGTGACCGCGATCCGCAGCTCGGGGCTGTTACGGAACGCGTTGATCAGTTCCGCCGGCCGCTTCGCCGCGTGCGTGATCTTCATGCAGAAGTCGTCGCCCTCGCCGAAGACCTGCCGCACCGTCTGGACGATTTCGTCGGCGTGGTTGTCGTCCACGGCGAAGATCAGGGTCTTGGGCACGTGGGTGCGCGCCCGCTGCGTGTCGCCCTCGCCCACCGGCGGGAAGATGTCGGTGAACAGGTGCTTGCGGAAGGTCTCGACGACGAGTTTCAACTGCCCCTTGCTGATGACCTGGCGGCCCAGCTGGGACGCCTTCCACTCCAGGTCCTCCTCCAGCTCCTGGTAGCGCTCCCGTCGGGTCTTCCGCTCCCGCATCGGTACGACCGTCTCGGCGGGGATCGTGCCGCCGTTCTCGCCCAGTTCCGTACGGATGCGGAAGACGTCGAAGTCGACGTTGACGCCGTCGGCGACGGCCTGCTCGTAGGGGTACTCGCTGACCAGGTTCTGGAAGAAGAAGCCGAAGGTCTGCTTGACCGGGGTGGCGGTGAGGCCGACCAGGTGGGCGTCGAAGTACTCAAGCACCGCACGCCACTTGCCGTAGATGGAGCGGTGGCACTCGTCGACGACGATCAGGTCGAAGGACTCCGGCGGCAGGGCCGGGTTGTAGCCGACCTCCACCGGCTCGTCGACGAGGTCGTAGCGGTCCAAGGCCTCGTTGTTGTCGTCGGCGCTCGGTACCGCCTGGCCCGTCAGCGCGAGCCACAGCCGCTGCACCGTGGACACCACGACGTGCGCCGAGCCGAGGACGGTGTCACCCGCGAGACGCTGCACGACGTACAGCTCGGTGAACTTGCGGCCGTCGTCCGGGGTGTCGAAGTTCTCGAACTCGGTGGCGGCTTGGCTGCCGAGGTTGTTCCGGTCGACGAGGAAGAGGATGCGCTTGGCGCCGGCGTGCTTGAGCAACCGGTAGCTCTCGCTGACCACGGTGTAGGTCTTGCCAGCGCCGGTCGCCATCTGGATCAGGGCGCGCGGGTCGTCCTTGGCCAGGGAACGCTCCAGGCCGTTGATCGCGGTCACCTGGGCCGGACGCAGGTCCTCTGGGTCGAGGAAGGTCTGCGGCAGGCGACGCATCCGCGCGCGCAGGGTCGGCGCGGCGGGGTCGGCGTCGGCATCCTCGATCCAGCGCGCGATCGTCTCCGGGCGGTGCACGGCGAAGACGTCACGGGTGCGCGGGGAGGGGTCGAGGTCGTTGTGGAAGCGGACGGTGTTGCCGTCGGCGACGTAGCGGAAGGGCAGGCTGGCGCGCCAGGCGCTGAGCTGCTGGCTGCGGGTGAGCCCGGTGGCGTAGCGGGCGGCCTGCTGCATGGCGGCCTCCAGGTCGGCGCCCTCCCGCTTGGCCTCTATGACGCCGACCAGTCGCTGGTCGACGTAGAGGAGGTAGTCGGCGCGGCCGACAGCAGTGGAGACCTCCCGAACGGCGACGCCACGGCCCGCGAAAAGATTCTTGGCCTTCTCGTCCTGGACGGTCCAGCCCGCCTTCTCCAGGATGCGGTCGAGCTCGGCACGCACCTGCGCCTCGCTCATGGGCGGGCGGGCGGCCTTCTGCGCGTGCGCGATGAACTCGTCGCGCTGGGAGGCCCCGTCCAGAGGGCGGGCGACCGAACGGGACTCCATGGCCGGAGCCGTCAATTCGGTGATCTTCTCGCTCAGTTCGGCGACCAGGTCGTGCAGCGCGGACCGCTCGGCCTCCGCGCGGGCCAGTTCCGCCTCGGCCTGCTCGCGGGCGGCCCGCTCGCGCTCCAGGCGGCTCTGCTTGCCGTCGTAGCGGAGCCGGGCCTCCTCCAGCCGACGGCGGTAGGCGTCGAGCTCGGCGCGCAGCTGCTCCAGCTCGTGCTGGTCGGCGACGGTCGCGGGCGCGGGCGCGGCGGAGGGCGGCGCGGGCGCCAGGAAGACCCGGTGGGTGGTGTCGGACTGGTCGAGGGAACGGTGCAGCCAGTCGCCGAGGCGGAAGCACATCTCCACGGACTGGAGTGCTTCACGGACGTTGGCGTAGTACTCGTGGACGGCCCGGTTGCCCGTGGTGCGGATCGCCTCGAACCAGGCCCGCACCTGCGGGACGAGGACACCCGCCTTGGTAAGGGCGTTGATCCGGTCCACCTGCCGGGGCCCCGGCACGGTGATGCCGAGAAGCGTGACCAGGTGCCGGGTCATGACCTCGCCGAAGAGACGGGCCTTCACCATGGCGGAGTGGGGATCGGTGTGGACGTATGACTCCGCGGCACAGCCGAGCGTCACCAGCAAGGGCTCGTACCCGATCAGGTGACCGAAGTTGGACGAACGTGCCGCCAGCCAGGCGACCTTCTTTTCATCGTCCTGTCCGGCGTTGGCCAGCGACGCCATCATGTTGCTCCCCCCAGGAACACGCTTGGTAATCAAAGCCTTTCAGGATTCCACTACTTGGGCCTATACGCAAGTCTTGACGATTCTGCATGAGCGGACGCCTGTCCCGAGCGCCATACCGATCCAACTGCGCCCCTGCATGCCACTGCACACCTACGAGCCCTCCCAATGGGTCTCATGAGACGCACAGGGCTTGAGAGTTGAGGCGCGGGGCGACTTCAATGGCGCCGTGACCACGGCACCGAGGGACCGCATGAGAACCATTGCTGGACGGGTCTCACTCGACGACGTCATGGCGAAGCTGTGTCGGCATCGGCCAGTCTTCCACTCTGAGTCCGACCTTCAGCACAGTTTTGCCCGCTTGCTCTGGGAGTTGGCACCAGACGTGCACTCTAGACTTGAGGTGCCGCAGCGAGGGTCGGGTAAGACCGAGTATCTAGACCTTCAGTGCCTCGGTCCTGGGGACCGCACTGCGATCGAATTCAAGTACTTCACCCGAGCTTGGACAGGCAAGGCCGGCGTTCCGGTCGAGGACTACGCCTTGAAGGCGCATGGCGCCACCGACCTCGCCCGCCTGCACTTTGTACGGGACATAGCGAGGCTGGAGCGCTTCTGCCATCAGCCCGGCCAGAACGGTCTTGCCCTCATCCTGACCAACGAGGCGTCCCTGTGGAACCCGCCGGGCCCCGGCCGCCAACGTACTCGGGATCATGACTTCCGGATACACCACGGACGGGAGCTCGCCGGGACTCTGCTCTGGGCCGAGGGGACCTACGAACCGAACACATGCAGTCTGCGAGGCACCTACCCCCTCGAATGGGACATGTACTCCGAGCAGGGCGGAACAGGCGGCGAGTTCCGCTACCTGGCGGTGTTCGTCGGTCCATCGGCTACCGAAGCCGACGACGACACAGACGCGTAGCTCGTGGGCGCTGATTCCTCAGACCCAATCCACCTCGGAGACGATTCGCGAGGCGCTCCTTGGGCTCGGTAGCGGAGTCCGGGGGGACGCCAACTGCGCCGACGGGCGAGCGACCGAAGCGCCGACCGCAGCCAGCGCAGCAGCCACCTCGTCCTCGCTCACCCCCGCCAGCGCCTCAACCACCCGATCGAGTGTCTCGCCCACGTCAGTGCGCATGACCACCCGAAGCCGGCGTCGGACCACCGTTCTTGACCGTCAAGGGCAGCAATTTCTTGCCGGTCGGGCCAATTTGTATGGCCGTATCCATCTGCGGGCAGACTCCGCAGTCGAAGCACGGGGTCCAGCGGCAGTCTTCGACTTCTGTTTCGTCGAGGGCGTCCTGCCAGTCCTCCCAGAGCCAGTCCTTGTCCAGGCCCGAGTCGAGGTGGTCCCAGGGGAGGACTTCCTCGTAGGTGCGTTCGCGGGTGGTGTACCAGTCGACGTCCACGCCGAAGGCTGGCAGGGCCTTGTCGGCGCAGGTCATCCAGCGGTCGTAGGAGAAGTGTTCGCGCCAGCCGTCGAAGCGGCCGCCGTCCTCGTAGACCGCGCGGATCACCGCGCCGATGCGGCGGTCGCCGCGGGAGAGGAGGCCCTCGACGATGCCCGGCTTGCCGTCGTGGTAGCGGAAGCCGATCGAGCGGCCGTACTTCTTGTCGCCGCGGATCTTGTCGCGGAGCTTTTCGAGGCGCGCGTCGGTGTCCTCCGCCGACAGCTGCGGGGCCCACTGGAAGGGGGTGTGGGGCTTGGGCACGAAGCCGCCGATGGAGACCGTGCAGCGGATGTCGCCGGAGCCGGAGACCTCGCGGCCCTTCTGGATGACATGGGTCGCCATGTCGGCGATCTGGAGGACGTCCTCGTCGGTCTCGGTGGGCAGGCCGCACATGAAGTACAGCTTCACCTGGCGCCAGCCGTTGCCGTAGGCGGTGGCGACGGTCCTGATCAGGTCCTCTTCCGAGACCATCTTGTTGATGACCTTGCGGATGCGCTCGGAGCCGCCCTCGGGGGCGAAGGTGAGGCCCGAGCGGCGGCCGTTGCGGGTCAGCTCGTCCGCGAGGTCGATGTTGAAGGCGTCCACGCGGGTGGAGGGGAGGGAAAGGCCGATCTTGTCCTCCTCGTAGCGGTCCGCGAGGCCCTTGGCGATGTCGCCGATCTCGGAGTGGTCCGCGGAGGACAGGGAGAGCAGGCCGACCTCCTCGAAGCCCGTCGCCTTCAGGCCCTTCTCGACCATGTCGCCGATGCCCGTGATCGAGCGCTCGCGCACCGGGCGGGTGATCATGCCCGCCTGGCAGAAGCGGCAGCCGCGGGTGCAGCCGCGGAAGATCTCCACGGACATCCGTTCGTGGACCGTCTCGGCGAGGGGCACCAGCGGCTGCTTCGGGTACGGCCACTCGTCGAGGTCCATGACGGTGTGCTTGGACACGCGCCACGGGACGCCCGACCGGTTGGGGACGACCCGGCCGATACGGCCGTCGGGGAGGTACTCGACGTCGTAGAAGCCCGGGACGTAGACCCCGCCGGTCTTCGCCAGGCGGAGGAGGAGTTCCTCGCGGCCGCCGGGGCGGCCCTCCTGCTTCCAGGCGCGGACGATCGCGGTGGCCTCCAGGACGGCCTGTTCGCCGTCGCCGATCACCGCGCAGTCGATGAAGTCGGCGATCGGCTCGGGGTTGAAGGCCGCGTGGCCGCCGGCCATCACGATCGGGTCGTCGACGGTGCGGTCCCGGGCCTCCAGCGGGATGCCCGCCAGGTCCAGGGCCGTCAGCATGTTGGTGTAGCCCAGCTCGGTGGAGAAGGACATGCCGAGCACGTCGAAGGACTTGACCGGGCGGTGGCTGTCCACCGTGAACTGCGGGACGTCGTGCTCCCGCATCAGGGCCTCCAGGTCCGGCCACACGCTGTAGGTGCGCTCGGCGAGGACGCCCTCCTGCTCGTTCAGGACCTCGTAGAGGATCATGACGCCCTGGTTGGGCAGACCGACCTCGTACGCGTCGGGGTACATGAGCGCCCAGCGGACGTCACAGGAGTCCCACGGCTTGACGGTGGAGTTCAGCTCCCCGCCGACGTACTGGATCGGCTTCTGCACGTGCGGGAGCAGGGCCTCGAGCTGCGGGAAGACCGATTCGGCAGACATCTCGCGACTTTCCTGAGCGGGGAGGGGACGAAGAGCTGGGAATGATGGCCGTCAGAGGGGCTGACGGGGATGACCATCAAGCGTAACGCGATCCCGGCTCCTCGCCGGACCGTCGTGGCACCCGGGTGGGCGGCGGTCCGGTCTCCGGCTCAGAAGGAGGTCGCGGCCCGCAGCGTCCGCCACACCTCGGGCAGTGCCGCCTCCGCGGCCGCCGCCCGCTGTTCCTCCCGGCCGTACAGCACCCCGTAGGTGAAGGAACTCTCCCGGGCCTTGTCCGCCAGGGCCGACAGCTCCAGCAGGGCGTCGCGGACCAGCACGCTGTCCTGGTGCTCGCCCAGCAGGGTCTGGAGCGACTTCATCGACGTGAGCAGCGCCCGGGCGGGCCTGCCCAGCGCGGGGGTGGTGGCCTCGGCGGCGTACCGGGTGCGCTTGGCCTTCTTGCGGGCCTCGTGCAGCGCGGTGTCCCGGTCGTGGCCCGGGGGCAGGTCCAGGGCCCGGCCGATCAGTTCGGCGACCTTGTGGAAGTCCTTGTGGACGGCCCGGGTGAGCACCGTCCCGGGGTCCTTGGCGGACGCCTTCAGCAGGGGCGGGTCGGTGATCAGGGCGTCGAGGGCGTTGAGCAGGCCGAGATAACGCTCGCCGTCGAGTACGGAGGTCAGACGGCGCCGGGAGCCGCCGCGGCGGGCGTCGGACCAGGCGCGCAGACGGTTGCGGACCGGGCCGCCGACCAGAGGGCCGGGCAGTTCGGACACGGCCCGGGTCAGGTGTTCGGTGAGGACCTCGCGGTCGCGGTCCACGCCCAGCTCGCCCGCCAGCCACTTCAGGTCCTCGGCGACCGGGTCGGTGACCCGGGGGTCCAGGACCGTGCCGAAGGAGCGGAAGGTGCTGCGCAGCCGCCGGGTGGCGACCCGCATGGAGTGGACGGAGTCGAAGAGGTCCCGGCGCACCGAGGGGTCCAGTGCGACCAGGGCGTCGCGCTGGGCGCGGACATAGGCGAGGACATGGTCGCCCGCGGTGGCGGGCTGGGCGTCGGTGGGCGGCCGGTGGGTGCCGGGCGCGGCGGGGCCGGGGCGGCCGCCGGTCTCCTCCAGTGCTCTGGCCAGTTTGGAGGCGGCCGAGGAGCGCCGTACGCCCGCCTTGCGGAGTTTCTTGTCGACCTTGTCGAGGAAGGCGGGGTCGCCGTTGTCGGCGAGTTCGACCTCGATCTCGGTCCAGTCGGCGGTGCCGGTGCCGCCGCTGAGCCGCTCGGCGTGCACCCGGTCGAGGCTGATCTCGGCGAGCAGGGTGCCGTCGGCGTCGAGAAGGTGGCGTGTGGCGCGGGAGGAGCGCAGGCGGACGACGGGGACGAGCGCGACGCCCCGGACCCGGGAGCGGACGAGGTCGCGGAGGTGCGCGGGGACGGTGTCGGAGAGCGGGGCGCGGATCTCGTCGCGTACGCCCTCGGCGACCGGCAGTTTGAGATGCCAGCCCGCGTCCTTGCCCCCGGTGCGGCGGCGCAGGGTCAGGGAGGCGTCGGCCAGCCTGGCGTCGGCGGTGTCGTAGTAGGTGGCGTCGAGTTCGGCGGTGCCCTGGTCGACGACGGCACGGACGCCGCCGACGGCGGTCAGGTCGGGCAGGTCGTCACCGGTCGCGACCTCGTACTTGCGTTCGATCTCGCGCTGTGTGTCCACCATGGAGCGAATCTAGTGGCAATCGGGGCGGGAGGGCAGGGTTCGCCGGGGCTCGTCAGTGTTCGTCCGGAAGGCGCCCCACTGCCAGACACCACCGCTCCCCCGCCCGGGCCGCCGCAGAGCGCCCGGCCCTCGGCGGAGCGCCACCGGTCCCCGCCCGGCCTCGCGAATGCGGAGGGGGCCCCGTCCTGCCGGGGCCCCCTCCGCATTCGGCTGCGTCTGCCGCTACGCCGACATCGGCCGCTGCACCCGGATCGACTGCAACAGCCCCACCGCTATCCAGACGGCGAACATGGAGGAGCCGCCGTAGGACACGAACGGCAGGGGCAGGCCCGCGACCGGCATGATGCCGAGGGTCATCCCGATGTTCTCGAAGGCCTGGAAGACGAACCAGGCGATGATGCCCGAGGCGACGATCGTGCTGTACAGCTCGGTCGAGTCGCGGGCGATCCGGCAGGCGCGCCACAGCACGACGCCGAGCAGGACGAGGATCAGGCCCGCGCCGATGAAGCCCAGTTCCTCGCCCGCGACCGTGAAGACGAAGTCGGTCTGCTGCTCGGGCACGAACTGGCCGGTGGTCTGGGAGCCGTGGAAGAGGCCCGCGCCGGTGAGCCCGCCCGAACCGATCGCGATGCGCGCCTGGTTGGTGTTGTAGCCGACGCCCGCCGGGTCGAGGCTGGGGTTGGCGAAGGCGGCGAAGCGGTTGATCTGGTACTGGTCCAGGATGTGCAGCTGCCATATGGCGACCGCCCCCAGGGCGCCCGTGCCGAGCAGGCCGAAGATCCAGCGGTTGGAGGCGCCGGAGGCGAGCAGCACGCCCAGCACGGTGACCGCCATGACCATCGTCGAGCCGAGGTCGGGCATCAGCATGACGATCATCATCGGGACGGCGGCCAGTCCCAGGGCCTGTGCCACGGTCCGGTGGTCGGGGTGCGGTTTGTCGCCCGCGTCGACCCGGGCCGAGAGCAGCATGGCCATGCCCAGGATGATCGTGATCTTCACGAACTCGGAGGGCTGGAGGGAGAAACCGCCGCCGAAGACGATCCAGTTGCGGTTGCCGTTGATGGTGGCGCCGAGCGGGGTGAGCACCAGCAGGACCAGCATGAGCGAGAGGCCGTAGAGGATCGGCACGGCCGTGCGCAGGGTGCGGTGGCCGAGCCAGATCGTGCCGACCATCAGGGCGAGCCCGATGCCGGTGTTCATCAGATGGCGGATCAGGAAGTAGTACGGGTCGCCCTGGTTGATCTCGGTGCGGTTGCGGGTCGCCGAGTAGACGAGGGCCGTGCCGATCAGGGACAGGGCGAGGGCCGACAGCAGTATCGGCCAGTCGAGCCGCCGGGCCAGGCCGTCGCGGGCGAAGATCCGCGTCCAGCTCGCGCGCTCGGGCCCGTAGCCGGAGACGGAGAAGTTGTTCGCGCCGGTCATGCGAGGGTCCTCCGCCTCTTCTTCGGGCGGGCCGGGCGCCGGGCGGTGCGGCGGTTGCTCGCGGTGGGCGAGGGCACGGTGGCCGCCGGGGTGCTGTTGCCGTTCCCCTGCTGGTCCTGGTCCTCGCCGGTGGCCTGGTCGGCGTCGGGGTCGTACTTACCGACCTTCTGCGCCGCGATGGTGCCATCGGGGTTGATCTTGGGCAGTCCCTGCTGCGGGGTGGGGAGCAGGGCCTTGCTCTTGTCGATCGAGCCGTCCTTCTGGACGCCGTACAGGGCGTTGTAGATGTTGTGCACGGCCCCACCGGAGGCGCCGGAACCCGTACCGGCCTGGGCGATCGTCATGATGACCGCGTAGTCCTTGGAGTAGGTGGCCAGCCAGGAGGTGGTCTGCTTGCCGTAGACCTCGGCGGTACCGGTCTTGGCGTGCAGCGGGATCTTGTCCTGGGGCCAGCCGCCGAACTTCCAGGCGGCGGTACCGCGGGTGACGACGCCCGCGAGGGCCTCCTCCATCACGTCCCGGGTCTTGGCGCTGATGGGCAGCCGGCCGTGGGACTTGGGCTTGATCTCGCTGATGTGCTTGCCGTCGGGGCTGACGACGGCCTTGCCGATGGACGGGTCCCACAGGGTGCCGCCGTTGGAGATCGCCGAGTAGATGACGGCCTCCTGGATCGGCGTCAGGAGCGTGTCGCCCTGGCCGATGGAATAGTTGATCGCGTCACCCTCGCGCAGCTTGTTGCCTTCGAGGCAGTTCTCGTAGGCGATCTTCTGGACGTAGTCGCCGTCCTTCTTGCCGGTCTTGCACCAGGCGTCCTTGTTGGCGTCCCAGTACTTCTGCTTCCACTGGCGGTCGGGGACGCGGCCGGAGACCTCGTTGGGGAGGTCGATGCCGGTGGGCTTGCCCAGGCCGAACTGGTGGGCGGCCTTGAAGAAGTAGTCCTTGGGCTCCCCCTTCTTGGGGTTGATGCCGCCGTCCTTCTTCCACTCGTTGTCCGCGAGGCCGTAGAAGACGGTGTCGCAGGAGACCTCCAGGGCGCGGCCCAGGGAGATCGGGCCGAAGTTCTCGCCCTCGAAGTTCTTGAAGACCTGGCTGCCGACCGAGTACGAGCTGGTGCAGGGGTAGTGCCCGTCGAAGGGGTAACCGGCCTCGACGGCGGCCGCGGTGGAGACCACCTTGAAGGTGGAGCCGGGGGCGGACTGGCCCTGGATGGCCCGGTTGAGCAGCGGGTAGTCGGAGTCCTTGCCGGTGAGCTGCTGGTAGTCCTTGGCGGAGATGCCGCCGACCCAGACGTTGGGGTCGTAGGTCGGGGCGGACGCCATGGCGACGATCCGGCCGGTCTTGGCCTCCATCACCACGACGGCACCGGAGTCCGCCTTGTAGTTCTCGCCGGTGATGTCGTCGTACTGGCCGCGCGCGACCTTCATCGCGTTGTCCAGCTCGTACTCGGCGACCCGCTGGACGCGTGCGTCGATGCTGGTGACCAGGTTGGAGCCGGCCTCGGCGGCGTCGCTCTTGGCCTTGCCGATGACCCGGCCGAGGTTGTCCACCTCGTAGCGGGTGACGCCCGCCTTGCCGCGCAGCGCCTTGTCGTACTGGCGCTCAAGGCCGGAGCGGCCCACCATGTCGGAGCGCAGATAGGGCGAGTCGGTGTCCTTGGCCTGCTGGATCTCGTCGTCGGTGACCGGCGAGAGATAGCCGAGGACCTGGGCGGTGTTGGCCTCGCCGGGGCTCGGGTAGCGGCGCACGGCCTCGGGCTCGGCGGTGATGCCGGGGAAGTCCTCGGAGCGCTCGCGGATCTGGAGGGCCTGGCGGGGGGTGGCCTCGTCGGTGATGGGGATCGGCTGGTACGGGGAGCCGTTCCAGCAGGGCTGCGGCGTCTTGGCGTCGCAGAGCCGGACCTTGTCCGTGACGTCCTGCGGCTTCATGCCGAGGACCCCGGCCAGCTTGGTGAGGACGCCTTTGCCGTCGTCCTTCATCTTCAGCAGGTCGGTGCGGGAGGCGGAGACCACGAGCCGGGTCTCGTTGTCGGCGAGGGGCACTCCCCTGGCGTCCAGTATGTCGCCGCGCACGGCGGGCTGGACGACCTGCTGGACATGGTTGCCGGAGGCCTCCTTGGCGTATTCGGAGCCGTTGCGGATCTGGAGGTACCAGAGGCGGGCGCCGAGCGTGCCGAGGAGGGAGAGGACGAGGATCTGGATGACGACCAGCCGGATCTGGACCCTGGGGGTCCGCCCGGTCTCGGGGATGTTAGTCATCGGCAAGGCCCACTGGGGTCGGGGGTGGCTGCGGGGATCGGGCGGGGGTCGGTGGCTGCTCTCGCCCCGCCGTGATGCGCGTACGCGTCATACGAGTACACGACCAACCTGTGCGGCCGGGCGGCCGGGCGGGTGCGGGTCACAGCCGCTTGACCCCCTTGATGCGTCCGGCCCGGGCCACCCGGGCCTTGGCCGCCTTGACCCGCAGGACCCCGCGCTGGCTGCCGATGCGCAGTCCGGTGCCGGAGGAGAGCCAGCCGGAGGAGACGTCGGCCGCCTTGGCGGAACCGGTCTCGGCGAGCGGGTCGTTGTCGATACGGCGGGCCAGGGCCATGATGCCGGGCACCACGAAGGGCGCCAGCAGCAGGTCGTAGGCGGCGGCGGTGGCCAGCAGGCTGGTGAGGCCCACATGGCGGGCGGCGGTGTCACCGACGAGGGCGCCGACGCCCGCGTAGAGCAGGGTGGAGCCGATCGCGGCGGCGACCACCACGAACATGGGGCCGCTGGCGGACTTCAGGCGGCCGTTCTCGGGCTTGGCGAGCCCGGCGAGATAGCCGATGACGCAGAGCACCAGGGCATAGCGGCCGGCGGCGTGGTCGGCGGGTGGGGCCAGGTCGGAGAGCAGTCCGGCGCCGAAGCCGACGAGGCAGCCGCCGACATGGCCGTAGACCAGGGCGAGGGCGACGACGGTCAGGAGCACCAGGTCCGGGACGGCGCCCGGCAGATGCAGGCGGGCAAGGACGCTCACCTGGACGACCAGGGCGACGACCACCAGAGCGGTGGAGAGCAGCATCCGGTTGAGGCGCATCGGGTTCGGCTCCTGGGGCTTCGCTACTGGTCGCTGTCGTCGTACGACTGGCGGTCGTCGGACGCCGAGGGCGTGACGGTGACGGTCACGGTCGGGGTGGGCGTCGGCTGGGGCTTGGGGGGCAGGACGGTGTCGCGCGGGTCCTTCTTCGGCGCCTGGACGACGACACCGACGATGTCGAGGCTGCTGAAGGAGGCGAACGGCTTCACATAGATGGTGCGGGTCAGACCGCCGCCGGACGGGTCGATCCGGGACACCGTACCGACCGGGACGCCGGGGACGAAGGGCTTGTCGGCCTCGGAGCCGAAGGTGACCAGGCGGGCGCCCTTCTTCACATCGGCCTTGCCGTTGAGGAGCTGGACGCGCAGCGGGCGGTCGCCCTGCCCGGAGGCGAAGCCGAGTTCGTCGCTGCCCTCCAGGCGGGTGCCCACGGTGAAGTCGGGGTCGTTGGCCAGCAGCACGGTGGAGGTGTCGGGGCCCACGGTGGTGATGCGGCCGACCAGTCCGTCGCCGTTCAGGACGGTCATGTCGCGCTTGATGCCGTCCCGGGCGCCGACGTCGATGGTGACGGTCCAGGAGAAGCCCTGGGCTGCTCCTATGGCGATGACCTCGGCGCCCTTGATGCCGTACTGCCCCTCACCCGCCACCCGGATCATCTTGTCGAGCTGGTTGAGGCGGCTGCGGTTGCGGTCGTCGCTGCCGAGCTTCGCCTTCAACTTGGCGTTGGCCTGCTCGAGTTGGGCGATGCGGTCGTGCCGCCGCGTGGAGTCGCGCACGGCCGAGATCGCGTTGCCGACGGGGTCGACCGCGGACGACACCCCGTTCTCGATCGGGCCGAAGGCCGTGGCGGCGACCTGGCGGGCACCTTCGACCGGTGAGTCCTGGCCGCCGCGGATGTCCACCGTGATCAGCGCGAACGCGATCGCGATCAGCAGCACCAGGAGCAGTCGGCTCTCTCGTGTGTCCCTCACGTGCGGCGGCCGTGCCTTCCTCGTCGGAATGTGTAGGGGAACCCGGGGGTGTAAAGAGCTAATGCCTCTATATCAACGATCCGCCGCACGAGAGGCGATCGTCTCGTACGGCGGACTCGGCGCGTCGCGTCATCGGCGCGGCTGGGCGTCCAGTACCTGCTGGAGCGCCTCGAACTCCTCGACGCACTTGCCGGAGCCGAGCGCCACGCTGTCCAGCGGGTCCTCGGCGATGTGGATCGGCATGCCGGTCTCCCGGCGGAGCCGCTCGTCGAGGCCGCGCAGCAGGGCGCCGCCGCCGGTGAGGACGATGCCGCGGTCCATGACGTCGCCGGACAGCTCGGGCGGGCACTTGTCGAGGGTGGTCTTGACCGCGTCCACGATCGCGTTGACCGGTTCCTCGATGGCCTTGCGGACCTCGGCGGCGGAGATGACCACGGTCTTGGGGAGGCCGGAGACCAGGTCCCGGCCGCGGATCTCGGTGTGCTCGTCGGCGTCCAGCTCATAGGCGGAACCGATCGTGATCTTGATCTGCTCGGCCGTGCGCTCGCCCAGGAGGAGGGAGTACTCCTTCTTGACGTGCTGGATGATCGCGTTGTCCAGCTCGTCGCCCGCGACGCGGATGGACTGGGCGGTGACGATGCCGCCGAGCGAGATGACCGCGACCTCGGTGGTGCCGCCGCCGATGTCCACCACCATGTTGCCGGTGGCCTCGTGGACCGGCAGGCCCGAGCCGATGGCGGCCGCCATGGGCTCCTCGATGATGTGCACCTGGCGGGCACCGGCCTGGGAGGAGGCCTCGATGACGGCGCGGCGCTCGACGCCCGTGATACCCGAGGGAACGCAGACCACCACGCGCGGACGCGCGAGATAACGCCGCTTGTGAATCTTCAGAATGAAGTAGCGGAGCATCCGCTCGGTGATCTCGAAGTCGGCGATGACGCCGTCCTTCAGCGGGCGCACGGCGACGATGTTGCCCGGGGTCCGGCCGATCATCTTCTTGGCTTCCGCGCCGACCGCGAGAATGCCGCCCGTGTTGGTGTTGATCGCGACGACCGACGGCTCGTTGAGTACGATCCCTCGGCCCCTGACGTACACCAGCGTGTTGGCGGTCCCGAGGTCGACAGCCATGTCACGGCCGATGAACGACATTGAGTTCCCCATCAGGATTCGTCTGGCCTTCCCAAGTTGAGCTTATGACGGCTTTATTTGGGGCGGCGAAGTGGGTGCTGTGACGTGAAGGCTTACATCGTAGTCTCGCCCGCACGAAACACTGCGCGAGGGTCTTCGCCATTGTCAGCAGATGACGCGTCGCCTCGCTTCTGGAGACGGGCGTTCGGGGGTAGCCGTTCCCCCGAACGATACGCATATGCCAAGGACCGGCCGGTTTTGTTCGACCGGTTCACCGGCCGCCCTTGATCATGCCTCCGGGTGACACCGGGAAACCTCGGCAATTGTTCACATGACGGGATCGAAAGTTCATCATCCGGACGCCGGGAAGCGTCCGGACACCTCAGAAGCGGCCCGGGAAGAAGATCTTCAGCTCGCGCTCGGCGGACTCCGCCGAGTCGGAGGCGTGCACCAGGTTCTCACGCACGATCACACCGTAGTCACCGCGAATGGAACCGGGCGCGGCGGCGATCGGGTCGGTCGGACCGGCGAGCGCGCGCACCCCCTCGATGACGCGCTCACCCTCGACGACCAGCGCGACGACCGGGCCGGAGGCCATGAACTCCACCAGCGGCTCGTAGAAGGGCTTGCCCTGGTGCTCGCCGTAGTGCTGCTCCAGCGTCTCCTGGTCCAGCGTGCGCAGCTCCAGCGCGCTGATGGTCCAGCCGGCCTTGCGCTCGATACGGCTGATGATCTCGCCGATCAGTCCTCGACGGACGGCGTCGGGCTTGAGGAGGACGAGGGTGCGCGACGTCACGAGGGGGGCTCCTTCATCAAGGTGGTGCGGTGCGTAGAGGGTACAGGGCCGATTCGGGTGACCGTTACGCAGCGTCAGGCCGGGCCCCGGCCCCTCACGCGCTACGAAGCGGCCGGGCTGCCCTCGTCGCCCTGCATCGCCGCGAAGCGGGCCTTGGCCTCGTCGATCTTCCTGCCGAAGTGGACCGACGCCCACCACAGCGCGGCGAAGACCGCGCCCATGAAGAACATGGTCGGCACGAAGAACCCGGAGGCGATCAGCGCGATCTGGAGGGCCCAGCCCAGCTGCACACCGCCGGGGCGGCTCAGCAGGCCGCACAGCAGGATGCTCAGCGCCATCGCGATACCGCTGACGGTCCAGACCGTGGCGGTGGACAGGCCGGGGTCCTTCATGGCGACCAGGCCCGCGAAGCCGATGACGAAGAACTCGCCGATCAGGGTGGAAGCACACAGCGTACGCACGACGGAAGTCAGCCCTTCCCGAGGAGCAGTCGGGCCTCGCCGACGGTGATGACGGAGCCGGTGACGAGCACTCCGGCGCCCGCGTACTCCCCCTCCTCCTCGGCGAGGGTGATCGCGGCCTCCAGCGCGTCGGGCAGCCGCGGCTCGACCTGGACGCGCTCCTCGCCGAAGATCTCCACGGCGATCGCGGCCAGCTCGTCGGCGTCCATCGCCCGGTGGCTGGAGTTCTGGGTGACCACGACCTCGGCGACGATCGGCTCGAACGCCTCCAGCAGGCCCCGGACGTTCTTGTCACCGCTCGCGCCGACGACCGCGATCAGCCGGCTGAAGTCGAACGCCTCACTCACCGCCTCGGCCGTGGCGCGGGCACCCGCCGGGTTGTGCGCGGCGTCCAGGACGACGGTCGGGGAGCTGCGCACAACCTCCAGCCTGCCCGGGGAGGACACGGTGGCGAACGCCCGGCGGACGGTGTCGATGTCCAGCGGCTGGGGGCGCTGGGAGCCGACGCCGAAGAACGCCTCCACGGCGGCGAGCGCCACCGCGGCGTTGTGGGCCTGGTAGGGGCCGTGCAGCGGCAGATACACCTGGTCGTACTCGCCGCCGAGGCCGCGCAGGGTCAGGAGCTGGCCGCCCACCGCGACCTCCCGGGAGACGACACCGAACTCCAGGCCCTCGCGGGCCACGGTGGCGTCGACCTCCACGGCCTTCTTCAGCAGCACCTGGGCCGCGTCGACCGGCTGCTGGGCGAGGATGACGGTGGCGTCCTGCTTGATGATCCCGGCCTTCTCCCCGGCGATCTCGCCGGGCGTGGAGCCGAGCCGGTCGGTGTGGTCCAGGTCGATGGGGGTGACGACGGCGACGTCCCCGTCGATCACATTGGTGGCGTCCCAGCTGCCGCCCATGCCGACCTCGACGACCGCGACATCGACGGGGGCGTCCGCGAAGGCCGCGTAGGCCATCCCGGTGAGGACCTCGAAGAAGGAGAGCCGGTACTCCTGCGCGGAGTCGATCATCTCCAGGTACGGCTTGATGTCCTGGTACGTCTCGATGAACCGCTCGGCGGAGACGGGGGCGCCGTCGAGGCTGATCCGCTCGGTGATCGACTGGACGTGCGGGCTGGTGTACCGGCCGGTGCGCAGGTCGAAGGCGCCGAGCAGGGCCTCGATCATGCGGGCGGTGGAGGTCTTGCCGTTGGTACCGGTGATGTGGATCGAGGGGTACGAGCGCTGCGGGTCCCCGAGGACGTCCATCAGCGCGGCGATCCGGTCGACGGACGGCTCCAGCTTGGTCTCGCCCCAGCGGGTGGCCAGCTCGGCCTCGACCTCCCGCAGCGCCTGGTCGACCTGGGGGTCGGCCGGACGGGCGGGCACATCGGCCTGCGGCGGGCCGCCCTGGGTGCGCAGGGTGCGGCTGCCGGCCTCGATCACCGCGAGATCGGGATCACGGGTGGTCTCGGTCTCGACGATCTCCTCGAAGGGATCGTTCTCGTTGGGGTCGCTCTCGTTGGGGTCGCGCGGAGGCAGGTCACTCACGGGGCCAGTCTACGGAGCGCCGGGGGCGAACATGGCGAAGGCCCCCGGAGCGGTGCTCCGGGGGCCTTCGTTCACCGTCGGTGCCGGTCAGGCGGCCGGGAGGCGGTCCAGCTGGGCCTGGATCCGGGAGATGTCCTCCTCGGCCTTGGCGAGCCGGGTGCGGATCTTCTCCACGACCTGGTCGGGTGCCTTGGCGAGGAAGGCCTCGTTGCCGAGCTTGCCGGTGGCCTGGGCCTTCTCCTTCTCGGCCGCGGCCAGGTCCTTGGCGAGCCGCTTGCGCTCCGCCGCCACGTCGATCGTGCCGGACAGGTCCAGCGCGACCGTGGCGCCCGAGACCGGCAGGGTCGCGGTGGCCGTGAAGTCCTCGCCCTCCGGCTGGAGGCGCAGCAGCTGGCGGATGGCGGCCTCGTGCGGGGCGAGCGCGGTGCCGTCCAGGGTCAGCCGGGCCGGGACGCGCTGGCCGGGCTGGAGGCCCTGGTCGGCGCGGAAGCGGCGGACCTCGGTGATGACCGACTGGAGGGTCTCGATCTCCCGCTCGGCGGCCTCGTCACGGAAGCCGCCCGGGGTGTCGGCCCCGGGGACCGCCACGGCCTTCGGCCACTCGGCGACGACGACGGACTCGCCGCCGGTGAGGGTGGTCCACAGCGTCTCGGTGACGAAGGGGACGACCGGGTGCAGCAGCCGCAGGGTGACGTCGAGGACCTCGCCCAGGACGCGCTTGCTGACCTCGGCCGGTTCGCCGCCCGCCTGGAAGGTGGTCTTGGACAGCTCGACGTACCAGTCGAAGACCTCGTCCCAGGCGAAGTGGAAGAGGGCGTCGGAGAGCTTGGCGAACTGGAAGTCCTCGTAGAGCGCGTCGACTTCGGCGACCACGGAGTTCAGCCGGGACAGGATCCAGCGGTCGGTGGCCGACATGCGCGCGGCGTCCGGCAGCGGGCCCTCCACCGTGGCGCCGTTCATCAGCGCGAAGCGGGTGGCGTTCCAGATCTTGTTGGCGAAGTTGCGGGAGCCCTGGACCCAGTCCTCGCCGATCGGGACGTCGACGCCCGGGTTGGCGCCGCGGGCCAGGGTGAAGCGCAGGGCGTCCGAGCCGTACTTGTCCATCCAGTCCAGCGGGTTGACCGCGTTGCCGAAGGACTTCGACATCTTCTTGCCGAACTGGTCGCGGACCATGCCGTGCAGGGCGATGGTGTGGAACGGCGGGGTGCCGTCCATGGCGTAGAGGCCGAACATCATCATCCGGGCGACCCAGAAGAACAGGATGTCGTAGCCGGTGACCAGGATCGAGTTCGGGTAGAACTTCGCGAGGCTCTCGGTCTGCTCGGGCCAGCCCAGCGTGGAGAAGGGCCACAGGCCGGAGGAGAACCAGGTGTCCAGGACGTCGGTGTCCTGGTGCCAGCCCTCGCCCGTGGGCGGCTGCTCGTCGGGGCCGACGCAGACGATCTCGCCGTTCGGGCCGTACCAGACGGGGATGCGGTGGCCCCACCACAGCTGGCGCGAGATGCACCAGTCATGGAGGTTGTCGACCCAGTCGAAGTACCGCTTCTCCATCTCCTGCGGGTGGATCTTGACCTTGCCCTCGCGGACCGCGTCACCGGCGGCCTGGGCGAGCGGGCCGACCTTGACCCACCACTGCATGGACAGGCGCGGCTCGATGGTGGTCTTGCAGCGCGAGCAGTGGCCGACGGAGTGGACGTAGGGCCGCTTCTCGGCGACGATCCGGCCCTCGGCGCGCAGGGCGGCGACGATGGCGGAGCGGGCCTCGAAGCGGTCCAGGCCCTGGAAGGGGCCGTGGGTGGTGATGACGGCGTGCTCGTCCAGCACGGTGATGGCCGGCAGGTCGTGGCGCTGGCCGATCTCGAAGTCGTTCGGGTCGTGGGCCGGGGTCACCTTGACGGCGCCGGTGCCGAACTCGGGGTCGACGTGCTCGTCCGCGACGACCGGGATGGAGCGGTCGGTCAGCGGCAGCTTGATGAGCTTGCCGATCAGGTGCCGGTAGCGCTCGTCCTCGGGGTGGACCGCGACGGCGGTGTCGCCGAGCATGGTCTCGGCGCGGGTGGTGGCGACGACGATGCTCTCGTCCCCGTCGCCGTACCGCATGGAGACCAGTTCGCCGTCGTCGTCCTGGTACTCGACCTCGATGTCCGAGATGGCGGTGAGGCAGCGCGGACACCAGTTGATGATGCGCTCGGCGCGGTAGATCAGCTCGTCGTCGTAGAGCCGCTTGAAGATGGTCTGGACGGCCTGGGAGAGGCCCTCGTCCATGGTGAAGCGCTCACGGGTCCAGTCGACGCCGTCGCCGAGGCGCCGCATCTGGCCGGAGATCTGCCCGCCGGACTCGGCCTTCCACTGCCAGACGCGCTCGACGAACGCCTCGCGGCCGAGGTCGTGGCGGGACTTGCCCTCCTTGCCCAGCTCGCGCTCGACGACGTTCTGGGTGGCGATGCCGGCGTGGTCCATGCCGGGCTGCCACAGCGTCTCGTGGCCCTGCATGCGCTTGCGGCGGGTCACGGCGTCGATCAGGGTGTGCTCGAAGGCGTGTCCGAGGTGCAGGCTGCCGGTGACGTTCGGCGGCGGGATGACGACGGTGAAGGGCGGCTTGTCGCTCTTCGCGTCCGCCTCGAAGTAACCCCGCTCCACCCAGCGCTCGTACAGCGGCCCCTCTACATCGGCCGGCGCGTACTGGGTCGGCAGTTCGGTGGCGGGCGCTGTGGGCTGCTGCTGAGCGTTATCGGTCACGGACTCAGTTTAGGGGTGTCACGACCCCGTCCCGAAACGGGATTCCCCGGTAACGGCGGGCCCCGCGGCACCCCGGGTCCTCCCACGTGCGCCAGGATGTCGGAAACGCATAAGCATCCGGAGGGGAACCCCCACCATGAGCAACAACCAGCCGGGCCCGTACGGCGGGCAGCCCCAGCAGCCCGGACCGTACGGCCAGCCGGGCCCCTACGGCCCCCCGCAGGGTCCCGGCTACGGCTACCCGCAGCAGGCCCCGGCGGGTGTCCCGCCCGAGCAGAACCCGTACGCCCAGCCGCAGCCCCCCGCGGGACCCCACGGTCAGCCCTACGGCCAGCAGCCGTCCGCCCCGCAGCCGCCTTATGGACAGCCCTCCTACGGCCAGCCCCCCTACGGCCAGGCGTCCTACGGTGTGCCGCAGCCGCCCGCACCGGGCGGCGGACGGCGGAAATCCGCGCTGGTCATCGGCGCGGTGGCGGGTGTCGCGGTGGTGGCGGCGATCGCCGTGGGCGCCGTGCTGGTGCTCGGCGGAGGCGGCGGCGACGCGGTGGCGGACGACGGGCCGCACAAGCTGACGGCACCGGCCGCGGTCATCGGCGGCATGTACAAGAAGGCGGACAGCGACAGCGCCCCGGACTCCATGAGCAGCAATGACCTGGCGGACTTCGAGAAGTGGGGGGTGAAGCACCCCAAGGATGTCAGCGCCGGATACCAGAACGGCTCGGGCCTCACGGCCAAGAGCATCACCTTCGGCGGTGTCTACGGCAGCATCGACAAGCCCGAGGCCGTGGTGGACGCCATGTTCGCCAAGATCAAGGCGGAGTCGGAGAAGGACACCACGACCAAGGGCAAGCTGCTCGGCAGCCCGGAGACGGTGCACCCGGCGGGCTTCTCGCACGGTGTCATGAAGTGCCAGGTGGCCCAGTTCCAGAACGACACCGCGGGCGCGGCCGGTGGCGCGAAGAGCGTCACCATGCCGATCTGCATCTGGGGCGACCACAGCACGGTGGCCGATGTGACGGCGTTCAGCTTCGCCTCGCTGGCCGCCGGGAACGGCGGCACGGCCGACGAGACGGCGGACCTCGCCACCAAGCTCCGCGACGACGTGCGCGTCAAGATCTGACGCGGCGGCGGACCAACGGCGAAGGGGCCCCGGCCGGTTGGCCGGGGCCCCTCTGCGTCCTGGGTGACCGGGAGGCGGTTACGCCGTCTTCTGCTCGCCCGAGCCGCGGCCGCGCGCGTCCCTGGGGATCAGAGTCGGATTCACGTTCGACAGGACCACATCGGCGGTGATGACCACCCGGGCCACGTCCTTGCGGGACGGCACCTCGTACATCACCGCCTGGAGGACCTCCTCCATGATGGCGCGCAGACCGCGGGCGCCCGTCTGGCGCAGGATGGCCTGGTCCGCGATGGCCTCCAGGGCCTCGCGCTCGAAGTCCAGCTCCACACCGTCGAGTTCGAAGAGGCGCTGGTACTGCTTCACCAGGGCGTTGCGCGGCTCGACGAGGATCTGGAGCAGCGCCTTGCGGTCGAGGTTGTGCACGCTGGTGATGACCGGCAGACGGCCGATGAACTCCGGGATCATCCCGAACTTCACCAGGTCCTCGGGCATGACGTCCTCGAACTGGTCCTTGGACTCCAGCTCCCGCTTGGAGCGGATCGTCGCGCCGAAACCGATGCCCTTGGCACCCGCCCGGGACTCGATGATCTTCTCCAGGCCCGCGAAGGCACCGCCCACGATGAACAGCACGTTCGTCGTGTCGATCTGGATGAACTCCTGGTGCGGGTGCTTGCGGCCGCCCTGCGGGGGCACCGAGGCCGTGGTGCCCTCCAGGATCTTCAGCAGGGCCTGCTGGACGCCCTCGCCGGACACGTCGCGCGTGATCGACGGGTTCTCGCTCTTGCGGGCCACCTTGTCGATCTCGTCGATGTAGATGATGCCCGTCTCGGCCTTCTTGACGTCGTAGTCGGCGGCCTGGATGAGCTTCAGCAGGATGTTCTCGACGTCCTCGCCGACATAGCCCGCCTCCGTGAGCGCCGTCGCGTCGGCGATGGCGAACGGCACGTTCAGCATGCGGGCCAGGGTCTGGGCGAGCAGTGTCTTGCCGGAGCCCGTGGGGCCCAGCAGCAGAATGTTCGACTTCGCCAACTCGATGGCGTCGTCGCGGCCTTGGGCCCCGCCGTGCTCCCCGGCCTGGACCCGCTTGTAGTGGTTGTACACCGCGACGGAGAGGGCCTTCTTCGCCGCCTCCTGGCCGACCACATAGCCCTCGAGGAACTCGTAGATCTCGCGGGGCTTGGGGAGTTCCTCCCAGCGCACCTCGCTCGTCTCCGCGAGTTCTTCCTCGATGATCTCGTTGCAGAGATCGATGCACTCGTCGCAGATGTACACACCGGGGCCTGCGATGAGCTTCTTGACCTGCTTCTGGCTCTTGCCGCAGAACGAGCACTTGAGCAGATCGCCGCCGTCACCGATGCGTGCCACGGTGTGCTTCCCCTTCGCCTGGGAGACGCCTTACGTCCAGCGGCTCCTGGTGCTGCCTTATGTCCGACGGTACCTTGCCGGGACCCCCGTTCGGGCCCCCCTTGGCACGGTTCACTTTGACGTGCACCGTTTCAAACCGTGCCAAGGGGCCGAAGACGCCGTGGGTCCGGCCGCGATGCGCCTCAGCGGACCGAGTCGTTGTTCATCTTCCGGGTCGAGATGATCTGGTCGATCAGGCCGTAGGACAGCGCGTCCTCGGCCGTGAGGATCTTGTCGCGCTCGATGTCCTCGCGGATCTTCTCGATCGGCGTGTTCGAGTGCTTGGCCAGCATCTCCTCCAGCTGCGAACGCATCCGGAGGATCTCGTTGGCGGCGATCTCCAGGTCGGAGACCTGGCCGCGGCCCGTCTCGCTGTAGGGCTGGTGGATCAGCACACGGGCGTTCGGGAGCGCCATACGCTTGCCCGGGGTGCCCGCGGCCAGCAGCACCGCGGCGGCGGAGGCGGCCTGGCCCATGCAGACCGTCTGGATGTCCGGCTTCACGAACTGCATCGTGTCGTAGATGGCCGTGAGCGCGGTGAAGGAACCGCCGGGGCTGTTGATGTAGACCGAGATGTCCCGGTCGGGGTCCATCGACTCCAGGCACAGCAGCTGCGCCATGACGTCGTTGGCCGAGGCGTCGTCGATCTGGACGCCCAGGAAGATCACGCGCTCCTCGAAGAGCTTCGCGTACGGGTCGTACTCGCGGACGCCCTGCGAGGTGCGCTCGACGAAGCGCGGGATGACGTAACGGGACTCGGCCGAGGGGCCGGTGTACTCGGCGCGCGCACGGTCGTAGAGGCCGCTGCCGGGGAAGTCGTTCACGATGTCTCCTGAAAGGGGCTGAGGCGGTGGCTTGGGGGCTGCTGGGGCGCTGGGGGCCGGTGTGTGGGGCCGTACGGGACTCGACGGGCCCTCGGTGGTCCCGCCGGGGGCCCGGACGGCGCCCCGAGGGTCTCTACCGGCCGTACGAGGCCCAGTGAGCCCTTACGAGCCCGCCCCGGTGCCGCCGCCGCCCGGCATGCCGACAGCGGTGGTGATGACCTCGTCGATCAGGCCGTAGCCCTTGGCCTCGTGCGCGTCGAACCAGCGGTCGCGGTCCGAGTCGCGGGTGATCTGCTCGACCGACTGGCCGGTGTGGAAGGAGGTCAGTTCGGCCATGCGCTTCTTGGTGTGCAGCAGCCGCTCGGCGTGGATCTTGATGTCCGACGCGGAACCGGCCAGACCGGCCGAGGGCTGGTGGATCAGGATCTCGGCGTTGGGCAGGGCGAAGCGCTTGCCCGGGGTGCCCGCGCTGAGCAGGAACTGGCCCATCGAGGCCGCCATGCCCATGGCGATCGTCACCACATCGTTCTTGATGTACTGCATGGTGTCGTAGATCGCCATACCGGCGGTGATCGAACCACCGGGGCTGTTGATGTAGAGGTAAATGTCCTTGTCCGGATCGGCGGCGAGGAGCAGCAGCTGCGCGGTGATCCGGTTGGCGATGTCGTCGTCGACCGGCTGGCCGAGGAAGATGATCCGCTCGTTGAGCAGCCGGCTGTAGACCTGGTCGCCGAGGCCGCCACCGATGGAAGGCTCGCCGGCGGCGGAGGGCATCAGATTCGTCACGTATCCACCTGCTCGTCTTACGACGGCGCGGAGCCGTCTCACGTGTTCTGCCGGGGCGTGGGACCCCGCGCCGTGCCCCGGCGGGGCGGCTTCGGGGACTCCCCTGCCCTCGTATTCATGGACCCTAACGCGCAGGCAGTCGGGTGCCATCCCGCTTCAGCGGGTGTTCGCTGTCAGCGCATGGAGGTTGGCCGTGCGGTGACCGGTGGCGGACGGCCGTCGCGGACCGCGCCCCGGGCCCTTGTGAGATCACGGTAGCCCCGACGGGGGTGGGGCGCCTCCGATCGCCGGGCGCCCGGCGGACCCGCGGGCCGCCGAAGGGGCGCACCGCGCGCGACAGGCGCCGAGCGCGACAGGCGCCGAGCGCGACAGGCGCCGAGCGCGACAGGCCCCGGGACGCGTCGCGCGTCCCGGGGCCCGTCGTACGACCGGTGCTCCCGGAGGATTACGGCTGGTGGCCGGTGGTCCCGGAGGGTTACGCCTCCGGCTTCTCCTCGGCGGCCTCGGAGGCCTCCGCGGAGCCCTCCGCCTCGTCCTCGTCCTCGTCGTCCAGGTCGATGACCTCGCCGTTGGTGTCCTTCACCGTGGCGGCCTCGACGACGACCGCCAGGGCCTTGCCGCGGGCGACCTCGCCGACCAGCATCGGGACCTGGCCGCCCTCGACGACCGCCTGGGCGAACTGGTCGGGGGACATGCCGGAGGAGGCCGCACGCCGCATGAGGTGCTCGGTGAGCTCCTCCTGGCTGACGTTGAGCTTCTCCTTGTTGACCAGCTCGTCGAGGACGAACTGGGTCTTGATGCCCTTGACCGCGGCCTCGCGCGTCTCGGTCTCGAACTCCTCGGCGGTCTTGCCCTGGATCTCCAGGTACCGGTCGAGGTCCAGACCCATCTGGCCGAGCTGGTGGTGCTCGAGGTTGTGCTTACGGGTGTTGACCTCGTCCTCGAGGAGCTTCTCGGGGACGGGGACCTCGACCAGCTCGAGCAGCTTCTCCAGGACACGCTCCTGCGCCTGGGTGGCCTGGTCGTACTGCTTCATGTTCGCGAGGCGCTTGCGGCTGTCCGCCTTCAGCTCCTCCAGCGTGTCGAACTCGGAGGCGAGCTGCGCGAACTCGTCGTCCAGCTCGGGCAGTTCGCGGGAGGCGACCTGGGTGACCTTGACCGTCACCTCGGCCTCCTTGCCCGCCGCCGAGCCGCCCTTCAGCTCGGAGGTGAAGGTGCCCTTCTCGCCGGCCGAGAGGCCCTTCACGGCCTCGTCGATGCCGTCCAGCAGCTCGCCGGAGCCGATGGTGTAGGAGACGTCGCTGGCGACGCCGTCCTCGAGGACCTCGCCGTCGACCTTGGCCTCCAGGTCGATGGTGATGACGTCACCGTCCTGGGCGGCGCGCTCGACCGGGCTGGTCGACGCGAAGCGCTCACGCAGCTGCTCGACCGACTTCTCGATGTCCTCGTCGGTCACCTCGATGGCGTCCACCTCGACCTCGATGCCGGAGTAGTCCGGGATCTCGAGGGACGGGCGGATGTCGACCTCGGCGGTGAAGGACAGCACCTCGTTGTCCTTCAGCTCCTTGATGTCCACCTCGGGCTGGCCCAGCGGGTTCAGCTCGGCCTCGTTGACCGCCTCGGTGTAGAACTTGGGAAGCGCGTCGTTGACGGCCTCCTCCAGCACGGCACCGCGGCCGAACCGCTGGTCGATGACGCGGGCCGGGATCTTGCCCTTGCGGAAGCCCTTCACCGTGACCTGCTGGTTGATCTTCTTGTACGCCGCGTCGAGGCTGTCCTTGAGCTCCTCGAAGGGCACCTCAACAGTGAGCCGAACCCGGGTCGGGTTCAGGGTCTCCACGGCGCTCTTCACGGTTCGGTCTCCTTGTGGCTGACTTCTTGGGGTTCTGCCGACCTGCTCCGCCCTGACGGGCGGGCCTTCGACGGATTCGCGGGCCCCTGCCTGAGAGACATGGCAGTGCAGACACACGGGCGCGCAGCTTGCATAGTAACCGCAGCCCCGGGGCGCCCCAAAAGGCGATCACGCGAGCGGCGCCCGGTGGCGCCTGCCGGTCGGTCGGGGTGGCGGGATTTGAACCCACGGCCTTCCGCTCCCAAAGCGGACGCGCTACCAAGCTGCGCCACACCCCGTCTGGTGCGACACGTAGGGTACATGCCCGCACAGGGCGCGTCGGCCGCTTTGCCGCGCGGGCGGGCACGCGGGTCAACGCGTTGGCCTACGAGCCCCGCGACCCGCTACGATGCCTCCTGTGCCGCGATCACCAACCGGCGGCGCATCCTGCTGCGGGCGTAGCTCAATGGTAGAGCCCTAGTCTTCCAAACTAGCTACGCGGGTTCGATTCCCGTCGCCCGCTCTGTACGACTCAGGGCCAGGTCAGAGGGTTTTTCCTCGACCTGGCCCTGATCGTTTCCCCGGCCCTGGACGGCCCGGTGGAGGTCCAGGACGGTCCGGCGGGGTTCCGGGACGGTCCGGCGGGCGGGGTGGCCGGTCAGAAGCTGATCGAGTTGATCGTTTCCGCTATCGAGTTCAGGAAGCGGTTGATGGAGGGGGCCATGCCGGTCGAGGCGAGGAAGAAGCCGAACAGGATCGCCACGATCGCCGGACCGGCCTTGATCGAGCCACCTCTGATCAGCACCACCAGGATGATCGCCAACAACAGCACCACGGACAGTGAAATGGCCACAACTGATCACACCCTCGGTCGGTCCGCTCTCCCGGCCCGGAGGCACCAACCCGAGCACCCCCGCCAGAACCATCGTGCCACCAACAGGCGCTCCCTATGCGGCCCGTGACGCATCGTCGACCCCACCGGGCGCACGGGCCCAGCGCCCACGACCGCGAACTCGGCGCTCCCGCGCGGAAATTCGGGGGCACGCGGCAGGAAATGCCACCCGGTCGTTTCCGAGTCCACACATCTTGTTCGCAGGGAATTCCCGGGTAATTCGCAGGCCGTGTGATGGGCCTTCCGGAACTCCGGGCCCATTTCCTCACCACCGCCCATGGTCAGACATTCCGCCGGAGTCGCCTGCGAAGGTTATGCCCCACTCAGTCGTGATTAATGCGGACACAACGGCCGTTGGAAGGACGGGAATCGAGGCGGGGGCGGGGGAAATTGCCGGGCTTCCGGCGACAGAACACCGCATGGCGCACACCCGGCGTACACCACCGAATCCGGGGTGCCCGTGAGGGGCAATGGCCATTCAAGCCAAGGGTTTTACGGGAGTCGGCGCCCGACGCTAGGGTGCCTGGGATGTTTCCCGCCGCCTCGTCCTCCCCGACAGCCACAGGCTCCGCAGACACTCCCCTCCCCCCGGTGCGGTCACCCACGGACACGGTCCCGCATCCACGCGCCCCCGGCCCCGCCGCGCCCCCCGCCAAGCAGCGCGACGCGTTCTTCGACAACGCCAAGTACCTGGCGATCGTGCTGGTGGCCCTGGGCCACGCCTGGGAGCCGCTGAAGGAGGGCAGCCGGGTCCTGCAAGCGGCGTATCTGTGCATCTACGCCTTCCACATGCCGGCGTTCATCATCATCTCCGGCTACTTCTCCCGCAGCTTCGACCTGCGTCCCGACCGGCTGAAGCGGCTGGTGACGGGGGTCGTGGTGCCGTACATCGTGTTCGAGACGGCGTACGCCCTCTTCCAGCGGATCGTCGACCGGGGCCCCGCCGTGCCGATCAGTCTGCTCGACCCCTGGTACCTGATGTGGTTCCTGGCCGCGCTCTTCGTCTGGCGGATGATCACACCGCTGGTGAAGCTGGTCCGGTATCCGCTTGCGCTGGCGGTCGCGCTCTCCATGCTGGCCTCGGTCTCCCCCGAGATCGGTGACGACCTCGACCTTCAGCGGGTGTTCCAGTTCCTGCCGTTCTTCGTCCTCGGCCTGTCGCTGAAGCAGGAGCACTTCGCACTGGTGCGGCGCCGCTCGGTGCGGATCCTGTCGGTACCGGTGTTCGCCGCGGCCTTCGCCGTGGCCTGGTGGGCCTCGCCGCGGATGAACTCCGGCTGGTTCTGCCGCTGCGACAGCGCGCAGGAACTGGGCGCGCCCTGGTGGACCGGCCCGGTGATGACGCTCGCGCTGCTGGGCTGCTCGCTGGCGCTCACCGCCTGCTTCTACGCCTGGGTGCCGGGCCGGACGACCTGGTTCACGGCGCTGGGCGCGAGCACCCTGTACGGCTATCTGCTGCACGGCTTCCTGGTGAAGGGCGCGGGCTACCAGGGCTGGTACGACGCGGCGTGGCTGCACCGCCCCTGGGGCGAGGCGGTGGTGGCCCTGCTCGCGGCGGCGGTGGTGACGCTGCTGTGCACACCGCCGGTGCGACGGGTGTTCCGGTGCGTGGTGGAGCCGAGGATGGACTGGGCGTTCCGGAAGGACGCGGTGGCGGCGGCGCGCGAACGGGCGAGGGCCTGAGCGCGGGCCGGGGCGGCGGCCGGTGGAGCGGGACCCGCGGGGAACGGGCCTGTGGCCGTCGCGCTCAGTCGGCCGCGGACAGGGCGGTCGGGCCCTCGTGGCAGATCAGCAGCAGTGCCCGGTCGTCGTTGACGTCTTTCGCCACGGCCTCGATCAGATGCCAGGCGGCGCCGCGGAAGCCTCCCGCGACATAGCGGTCGGCCTCGCCCGTGAGGCGGTCCATGCCCTCGGCGATGTCCCGTTCGGCCGTCTCCACCAGGCCGTCCGTGAACAGCATCAGCACATCACCCGGACGCAGGGTGCCCTTCACGGAGTCGAACTGGGCGCCGTCGTAGACCCCGAGGAGGGGGCCCTCGGCCGCCTTCTCCTCCCAGCGGCCGGTGCCCGCGCTGAGCTGGAGGCCCGGCGGGTGGCCCGCGGAGTACAGCTCGTAGTCGCCCGATTCCAGGTCCAGGACCAGGTGGATGGAGGTCGCGAAGCCCTCGTCCCAGTCCTGGCGCAGGAGGTAGCCGTTGGCGGCGGGCAGGAAGGCGTGCGGCGGGAGCGAGCCCAGCAGTCCGCCGAAGGCCCCGGAGAGCAGCAGGGCGCGCGAGCCCGCATCCATGCCCTTGCCCGAGACGTCGGTGAGGACGACCTCCAGGGTGCGGCCGCCGTTGGTGCGGGCCGCGACCACGAAGTCACCGGAGAAGGACTGGCCGCCCGCGGGTCTGAGCGCCATCTCGCGGTGCCAGCCCGGCGGCAGCTTCGGCAGCTTGCTCTGCACCCGGATGCGTTCGCGCAGGTCGAAGAGCATGGTGCCGCCGCGCCGCCAGGGCACGCCGACCCGGCTGCGGAACTGGGCGATCAGCAGCCCGAAGAAGCCGCAGGCCGCGACCACCAGGACGATGCCGGGGGTGACCCGGGAGGGGCCCTCGGTGTAGGGGCCGAGCCTGACCGACTCGACGATCAGCGCGGTGGCCGCCGTGGCATACAGGCCGAGCAGGCTGGAGGGGCGCAGCAGCAGGCCGCCCGCGACGATCGGCAGGACGAGGACGGCCGGGGAGCACCACACGGGCTGGGCGAGTGTGGTCGCCGTGATCAGGGGAACGGTCAGCAGGAGACCGGCCAGCGCGACCCAGTCCGAGCCGTCCCCGCGGAAGTAGTCCACGGCGGATCTGCGCATGGCGGTGCGGACCCGGTGCCACTGCTTTTTCACCCGGGCCGTGAACGTCTCGGCCTCCGCGCGCCGCTCTCGTCCTGCTGCCATTGATTCGGGACCCTATCCATCGGACCTGGCGCTTGGCACGGGAGGTCCCACTTGTCCCCCGTCCGAGCGCCGAAGTTCACAGGATTCCGGTGCCCGCGGCCGGAGGGAAATCCATTCGCTCGTCCCGCAATGCCCTGGTAGGCATGGCCCATGACGACGGATCTGCGGGTGCTGCGGGACACCGAGTGGGACAGCTGGTACGGCAATCTCATACGGGCCTTTGCCGGGGTGGACGAATCACCCGAAGAGCAAGCACTCTGGAAGGAATTGGCGCACTTCAACCGTTCCGTGGGCGTATGGGACGGAGAGGAGTGCGTGGGCACGGCGGGGGCGTTCCGTTTCCGGCTCACGGCCCCCGGCGGCGCCCCCGTCCCCACGGCGGGCGTCACGATGGTGGGCGTCGCCGCCACCCACCGCAGGCGCGGGCTGCTGACCTCGATGATGCGCCGGCTGCTGGACGACATCCGCACCTGGGGCGAGCCGCTGGCGGTGCTGACCGCGTCCGAGCCCGCGATCTACGGCCGGTTCGGGTACGGCGTCGCGACCCACCAGCTGGGCGCGGAGATCGACACCGGACGGGTGCGCCTGTCCGTTCCGCCCGGGACCGAGGACGTACGGCTGCGGTACGCGACACCCGCCGATGCCGTCGACGCGTGCGAGGCGGTCTACGCACGGACGGTGCCGGGCCGTCCCGGCATGCTGGCCCGGGAGCCCGGCTGGGAGCGGGTCGCCCTGCTGGATCCGCCGGGCGACCGGGAGGGGACCTCGCCGTTGCAGTGCGTGGTCGCCGAGCGGGACGGTGAGGTCACGGGATACGCGCGCTTCCGCACCAAGCTCGGCTGGGGGCCCTCGGGGCACGACGGCACGGTGGTGCTGCGGGATCTGGCCGCGGTGGATCCGGCGACGGAGGCGGCGCTGTGGCGTTTCCTGTCCGGCATCGACCTGACGAGCACGCTGTCGCTGAGCAACCGGCCGCTGGACGACGCCTGGCAGTATCTGGTGTCCGACATACGGCGGTGCAGGCCGAGGCTGCGGGACGGGCTCCATCTGCGTCTTGTGGAGGTCGGGGCGGCTCTTCAGGCGCGGACGTACCAGGCGCCGGTGGATGTGGTGTTCGAGGTGGAGGACACCTTCTGCCCCTGGAACGAGGGGCGTTGGCGGCTGACCGGCGACGCGAAGGGCGCCTCCTGTGCCCGGACCGGCGACCCGGCCGATCTCGCCCTGTCCGTCACGGAGTTGGGCTCGGCGTATCTGGGCGGGGTGCCGCTCACGGCGCTGGCTGCGGCCGGGCGGGTGCGGGAGCTGCGGCAGGGCGCGCTGGCCGAGGCGTCGCTCGCCTTCGGCTCGGCGGTGGCGCCGTGGCTGCCGCACGGCTTCTGACGCGGAGTATTCGCTAGCGCTGCTGGCAGCCCGGGCACCAGAAGAGATTGCGGGCGGCGAGACCGGCGGTGCGGATCTCGCCGCCGCAGACATGGCAGCCCAGGTTCGCCCTGCGGTACACGTACACCTCGCCGCCGTGGTCGTCCACGCGCGGCGCCCGGCCCATGGCCTCGGGGGTGTGCTCGGGGCGGACGGTGTCGATGCGGTTGGTGCGGACGCCCTCGCGCATCAGGACGACGAGGTCGGCCCAGAGCGCGTCCCACTCGGCCGGGGTGATGTCCCGTCCCGCGCGGTAGGGGTCGATCCCGTGCCGGAAGAGCACCTCGGCCCGGTAGACATTGCCCACGCCCGCGATGACCTTCTGGTCCATGAGCAGGGCGGCGATGGTGGTACGGCTGCGGGAGACGCGGCGGTAGGCGGCCGCGGGATCGGCGTCCGCGCGCAGCGGGTCCGGGCCGAGCCGGGCGTGCAGCGCGCCCTTCTCCTCGTCCGTGACCAGGGCGCAGGTGGTGGGGCCGCGCAGGTCCACGTACGAGGCGGGGTTGGCGAGGCGCAGCCGGACCGTGTCGGTGGGCGGGGGCGCGGGAGCGTCCCCGAAGGCGACCTTGCCGAACAGGCCGAGATGGATGTGCACCCAGTCGCAGTCGCGGAAGCCGAGGAAGAGGTGCTTGCCGTGGGCGTCGGCGGTGCGCAGCCCGGCGCCGTCGAGGAGG
This sequence comes from Streptomyces sp. NPDC052040, assembly GCF_044548405.1. NCBI lineage: Bacteria > Bacillati > Actinomycetota > Actinomycetes > Kitasatosporales > Streptomycetaceae > Streptomyces > Streptomyces sp. NPDC052040. The sequence continues at coordinate 284,097 of NZ_JBIUBV010000002.1, read as the reverse complement.
GCGGCCGCGTCGGCGAACTTGCCCTGGGGGCTGGAGACGGAGACCGGGCCGCCGGTGAAGCGCGCGGCGTAGTCCTCGGCCAGCCGGTGGATCGTGTGCCCCTCCGGCACGTCGGCCTCCGCCTTTCGGATCGTCGGTACGACGGTGCGCCGGGGTGCTGTTGGGGCACCCCGGGCGGTTGTGCGACCGGCGGGTGTCAGTCCTGCGGGTGGTGGGCGGGGACCGGCGGGAGGTCGCCGGTGGTCTCGTAGTCCGACAGCATGTCGATGCGCCGCACATGGCGCTCGTCGCCCGAGAACGGCGTGCTCAGGAAGGTCTCGACGAACGAGGTCGCCTCGTCCTGCGAGTGCATCCGCGCGCCGACCGCGACGACGTTGGCGTTGTTGTGCTGCCGGCCGAGGGAGGCGGTCTCCTGGCTCCAGGCGAGGGCCGCCCGGACGCCCTTGACCTTGTTCGCAGCGATCTGCTCGCCGTTGCCCGAACCGCCGATCACGATGCCCAGGGACTCGGGGTCCGCCGCGGTGCGCTCCGCCGCGCGGAGGCAGAAGGGCGGGTAGTCGTCCTGGGCGTCGTAGATGTGGGGCCCGCAGTCGACGGGCTCGTGGCCGGCGGCTTTCAGCCACTCGACGAGGTGGTTCTTCAGTTCGAAGCCGGCATGGTCGGAGCCGAGATACACGCGCATGGTCCGAGTGTGTCATGCCTCTCACTCGGCATGCTCGCGGGGTTCCGGGTGAATTAGGTGTGAGCTACACCATTGAAGCTCAAGAAATCCTCAAGTAACAATCCGGATTCAAAGGTTTCCGAATTCCTTCGCCTCCGATTCACTGGACCGGCTCATACACCGCTCGTATGAGCCCCCGTACCTCCGCGTACTCCGCCCGTGCGGGGACCGTGTTCGTACGTGCCTGTGTCCCCCACATCCCCGTACACCCGGCTCAAAGGAAATACCCTTCATGACCTCGCAGCCGACCCCCACAAAGGCCGGAAATGCCGGAGAACCCGGCGGCGGCCTCCAGGCCGGACTCAAGAACCGCCATCTGTCGATGATCGCCATCGGCGGTGTCATCGGCGCCGGCCTCTTCGTCGGATCCAGCAGCGGCATCGCCACCGCCGGTCCCGGCATCCTGCTCTCCTACGCCCTCGTCGGCACGCTCGTGGTGCTGGTGATGCGCATGCTGGGCGAGATGTCCGCCGCCAACCCCACCTCCGGCTCCTTCTCCGCGCACGCCGACCGCGCCCTCGGCCGCTGGGCGGGCTTCTCCATCGGCTGGCTCTACTGGTTCTTCTGGGTGGTCGTGCTCGCCGTGGAGGCGACCGCGGGTGCCAAGATCCTCCAGGGCTGGATGCCCGCCGTGCCCCAGTGGGGCTGGGCCCTCATCGTGATGATCGTGCTGACCGCGACCAACCTGGTCTCCGTCGGCTCCTACGGTGAGTTCGAGTTCTGGTTCGCCGGTATCAAGGTCGTGGCGATCGGCGCCTTCATCGTGGTCGGCCTGCTCGCCATCTTCGGTGTGCTGCCCGGTGTCCACAGCGACAAGGCGAGCTTCGGCAATCTGACCTCCCACGGAGGCTTCCTGCCGCACGGCCCGGGGGCGATCCTCACCGGTGTGCTGCTGGTCGTCTTCTCCTTCATGGGCAGCGAGATCGCCACCCTGGCGGCCGGTGAGTCCGAGGACCCCGAGCGCGCGGTGACCAAGTCCACCAACAGCATCATCTGGCGTATCGGCGTCTTCTACCTGGGCTCGATCCTCGTGGTCATCTCCCTGCTGCCGTGGAACGACCCCGCGATCAAGGACAAGGGCTCCTACGTCGCCGCCCTGGACTCCCTGGGGATCGCGCACGCCGGCGAGATCATGAACTTCATCGTGCTGACCTCGGTGCTGTCCTGCCTGAACTCCGGGCTCTACACGGCCTCCCGCATGGCCTTCTCGCTCGGACGGCGCGGCGACGCGCCGAAGGCCTTCGCCCGGACCACCCGCCGCGGTGTGCCGATGGCGGCGATCGTCGTCTCCGTGCTCTTCGGCTTCCTCGCGGTGTTCTTCAACTACAAGTACCCGGACTCCGTCTTCCTCTTCCTGGTGAACTCCAGCGGTGCGGTCGCCCTGTTCGTCTGGCTGGTGATCTGCCTCTCGCAGCTGCGGATGCGGAAGATCATCCAGCGCGAGGCGCCGGAGAAGCTGATCGTGAAGATGTGGCTGTACCCGTACCTCACCTGGGCCGCCGCCGCGCTGATCGTGTTCGTCCTCGGCTACATGCTGACCGACACGAAGCACGACGGCCGCGAGACGGTGCTGCTGTCGCTGCTCGTGGCGGCGGTCGTGATCGCGATCGCGGTGGCGCGGGAGAAGCTGGGCCGCGGCCGGACCGCCGGGGCCGTGGACGCGGACCAGGAGCGGGCCGAGGTCGGCGCCTGACCTCCGCGCTCTCCGCGCAGCCATGACAGCGCAGCAATAACAGCGCAGCCATAACAAAGGGAAGGGCCCCGCGGCATACCGCCGCGGGGCCCTCCGTGCGTCCGCCTCGTCGTGCGGCCGCCTCAGCGCCTGTCCGTCACTTGCGGACGAGCTTCCAGGCGGTGGGCAGCAGGCCCATCGCCAGGGCCGCCTTCAGGGCGTCGCCGATCAGGAACGGGGTGAGACCGGCCGCGATCGCGGCGGTCGCGGACATCCCGGTGGACAGGGCCAGATACGGCACGCCCACCGCGTAGATCACGGCCTCGCCCAGCAGCATCGCGCCCGCGGTGCGCAGCACCGAGCGGTCGGCGCCGCGCCGGGCCAGGGCGCCCACCAGGGCGGAGGCGAGCAGCATGCCGAGCACATAGCCGAAGGAGGGGGCACCGGCCCCGGAGCCGCCGCCCGCGAACCACGGCACACCGGCGACACCGGCCAGCGCGTACAGGGCGAGCGACAGGAAGCCGCGGCGGGCGCCGAGCGAGGTGCCCACGAGGAGCGCGGCGAAGGTCTGCCCGGTCACCGGCACCGGGGAGCCCGGCACGGGCACCGAGAGCTGCGCGGCGAGCCCGGTGAGCGCGGCACCGCCGACCACGAGGGCGACGTCCCGTACCCGGGACGCGGGAAGCAGGTCGGCGAGGACCTCGCCGGGGCGGGCGGCGGTGGCGGTGGCGGTACTCATGGGAACTCACTCCGGCAGGTGGGGGACGGTTCGGGACACCGCGACGCTATCCCAGGGCCACCGGACCGATCACCGTCAGCGATCGACAAAGGCCGGATCCGGGACTTGGTGGGTCTCGTACAAAAGTCCGAACCCATGCCCCCTGGGGAGTAAGGGCCGCCACCCCTGGAAAGAAGGGGTGTCCCGCGAGGCTCGCGCCATGATCGCTGCGTGAGCACGGTCTCACCTTCCGTACGGCCGATGTCCGGATGATGGGCATCCGTTTCGCCGAAGGGGAGGGCCTGCCCAGACTGTGGGGATTTTTGCCCGACTCATGCACCTGAACGAGGGGGCCCATGCCCGGCACCACATCCCCCAAGCTCCCGGCTCCGTCCGAGACCGACGCCACTCTCTCCCACGGCCTGAAGCAGCGCCATCTGTCGATGATCGCCCTCGGCGGTGTGATCGGCGCCGGTCTGTTCGTGGGCTCCGGGGCGGGCATCGCCGCCGCCGGTCCGTCCATCGTGATCGCCTACGCCGTCTCCGGCCTGCTCGTCATGCTGGTGATGCGGATGCTCGGCGAGATGTCGGCCGCCTATCCCTCCTCCGGCTCCTTCTCGGCGCACGCCGAGCGGGCCATCGGCCCCTGGGCCGGCTTCACCGCGGGCTGGTCGTTCTGGGTACTGCTGTGCACGGCCGTCGGCCTGGAGGGCATCGGCGCAGCGAAGATCGTCACCGGCTGGCTGCCGGGGACGCCCGAGTGGGGGTGGGTGGCCCTGTTCATGGTGGTCTTCTGCGGCGCGAACCTGGCCGCGGTGAAGAACTTCGGCGAGTTCGAGTTCTGGTTCGCCGCCCTCAAGGTCGGCGCGATCACCCTGTTCCTGGTGCTCGGGGTGCTGGCGATCGCCGGTGTGCTGCCCGGCACCGACTCCCCGGGCGCCTCGAACCTGAACAACTTCCTGCCGCACGGCAGCGAGGGCCTGGTGATCGGACTGCTGGCCTCGGTCTTCGCGTACGGCGGTCTGGAGACCGTCACCATTGCCGCGGCGGAGTCCCCCGACCCGGTCAAGGGCGTGGCGGGCGCCGTGCGTACGGCGATGTGGCGCATCGCGATCTTCTACGTCGGTTCGATGGCGGTCATCGTCACCCTGGTCCCCTGGAACGCGAAGGAGGTCGTCGAGCGGGGCCCCTATGTGGCGACCCTCGACCACCTGGGCATCCCGGGCGCCGGACGGCTGATGAGCGTGGTGGTGCTGGTCGCGCTGCTGTCCGCGATGAACGCCAATATCTACGGCTCCTCGCGCATCGCGTACTCGCTGGTGGAGCGCGGGCAGGGGCCCAAGGCGCTCGGCCGGGTCTCCGGCGGGGTGCCCCGGGTCGCGGTGCTGACCTCCTCGGTGGTCGGCTTCGGCTGCGTCCTGCTGAGCTACTGGCGGCCGGACGATGTCTTCCCCTGGCTGCTGAACATGATCGGGGCGGTGATCCTGGTCGTCTGGATCTTCATCGCGGTCTCGCAGCTGCGGCTGCGCCGCCGTCTGGAGCGGGAGGCGCCGGAGCGGCTCGCCGTGCGGATGTGGGCGTTCCCTGTCCTGACCTGGGTCGCGCTGGCGGGCATGGTGGCGATCTTCGTGCTGATGGCGCGGGAGCCGGACACCCGGGTGCAGCTCTTCTCCACGGGCGCCATGACGCTGGTCCTGGCCGGGGTGGGCTACGCCTGGCAGCGGGCCCGCGCCCGGAGCTGACCTTCGCACCGGCGCTCCTCGCGCATCGAACGGCCCCCATGTGTCGACACATGGGGGCCGTTCGGCGTCCGCCCCTCACCCGAGGGCCTTTTTGTTGCTAGCGTGTAGTTGCAATCTATTCGCAACAAGCGCCCCGTGGCCGCACCGCGAAGCGTCCTGCCGTGATCGTCTTCTCACCGTTTCACTGGCAGGCTGCACAAGGAAGACCCCCGCGAGGGCATGACTCGCGGGGGTCTTCCGGTATTCGGGCGCCCAGAGATTCCTAGAGGTTGCTGAAGTCCGGGCCCTTGGTGCGGGTGCGCTTGATCTCGTAGAAGCCGGGCACCGAGGCGACCGCCAGGGTGCCGTCCCAGAGCCGTGCGGCGGCCTCACCCCGGGGGGCCGGGGTGACCACCGGGCCGAAGAAGGCGATCTGCTCGCCGTCGGGGCCCGGCACCGCGATCACCGGGGTGCCGACCTCCTGGCCGACCTTCTCGATGCCCTCCTTGTGCGAGGCGCGCAGTTCGGCGTCGAACTCGAAGTCCTCCTGGTCCGCGTAGTCGATCAGGTCCGCGGGCAGGCCGACCTCGGCGAGCGCGGCGGCGATCGCCTCCGTCGTGGGGCCCTCCCCCTGGTTGTGGAAGCGGGTGCCGAGCGCGGTGTAGAGGGGGCCGAGCACATCGTCGCCGTGCTTCTGCCAGGCCGCGGTGACCACGCGCACCGGCTTCCACGCCTTGCTGGCGAGCATCTCCCGGTACTCCTCGGGCAGCTGGTCCAGCTTGTCCTCGTTGAGCACGGCGAGGCTCATGATGTGCCAGCGGACCTCGATGTCCCGGACCTTCTCCACTTCGAGGACCCAGCGGGAGGTCATCCAGGCCCAGGGGCACAGCGGGTCGAACCAGAAGTCGACGGGGGTCTTGCCGGAAGCGGTCACGGTCTCGGACATGACTCTCCTAGGAATGCGGTCGTTTACGGGGCAACATCCGGGGTCGCCCCGCCCATTCCCGGAATCGCCCGCGGCCCGCGCCCCCGTTTCCGCGGCCGGGGGCGCATGGCAGGATCGGTCCCTGTCCACCGATCCAGCCGATCCAGGGAGTGCCCCCGTGCCCGGTGAGAACCTGTCCCGCGAGGAGGCCCGGGAGCGGGCCGCCCTGCTGTCCGTCGACGGGTACGACGTATCGCTCGACCTGCGCTCCGCCGTGGGCGAGGCACCCGGCGACGGGCCCCGCACCTTCCGCTCGGTCACCACGATCCGCTTCCGCTGCGCCGAGCCGGGCGCCACCAGCTTCGCGGACCTGGTCGCGCCGGGCGTCACCGCGGTCTCGCTGAACGGCAGGGACCTCGACCCCGGCGAGGTCTTCGACGGCACCCGCGTCCTCCTGGAGGACCTGGCCGCCGAGAACGAGCTGGTGGTCGACGCCCAGTGCGCCTACTCCCGCACCGGCGAGGGCATGCACCGCTTCGTCGACCCGGAGGACGGCGAGGTCTACCTCTACACCCAGTACGAGCCCGCCGACTCCCGGCGCGTCTTCGCCACCTTCGAGCAGCCCGACCTGAAGGCCCCCTTCCGCTTCGAGGTGCGGGCGCCGGAGGGCTGGACGGTGTGGAGCAACGGTGCGGGCGAGCGGCACGACGGGGTGTGGCGCTTCGCGGAGACCAAGCCGATCTCCACCTACATCACCTGTGTGGTGGCGGGGCCGTACCACTACGTCACCGACTCCTACTCCCGCACCCTGGCCGACGGCAGCACGCTGGAGATCCCCCTCGGCGCGATGTGCCGCAAGGGTCTGGCCCGGCACTTCGACGCGGACGACGTCTTCCTGGTGACCAAGCAGGGGCTGGACTTCTTCCACGACCACTTCGACTACCCGTACCCCTTCGGGAAGTACGACCAGGCGTTCGTGCCCGAGTACAACCTCGGCGCGATGGAGAACCCGGGCCTGGTCACCTTCCGCGAGGAGTACATCTTCCGCGGCCGGGTCACCCAGGCGTCCTACGAGCGCCGGGCCAATGTGATCCTGCACGAGATGGCCCACATGTGGTTCGGCGACCTGGTCACCATGGTCTGGTGGGACGACCTGTGGCTGAAGGAGTCCTTCGCGGACTTCATGGGCTCCTTCTCGATGGTGGAGGCGACCCGCTTCACCGACGGCTGGATCACCTTCGCCAACAACCGCAAGGCCTGGGCCTACCGCGCGGACCAGCTGCCCTCCACCCATCCGGTCACCGCGGACATCCGCGACCTGGAGGACGCCAAGCTCAACTTCGACGGCATCACCTACGCCAAGGGCGCCTCCGTACTGAAGCAGCTGGTGGCGTACGTGGGGCGGGAGGCGTTCCTGGAGGGCGCGCGCCGCTACTTCAAGCGGAACGCCTACGGCAACACGCGCCTGGCGGACCTGCTGTCGGTGCTGGAGGAGACGAGCGGCCGGGACATGAAGGCCTGGGCGCGCTCCTGGCTCCAGACGGCCGGGGTCAACGCGCTCACCCCACAGGTGCTGCTGGGCGAGGACGGCCGGATCACGGAGCTGTCCGTGCTCCAGGAGGCCGCCGAGTCGCATCCCGAACTGCGGCCGCACCGGGTGGCGGTGGGCCTCTACCGCACCGTGGGCGACGCGCTGGTGCGGTACGCGCGGGCCGAGGCGGACGTCCACGGGCCGCGGACGGTGATCGGTGAACTGGCGGGCGCCGAGGCCCCGGAGCTGGTCCTCGTCAACGACGACGACCTCACGTACTGCAAGGTCCGCTTCGACGAGACCTCGCTCGCGACCCTCAAGGCCCGGCTCGGCTCGCTGGAGGATCCCCTCGCGCGGGCGCTGTGCTGGTCGGCGCTGTGGAACCTGACCCGGGACGCGCTGCTGCCCGCCCGGGACTTCGTCGATCTGGTGCTCCGCTTCGCCGGGCGGGAGTCCGACATCGGCGTGCTCCAGATGCTGCACGCCTGGGCGGAGTCGGCGCTGACGCACTATGCCGCGCCCGAGTGGCGGGAGACCGGGGCCCGGCTGCTGGCCCGGGGCGCGCTGCACGAGCTGCGGCAGGCGGAACCGGGCGGCCAGCACCAGCTGACCTGGGCGCGGTTCCTGGCGGCGGTGGCCGGGGAGGAGCCCGAACTCGGACTGCTGCGGGCACTGCTGGAGGGCACGGAGCGCATCGAGGGTCTTGAGGTGGACCAGGAGCTGCGCTGGGCGTTCCTGCTGCCGCTGGCCGCGCACGGCCTGGCGGACGAGCCGGTGCTCGCGGCGGAACTGGCCCGCGACGACACGGCCTCCGGGAAGCGGCACCAGGTGCGCTGCCTTGCCGCGCGCCCCTCGTCGGCGGTCAAGGACCAGGCGTGGGCGCAGGTCGTGGAGTCGGACGCGCTGTCCAACGCGCTGGTGGAGGCGACCATCGGGGGCTTCGTCCAGTCCTCGCAGCGGGAGCTGCTCGCGCCGTACGCCGTGCGGTACTTCGAGGCGATCGACCGGGTGTGGGCCGAGCGGTCCATCCAGATCGGGATGGATGTGGTCCGGGGCCTGTTCCCGATGCTCCAGGACTCGCCCAAGACCCTGGACTCCACGGACGCCTGGCTGTCGACGCACGAGGACGCGCCCCCGGCGCTGCGCCGACTGGTGCTGGAGGCGCGCGACGATCTCGCGCGCGGCCTGCGCGGACAGGCGTGCGACGCGGGGGCGACGGCCGCGCGCTAGCCGTACCGGCGCGCTGGCCCCACCGGCCCGCGGAGCGGCCACCTGGCCCTGCGGGGAAGCCGACTGGTCCGGCGGGGCCGGGGGAACGACAGTGACGAAATACGAGTATCGGAACCCGTAACCTGTCGTTCCCCCGACCCGGACCAGCCTCTTTCGGCCGTCGAACGCCCGTGCTTTAGCTCGGTATTGTCCATATTTGTCGACAGACAGGTAACACGGGTTAGAAGAGGGAGCGGAAGCGGGAAATCCGGGGTCATGAACCAGAACACCCCGCTCTCCCCCCGCCCCCTCCGCCATCTGTCGGAGGTCCAGCGCCGGGTGCTGACCACCGCCGAGTTGCGCGCCCACGGCGTGACCGCCGCCGAGGCCGCCGAACACGCCCGGCCCCAGGGCCCCTGGCAGGAGTTCCTGCCAGGGGTCTATCTGCTGCACCAGGGTCCGCCGACCGCCGAGGAGCGGCTGCACGCGGTGCTGCTCTACGCCAGCCGTGCCCCGCTCCCCGCCCCGGCCACCGGCGTCCCGCCGCAGCCGGGCCCGAACGGCCCGCACACCCGGCTGCGTTACCCCGACGCGATGATCACCGGCCTGTCCGCGCTGACCCTGCACGGCTTCGCCTGCACCCCCACCCTGGCGGCCCTGAACCAGGTCGACGTCCTCGTCCCGCGGTCACGGCGCGTGCGCAGCACCGGCTGCGCACGGGTGATCCGCACCTCGGCGCTGCCCGCCCCCGCGGCGGTGGCGGGCCTCGCGGTGGCACCGGTCCCGCGCGCCCTGGCGGACGCGGTGGCCCAGCTGCCGGACGCGGACGCGGTGCGGCAGCTGCTGACCGAGGCGGTGCGCGTCGGCCACTGCGAACCGGCCGCGGCGGTACGGGAGCTGAACCGGGCCAGGCTGCTGAGCCGCCCGCATGTGGTGGACGCGGTGGACTCGCTGCTGGCGGAGGGCCGGGCGATCGCCGAGAACCGGCTGTACCGGATGGTGCGCGAGTACGGGCTGCCGGTCCCGTTCTGGAACGTGGACCTCCGGATTCCGTGCGGCCCCCACCTCGGCGGGGTGGACGCGTACTGGCCGGAGCAGGCGGTGGCGATGGAACTGGACACCCGTGCCCCGCGCCCGGGCGGGCGGCCGGACGACGACGTGCTGGGGGCGGAGTACGCCCGCAAGCGCGAGCTGCTGGAGCGGCTCGGGATCACGGTCGTCCACATCACCCCGAAGAAGCTGCGGGACAGCCCGGAGCAGCAGGCCGCGGTGGTGCGCACGGCCCTGATGGGGTCGGTGGACCGCGAGCCCGCCGCCCAGGTCACGGTGGTGCCCCGGTGACCACGGGAGCCGGGAGGGGAGTGGAGGGGCCGCCCGGGGGCGGCCCCTCCACCGTGTGCCCGGCGGTCCGTCAGAGCGGCTCGGGCAGCGGCGGCTCCGGGAGCGGCGGCCGGAGGGACTCCGTGTGGACGCGGTCGATCAGCGCGCCGTACGCGGCGATCATGCGGGTGCGGCTGAACCGCTCGCGGCTGTGCTCCAGGACCGGGGCGAGCCCGGCGTGGGCGGCCGCGGCGTCGCTCCAGGCCCGGGCGATCGCTCCGGGGTCCGGCGGGGTGAGGAAGCCGTGCCCGGCGACGATCGCCGCGCTGTCCCCGACCTCGGTGGCGACCGGGACGGCGCCGCACATCATGCCCTCGATCAGGCACAGCGGCGCCGCCTCGCCCCAGGCGGAGGTCAGGGCCACCACGTCACCGGCCGCGTAGACGGTCTCCATGTCGCGCCGGACGCCCAGCAGATGCAGCCGGTCGGCGAGCGCCGGGTCGGTGCCGAAGGCGGCGTCGATGTCGGCGTGCAGCCCGGGCTGGCCGACGCTCATGCCCGCGCCGCACACCAGGACGTGCCCGGCGGGCTCCTGCCGCAGCCAGGCCCTGGCGGCACGCAGGAACAGCGGGACGTTCTTCATGGCGTCGTAGCGGGCCGCGAAGACGACGACCGGCGCGGAGTGCGGGATGCCGAGCGACTCGCGCAGGCGGATCCGCCGCACGGGGTCGGGGCGGAAGCGCAGCAGATCGACCCCGTTCGGGATGACGTGCAGCACCTCGGGCGGGATCGCGGCGGCCGCGTAGGCGGCCCGGGTCGACTCGGCGCAGCAGACGCAGGCCACGACCGTGCCATCGGCGATGGCGGCCTTCAGCTCGTCGAGTGCGCCGCCCTGGTTCTCGGGGTCCGAGCGGTGCAGGGAGACGATCACCGGGCGGCGGGGCAGGCCCGCCTGGTTGAGCAGGGCGAGCGGCTGCTCCTTGAGGGAGAGGACGACGTCGGCGGCCGCCATGGCCCGGGCCGTCGTCGCCAGCTCGGGCCCGGTGAACCCCGCCGGACCGGCGCCGGGCAGTCCGGAGGTGCGGCCCAGGGTGCCGACCTCGACCCCGGCCGCGGTCAGCGAGCGGTAGCAGGCGTCGTCCTGCATCGCCTGCCGGGTGGCCTCGCGGAGCACCTCGCCGTGGACGCTCAGCACCCGGTGGTGCTGGCCGCCCTCCTGGAGCCCCAGGACGACATCGCTGTGGAGGATCCGGGCGCCCCCGGAGAAGAAACCGTCGTAGACCGACAGCACGCGCAGTTGGTGCCTCAGGAGCACGTGACCACCCGCCTTGCACACATCTCGAACCATCCCCGTGAACTGCGGGTTGTCCGATATGAGGCGGCACAGATGTTTCGTTCGGATGAACGGCGTGTCTCATGTCCGGGTCGGATGGGTTTACGCTGCAATCCCGTGATACGCGGTGCACGGACGGTCATCGCGGACGGTCATCGCGGACGGTCATCGCGGACGGGCCGCCGCGCGGTCGGTCCAGGCCCCGTCGGCGCGTGGCGCGCCGCCCGCTCAGGGCCCGTCGGCGCGTGGCGCGCGGCCGGTCGGGGGGCGTTCGCGCCAGAGGGTGAGGCCGATGTCGACGAGGCGGACCCGTCTCAGGTCCGGCACGGCGGCCAGATCGTGCCAGGCCGCGAGGTCGGTGGAGCCGCCCACCTCGTTGCGCAGGGTGCCACCGGTGACGCGCGCCTCGTAGACGATCCGCAGGCCCTGGTGGTCGACGGCGCGGCCGAGGCGGCTGTGGAAGCGGCGGCGGACGGAGTCCACCCCGAGCAGGGCGGTCAGCTCGACGAGGTGGCCGGTCTCCTCCTCCACCTCCCGCAGCACGGTCTCCCCGGGGTCCTCGCCGTGTTCGGCCCCACCGCCGGGCAGGGTCCACTCGGGGGTGCCGTCCCGGTCCCGCCCCCGGGCGAGCAGCAGCCGGCCGTCGCGCACACAGACGGCGTAGGCCGCCACCCTCAAGTTCCTTCGCACACCGGGACGTTAACCGGCCGGGCGGAGGGCGTCAGGGAAACGGCGAAGGGGAGGAAGGTGTTCCGCCGGGGCCGCCGCGGGGTGTGCGGGAACGGGCGCATGGGCACAGAACACACAGTGGGCGCACAGGAATGTCCCGGGCTGCTCCGCTACGTCCCGCCTGACGCATGGCGGGATTGTGCCATGACTCCATCCCGTCTCGGTCAACTCTCCACAAACATATGCCCCTTGGGTAAAGCTGAGCGGTCACCCGGACCCGACATCCGGACGACCTCGGTCGGAAACGGTCCATCTCCGATTTCCGCCCGTGTCACCTCCATTCCTCACCCACCAGGGATGCCGATGACCACCGACCCTCACCGCGCGCCCGTGTCCGGCGCGAGACGCATGGCGCGCATAGCCGCCGCCACCACTCTCGTGGCCGCGCTCTCCGCCGCCGGGCCGATACCCCTGGCGTTCGCCGCGGACCACACCCCCGCGGGGGCCGACCCCGCCGTCAAGTCCGCTGCCGCCAAGCTCGGTTCGGACGACGCCGGTCTCCTCGCCGAGGCCAAGGCGGACCACGCCAAGAACGTCACCATGATGATCGCGACGGCTCCCGGGCAGACCGAGCAGGTCGCCAAGGAGCTGGACGCGGTGAACGGCGGCTCCGTCGGCCGCACGTACGACAAGCTCGGCTATGTCCGCGCCACCGTCCCGACCGCCCAGGCCGACTCGGCCATCGCCGCCGCCGCGAAGCTGTCCTCGGTGCACGGCATCGACCTGCGCCAGGAGATCCCGCTCGACGACCCGGCGCCGAATGCCCAGCGCGCCAAGGCCCCGAAGGGCGGCGGAACGGCCGCCAACCCGGGCCCCGGCAGGAACACCCCCGCCGAGAACCCGTACAACCCGTCCTTCGAGACGGGCGCCGTGGACTTCGTCAAGGAACACCCGAAGGCCGACGGCCGGGGCGTCACCATCGGCATCCTCGACTCGGGCGTGGACCTCGGCCACCCCGCGCTCCAGGAGACCACCACCGGCGAGCGCAAGATCGTCGACTGGGTGACCTCCACGGACCCGATCGTCGACAGCGACGCGACCTGGCGGCCGATGGTCACCGCGGTCTCCGGCCCCGCCTTCACCTACGGCGGCCAGAGCTGGACGGCCCCGGCGGGCTCGTACGAGATCAGCACCTTCAAGGAGTCCGCCACCACCGGCGGCGACGAGAAGGGCGACCTCAACCGGGACGGCGACACCACCGACAGCTGGGGCGTGCTGTACGACCCGGCGGCGGGCACGGTGACCGTCGACCTGAACAACAACCACGACTTCTCCGACGACACCCCGATGAAGCCGTACAAGGACGGCTACCAGGTCGGCTACTTCGGCACCGACGACCCGAAGACCGATGTCGCCGAGCGGGTGCCGTTCGTCGTGCAGATCCGCAAGGACGTGCCGATGGACCCCTTCGGCGGGTCCTGGACCGGCAAGAAGGCCGACTTCGTCAACATCGGCGTCATCGAGTCCGAGCACGGCACCCATGTCGCCGGTATCACCTCCGCCAACGGGCTGTTCGGCGGGAAGATGAACGGCGCCGCCCCCGGCGCGAAGATCGTCTCCTCCCGTGCCTGCACCTGGACCGGCGGCTGCACCAACGTCGCGCTCACCGAGGGCATGATCGACCTCGTCGTCAACCGCGGCGTCGACATCGTCAACATGTCCATCGGCGGCCTCCCGGCGCTCAACGACGGCAACAACGCGCGCGCCGAGCTGTACACCCGCCTCATCGACACCTACGGCGTCCAGCTGGTGATCTCCGCGGGCAACTCCGGCCCCGGCGCCAACACCATCGGCGACCCCGGCCTCGCGGACAAGGTGATCTCGGTCGGCGCGGGCATCTCCAGGGAGACCTGGGCCGCCGACTACGGCTCCCAGGTGAAGACGAAGTACCAGCTGATGCCGTTCTCCTCGCGCGGTCCCCGTGAGGACGGCGGGTTCACGCCGACCCTGGTGGCCCCCGGCGCGGCCATCAACACCACGCAGACCTGGCTGCCGGGCTCCCCGGTCACCGAGGCGGGTTACTCCCTCCCGGCCGGCTACTCGATGCTCCAGGGCACCTCGATGGCGTCCCCGCAGGCCGCCGGTGCCGCGGCGCTGCTGCTGTCGGCCGCCGGGCAGAAGCACATCGACCTGTCGCCCGCGACGCTGCGCACGGCCCTGACCTCGACCGCCGACCACATCAAGGGCGCGCAGGCCTACGAGGAGGGCGCGGGCCGGATCAACATCGTCGACGCCTGGAACGCCGTCCGCGCCAAGGCCTCCGCCCACGACTACACGGTCAAGGCCCCCGTCGACACGGCGATCGACGGCGCCCTGAAGACCCCGGGCTTCGGCACCGGCCTCTACGACCGCGAGGGCGGGCTGAAGGCCGGTGAGAAGAAGACGTACGACATCACTCTCACCCGTACGTCCGGCCCGGACCAGGCGGTCCGCCACGAGCTGCACTTCGAGAACAACTACGGCGGCACCTTCCGGATCCTCGGCCCGGACGAGGTGAAGCTGCCGCTCAACCAGCCGGTGACGGTGAAGGTGCAGGCGGCCCCGCGGTCCGCGGGCATCAAGAGCGCCATCCTGGAGCTGGACGACCCGAAGACCGTGGGCCTGGACAAGCAGATCCTGACCACGGTGGTGGTCTCCACGCCGGTCGCGTACACCTACTCGACGCCGGGTTCGGTGCAGCGCAACAGCAGCCGGTCGTACTTCGTGACCGTGCCCGAGGGCGCCACGTCGCTGGAGGTCGCGATCAGCGGCCTGAAGGACCAGAGCCAGACCCGCTTCATCGCGATCCACCCCTACGGCACTCCGGTGGACAACACCTCGACGCCGTACTGCTACAACAACTACCTGGACGGCAACGGCTGCAAGCCCGACGTGCGCGCCTACGCGAACCCGCAGCCCGGCGTCTGGGAGATCGAGGTCGAGGCGCGCCGCACCTCGCCGCTGCTGGACAACCCCTACACGCTGGACGCCGCCGTCCTCGGCGCGGCCTTCGACCCGGCGACCGTGACGGTGCCCGAGGCCAAGGCCGGGACCCCGGCCCCCGCCTCCTGGAAGGTGACCAACACCCTCGCAGCGCTGGACGGCAAGCTGGTCGGCGGGCCCCTCGGCTCGTCGAAGACGGACCGCCCGTCCATCAAGGCGGGCGAGACCCGGACCAGCACGGTGGAGGTGCCCCAGGGCGCCACCTCGCTGGACGTCGCGATCGGCGGTGTGTCCGACACCGCCGCCGACCTGGACCTGACGGTCCTGGACGCGAACGGCAACCAGGTCGCGCAGTCCGCGGACGGGGACTCCGAGGAGTCGGTGCACATCGCCTCGCCCGCCGCCGGTACCTACACCGTCCAGGTGGTGGGCTACTCGGTACCGTCCGGTACCACGGCCTTCGACTACCGGGACGTGTTCTTCTCCCCCGCCCTCGGCCGGGTCACGGTCGACGACGCGGCCCGGGTGAAGCTCGGCACCGGTGACTCCGCCTCGGTCTCCGGCGCGGTCACGGCGGCCGCGGCGGCCCCCGCGGGCCGGGAGTTCTTCGGCCAGGTCCAGCTGGTCAACGCGCGCGGCACGGTCGCGGGCACGGGCAGCGTGAAGATCGAGAAGGTCACGCCGTAGTCCGGTGACCGGGCGGTCCGGTGGCTCCGGACCCGCTCACGGCGCCGGGGCGGGCGTCGTCGTCCGAGGACGGCGGCGCCCGCCCCTCGTCGTACCGGCCGGTGCGCGGCGGGCGGGCAGAGGCCTTCGTCACACCGCCGTGTACCCCGGGCGGCCGGGGGCAGGTGCCGCAGCACGGCTTGCGGCGCCGGGCCCCCGCAGGAGGACTTTCTCCAGCTCAGCGCGGTGCGGGCCGCACATCCGCAACCGTCGGTCCGGGGGTGGCGTCCCACCCCTCGGGCAGGCCGCGCAAAGAATTGGACAGCCCGGCCGGCGGCCGCATGATGGAAAAGGCCTCGGCCAGGCAGTACGCACGCAGAACACACCCAGAGGGAGTCGCCGTGAGGGTCGGAATCGTCGGAGCCACCGGTCAGGTGGGCACGGTCATGCGCAGGATCCTCACGGAGCGGAACTTCCCGGTCACGCAGCTGCGCCTGTTCGCTTCCGCCCGCTCGGCGGGGACGGTCCTGGACGGGGTGACGGTGGAGGACGCGTCCACCGCCGACTACAGCGGCCTGGACATCGTGCTGTTCTCCGCGGGCGGCGCGACCTCGAAGGCGCTGGCCGAGAAGGTCGCCGCACAGGGCGCCGTGGTGATCGACAACTCCTCCGCCTGGCGCCGGGACCCGGACGTGCCGCTGGTGGTCTCCGAGGTCAACCCGCACGCGGCGGTGAACCGCCCGAAGGGCATCATCGCCAACCCCAACTGCACCACCATGGCCGCGATGCCGGTGCTGAAGCCCCTGCACGAGGAGGCGGACCTCCAGGCGCTCGTCGTCGCCACCTACCAGGCGGTGTCCGGATCCGGCCTCGCGGGCGTCGCGGAGCTGCACGGCCAGGCCCAGAAGGTGGTCGCGGACGCCGACCGGCTGACCCACGACGGCGGCGCGGTCGACTTCCCCGACCCGCAGGTCTACCAGCGCCCGATCGCCTTCAACGTGGTGCCCCTGGCGGGCGGCATCGTCGACGACGGCCTCCACGAGACCGACGAGGAGCAGAAGCTCCGCAACGAGTCCCGCAAGATCCTGGAGATCCCCGGCCTGAAGGTCTCCGGCACCTGCGTCCGCGTCCCGGTCTTCTCCGGCCACTCCCTCCAGGTCAACGCCCGCTTCGCGCGCCCGCTGACGGTGGAGCGCGCCACCGAGCTGCTGGCCGGTGCCCCGGGCGTGGCCCTCTCCGACATCCCGACCCCGCTCCAGGCGGCCGGGCAGGACCCCTCGTTCGTGGGCCGCATCCGCCGGGACGAGACCGTGGAGCACGGCCTGGCCCTGTTCATCTCCAACGACAACCTCCGCAAGGGCGCGGCGCTGAACGCCGTGCAGATCGCGGAGCTGGTGGCGGCGGAGCTGAGCGAGTAGGCAATTCCCGCCCAAAAGGGGCGCGCACCGCTGCCGGTGCGCGCCCCTTGGCGTACCCGGCGGGGCGGCTCCCCGGCACGTCCCCGGCCCGGTGTGCCCCCGGGGCCCCGCGACGGCCGCCGGATCATCGCCCAACGCCATGGCGGCATGGAAGGATGGCGCGACCCACACATATCGAGGAGATGACCGCGTGCCTGGCACAAACCTGACCCGCGAAGAGGCTCAGCAGCGGGCAAAGCTGCTCACCGTTGACTCGTACGAGATCGATCTCGACCTCTCCGGCGCGCAGGAGGGCGGCACCTACCGGTCCGTGACCACAGTGCGCTTCGACTCCGCCGAGAACGGGGCGGAGTCGTTCATCGACCTGGTGGCCCCGGCGGTCCACGAGGTGACGCTCAACGGTGACGCCCTGGACCCGGCCGAGGTCTTCAAGGACTCGCGGATCGCCCTGCCCGGCCTCCTTGAGGGCCGCAACATCCTGCGCGTGGTCGCCGACTGCGCCTACACCAACAGCGGCGAGGGCCTGCACCGCTTCGTCGACCCGGTGGACGAGCAGGCGTACCTGTACACCCAGTTCGAGGTGCCCGACGCGCGCCGGGTGTTCGCCTCGTTCGAGCAGCCCGACCTCAAGGCCACCTTCCAGTTCACCGTGAAGGCACCGGCCGGGTGGACCGTCATTTCCAACTCGCCCACCCCGGAGCCCGAGGACGACGTCTGGGTCTTCGAACCGACCCCGCGCATCTCGACGTACATCACCGCGCTGATCGTCGGCCCGTACCACTCGGTGCACAGCGTCTACGAGAAGGACGGGCGGACCGTCCCGCTCGGCATCTACTGCCGTCCCTCGCTCGCCGAGTTCCTGGACGCGGACGCGATCTTCGAGGTCACCCGGCAGGGCTTCGACTGGTTCCAGGAGAAGTTCGACTACGCGTACCCGTTCCAGAAGTACGACCAGCTGTTCGTGCCGGAGTTCAACGCGGGCGCGATGGAGAACGCGGGCGCGGTCACCTTCCGCGACCAGTACGTGTTCCGCTCGAAGGTGACGGACGCGTCCTACGAGGCCCGGGCCGCCACGATCCTGCACGAGCTGGCCCACATGTGGTTCGGCGACCTGGTCACCATGGAGTGGTGGAACGACCTCTGGCTGAACGAGTCGTTCGCCACCTACGCCGAGGCCGCCTGCATGGCGTACCACCCCGAGAGCCGCTGGCCGCACTCGTGGACGACCTTCGCCAACTCCATGAAGACCTGGGCGTACCGGCAGGACCAGCTGCCCTCCACGCACCCGATCATGGCGGAGATCAACGACCTGGACGACGTCCTGGTCAACTTCGACGGCATCACCTACGCCAAGGGCGCCTCGGTCCTCAAGCAGCTGGTCGCCTATGTCGGCATGGACGCCTTCTTCACCGGTGTGCAGGCCTACTTCAAGCGGCACGCCTTCGGCAACACCCGCCTGTCCGACCTGCTGGGCGCCCTGGAGGAGACCTCCGGGCGGGACCTGAAGACCTGGTCGCACCTGTGGCTGGAGACGGCGGGCATCAACGTCCTGCGCCCCGAGATCGAGACGGACGCGGACGGGGTCATCACCTCCTTCGCCGTGCGCCAGGAGGCCCCGGCGCTCCCGGCCGGTGCCAAGGGCGAGCCGACCCTGCGGCCGCACCGCATCGCCATCGGCCTGTACGACCTCGACGGCAGCGGCAAGCTGCGCCGGGCCGAGGACGGGCGGATCGAGCTGGACGTGGACGGCGAACTGACCGCCGTGCCGCAGCTGTCGGGCCGCCGCCGCCCGGCCGTGATCCTGCTCAACGACGACGACCTCTCGTACGCCAAGGTCCGTCTCGACGAGGAGTCGCTCGCCTTCGTCACCGAGCACCTGGGCGACTTCGACTCCTCGCTGCCGCGCGCCCTGTGCTGGGCCTCGGCCTGGGACATGACGCGGGACGCGGAGCTGGCGGCCCGCGACTACCTCGCCCTGGTGCTGTCCGGCATCTCCAAGGAGTCGGACATCGGTGTGGTGCAGTCGCTGCACCGCCAGGTGAAGCTGGCGATCGACCTGTACGCCGACCCGTCCGCGCGCGAGGCGCTGCTGACCCGCTGGACGGACGCCACCCTGGCCCATCTGCGGTCCGCCGAGCCGGGCAGCGACCACCAGCTGGCGTGGGCGCGCGCCTTCGCGGCGACCGCGCGGACGCCGGAGCAGCTGGACCTGCTGGACGCGCTGCTGGACGGTTCGCAGACGGTCGAGGGCCTGGCCGTGGACGCCGAGCTGCGCTGGGCGTTCGTGGAGCGGCTCGCGGCGGTCGGCCGCTTCGACGACGCGGAGATCGCGGGCGAGCTGGAGCGGGACCGCACGGCCGCGGGCGAGCGGCACGCGGCGACCGCCCGGGCGGCCCGTCCGACGGCCGAGGCCAAGGCGGAGGCCTGGGCATCGGTGGTCGAGTCCGACAAGCTGCCCAACGCCGTGCAGGAGGCGGTGATCGGGGGCTTCGTCCAGACCGACCAGCGTGAGCTGCTCGCGCCGTACGCCGAGAAGTACTTCGAGGCGGTCAAGGACGTCTGGGGCTCCCGCTCGCACGAGATCGCCCAGCAGATCGTGGTCGGGCTCTACCCGGCGGTCCAGGTGTCCGAGGAGACCACGCGGCGGACCGACGCATGGCTGGCGGCCGAGGAGCCGACCCCGGCGCTGCGCCGACTTGTCCTGGAGTCGCGCTCGGGTGTCGAGCGGGCGCTGCGGGCCCAGGCCGCGGACGCGGCGGCGGCGCGCGCGTAGCACCGCGGACCCGTTCCTGCGGCAGAGGGCGTCCGGCACCCGCCGGGCGCCCTTCGCCGTGCCCGGACCGCCGGATCACCCGGCCGTCGGCGGGCCCGTCCAGGTGAGCAGTGCCTCCTCGATGCGCTCGGCACCGGGCTCCTCGGACGCCCAGGCGATGTAGCCGTCGGGCCGCACCAGCACGGCGGTGCCGCGTCCGCTCGCCCAGTGCTCCACCGTGAGCCGGTCCGCCCGGCCGCCCTTCCCGCTGTCCGTGCCGGGCGGGGTGATCAGTACGAACCGGCCGCCGCGCAGGGCCTCGTAGAGCCGGCCGGTGGTCAGCGCGATGTCGGGGGCGCGCCGGCCGGTCAGCGGGTGGGCGCCGCGCGGGGCCGGATAGCGGTATCCGATGCCGGTGATCTGGCCGACCATGCTCCGCCGGGCCGGAGGGAACCGGTTGAGGACGGCGATCAGCGCGGCGCGCACCGCCCGGCTCCAGGGGCGCCGGACCATCGCCAGCCGGATGATCCCGCCGCTGCTGCGCAGTACGGCCCGGCCGACCGGGTGGCGCTCGGACTGGTAGGTGTCCAGGAGGGCGGGGTCCGCGTGGCCGTGCAGGACGGCGGCGAGCTTCCAGGAGAGGTTCGCGGCGTCCTGGAGGCCGGTGTTCAGTCCCTGGCCGCCCGCCGGGGAGTGCACATGGGCGGCGTCCCCGGCCAGCAGGACCCGGCCGACGCGGTAGGCGGGTGCCTGGCGCTCGTCGCTGTGGAAGCGGGACAGCCAGCGGGCGTCGCGCATGCCGTAGTCGCGGCCCAGCGAGAGACGGACGATCTCCCGGACCTCCTCCAGGCCGAGCGGCGCGGTGTCGGAGACGTTCCGGCCGCGGTGCCAGCCGATGACCCGGTACCAGCCGTCGCCGAAGGGCGCGATGAAGGCGAAGGCGTCCCCGACCGCGTTGGCGGTCAGCACCCGCTCGGGCTTCTCGTCGAGCAGGACATCGGCGAGGACCACGGAACGGATCACGGACCTGCCGGGGAAGGGCTGCCCGACGGCCCGGCGGACGGCGCTGTGCAGGCCGTCTGCGCCAACCGCGTACGCGGCCCGCAGCTCCTCGGCCCCGCCCCCGGCCCCGCGGACCCGGACGGTCACCCCGTCGGCGTCCTGGACCACCCCGGTAGCCTCGGTCTCGTACCGGAAGCGCACCCCGGCGTCGGCCGCCCGCCGCTCCAGCACCTTCTCCACCTCGTACTGCGGGATGACGAGGAGCTCGTTGAAGCGGGACGGGAGGCGGTCCAGGCGGATGGCGAGACGGTTGAAGAGCCGCAGGTCCGAGAGGGGTTCGCCGAGCGCCCGGAGTCCGTCGGCGAGACCTCGGGCGTCGAGCTGCTCCAGGGTGCGGGCGTGCAGCACGAAGGCGCGGGAGAGGTTGCTGATCCGGTGGGGCCGCTTCTCGACCACGGTGACGGGGACACCGGCGGCGGCCAGGTCACCGGCGAGAAGCAGACCGGTGGGACCGGCACCGACGACGAGGACCCCGGTGGGGGCGCTGTCGCCGGAAGCGGGTGTTCGGGTCGTGCCTGCCATCGCGGCCTCCTGGTGCGGGCGGACGTGGGCCGACGTGCGTTGAGGGGTGCCGGGAGGGGGTGGTTGCCGCGGTCCGGTGCCGGACCCCCTTGTACAACACGTCGAGGGAGTCCGCACGGCGGTCTGCCGTACGGACTCCCTCGACGGGGTGTTCGGGGACGCGAGGGCCGACGGGACCCGGGAGGGGGCCCCGCGGCTCCTCGGCGGGCCTCAGCCCTGCTTCGCCTGCTTGCGGGTCTTGTCGGTGACCATGACCAGGCCCGCGATGACCGCGAACAGCACCAGCGGCGCGGCGACATAGAGACCCAGGGTCTCGGCCACGCTCAGACCCTTGCCGGGGTCGTCGCCGTCGTCGCGCGCCAGCGCGAGCGCGGGGGACGACATGAGCAGCATCATCAGCGTCGTACCGGCAGCCAGGGCGCCGGCGCGCAGGGCGTTCTTCTTGTCCACGGTGCAAAAGTAGCGAACGCCCGGACCGGCCGCGCGCCCGGGGGTCCGCTTGACGCCCCGCACCCGTCCGGTGGAGCGGGCGGCCGCCCGGCCCGCTCACCCCGGCACCCCGTCACCGTCCGGTGCCCCGGCGGCCGGTGCGGGTCCGCCGCCGGGACTCTCCGGCCCGGTGACCGGCTCCCGCAGCACGTCCATGAGCGCGTGCAGCCGCGGGGAGGCCGCCAGTTCCTCCAGGGCGACCGGGCGGCCCTCGGCGTCCGCCATCGGCAGCCGCCAGTTGGGGTACTGGTCCCAGGTGCCCGGCAGGTTCTGCGGACGGCGGTCGCCCACCGCGTCCGGGAGCCAGACGCCGATCAGCCGGGCGGGGGTGCGCAGCAGATACCGGTGGACGGCTCGGACCTCCTGTTCCTCCGCGGCCACCGGATCACCCGCCGGGTCCTCCAGCAGTCCGAGCCGGGTCAGCAGGGCGAGCCACTCACTGGCGTCGGCGGCCGCCTCGGCGCGCTCCTCGGCCAGGGGGCGGGTCAGCAGCCCGAGCCGGTCGCGGAGGTCCACATGTTCGCCGGTGAGCCGGGCCGCGGTGGGCGGCAGATCGTGGGTGGTGGCCGTGGCCAGGCAGTCCTCCCGCCAGCTCGCGGGCGGCAGCGGCTGCCCGTCGCCCGTCCAGTCCCGCTCGAACCACAGCACGGAGGTGCCGAGCACCCCGCGCTCGTGCAGGGCCTCCCGCACCCCGGGCTCCACCGTCCCGAGGTCCTCCCCGATCACCAGGGCGCCCGCCCGGGCGGCCTCCAGGACCAGGACGGCGAGCATGGCCTCGGCGTCGTAGCGGACATAGGTGCCCTCCGTGGGCGGGCGGCCCTGCGGCACCCACCAGAGCCGGAACAGACCCATGACATGGTCGATGCGCAGGGCGCCCGCGTGCCGCAGGAGGGCGCGCAGCAGCCTCCGGTAGGGGGCGTACCCGGAGGCGGCGAGGCGGTCGGGGCGCCAGGGCGGCAGCCCCCAGTCCTGGCCGCGCGGATTGAAGGCGTCCGGCGGGGCGCCCACCGAGATCCCGGCCGCGAGGTACTCCGCCTGGGCCCAGGCGTCGGCCCCGCCGGGGTGCACACCGACGGCGAGGTCGTGGATCAGCCCGAGGGGCATCCCGGCGTCGCGCGCGGTGCGCTGGGCGGCGCCGAGCTGGGCGTCGGTCAGCCAGGCGAGCCAGCTGTGGAACCCGACGCGGTCGGCCAGTGCGGCGCGGGCGCGGGCGGTCTCGGGCGAGCGGGGGTCGTGCAGTCCGGCGGGCCAGGTGGCGGGGTCGGGGCCGTACGCCTCGGCGAGGGCGCACCAGGTGGCGTGGTCCGTCAGCGCCTCGCCCTCCTCGGCGAGGAATCCGGCGTAGGCGGCGCGCCGCCCGGGTCCCAGGGGCACGGCGTGCACGAGTTCGAGTGCGGCGCGCTTGAGGTCCCACACGGCGTCCCGGTCGATCAGGGCGCCCTTGTCGAGGACGGACTCCCGCAGCCGGGCCGCGCGTTCCAGCAGCGCCCGCATCCGGTCCTGGTCCTCGACGTGGGGGAACTCGGGGACGGCCTCGACGCGCAGATGCACGGGGTCCGGGTAGCGGCGCGAGGAGGGGCGGTAGGGGGAGGGGTCCGTCGGCGGGCCGGGCACGGCCGCGTGCAACGGGTTGACCTGCACGAATCCACTGCCGATGGTGCGTCCGGCCCAGGCGGCCAGCTCGGCGAGGTCACCGAGGTCGCCCATGCCCCAGGAGCGGTGGGAGAGCAGGGAGTAGAGCTGGACAAGCAGTCCGTGGGAGCGTCCGCCGGGCGCGGGGAGCCGGTCGGGGGCGGCGACGAGATGGGCCTCGGCGCCGCGGCCGTCGGGCGCGGTCGCGTACAGGGCGTGGACGCCGGGCGGGAGGCCCGCGGCGGACGACCGGGTCTGCCCCTGCTCGGTGACGATCCGCAGGCGGGTGCCCTCGGGCAGGGCGGCGAGGGCGGCGGGCGGTTGTCCGCCCCAGGCGACGACGGTGGGCGGCAGCAGCCGGGCGCGCAGTTCGCTCTCGCGGGCGGCGAGGGCGGTGCGTAAGGCGTCCGGGGTGTCCGCATCGACGCCGAGTGCCGCGAGGGCGGCGGTGACCGCGGCGTCCGAGGCCCGGACCGTGCGGTCCGGGGAGGGCCGGTAGGAGGTGGCGACGCCGTGCAGCGCCGCGAGCCGGTCCAGCGGGGTGCCCTCGGGCCCGGGCGCGGCCGCGGCCACCTAGAACTCCGTGGGGTCCGGGTGGGCGGCCGGGGGCTCGCTGGTCAGCGGTGTGGCGTCGGCGAGCGGGGGCTCACTGGTGAGCGGTTCGGCGTCGGGCAGCGGGGGCTCGCTGGTCAGCGGCACCTCGGCGCAGGCGACCTCCGCGCTGAGGACGCACAGCAGGGGGTCCGGCTCGGCGAACCTGCCGGTGGCGGGCAGACGGCCGGCCGGGACGCGTTTGGACAGGGCCGGAAGCGGGGGGTGGACCGATGCGGCCACGGGGGCCTCCTTCGTCGTACGACGGGTGCGGGTGAGGAGTGGCCTACCCAGTGGGCGCGCCCGCAGACGTACGAGGACGGACAACGTGCGTATCGTCACAGAACGTACCCGGTCGCCAGGGAGTGCGCACGCATCCCGGCCCGGGACAGGCGGAATCCCGCGGCCCGGGGCAGGCGGAATCCCGGGGCGCCCGGCCGTGGTGCCGCTCGCCCCGGGGAACGCGAAGGCCCGGACCGTCAGGCTGGGATGCCGTCGATCCGGGCGAGGGCGTCGTCCGCGCCGTACGGCTGCAAGTAGGGCAGCCAGCGCGGGTCCCTATGGCCGGTGCCGATGATGCGCCAGGCCAGCCCGGTGGGCGGCGCAGGTTTGTGATGGAGCCGCCAGCCGATCTCGAAGAGATGCCGGTCGGCTTTGACATGGTTGCAGCGGCGGCAGGACGCCACCACGTTGTCCCAGACGTGCTGACCACCGCGGCTGCGCGGAATGACGTGGTCGACGCTGGTTGCGACGCCACCGCAGTACATGCACCGGCCCCCGTCGCGGGCGAAGAGCGCACGACGGGTAAGAGGAACGGGCCCCCGGTAGGGAACCCGCACGAATCGCTTCAGCCGGACCACGCTGGGTGCGGGGACAGTGACGGTTGCGCTGTGCATGTATGCGCCGGTCTCCTCAAGACATACGGCCTTGTTCTCGAGGACGAGGACGAGCGCGCGGCGGAGCGGTACGACGCCGAGTGGCTCGTACGACGCATTGAGGACCAGGACGTGCGGCACGGATGCCTCCTTGTACGCCGGCGGCGCGTGGCTCGCGCCGGGACGATCTGACAGACAGTCTCCCCTCATGCCTGGTGGAAGCGCCACCATGTCCCGGTAACGGGCTGGGAGTGTTTTCGACCACACCGGAAGCATCCCCCGTTGTGCGCCCCCTTACTTCTCCGGGTGAGCACGGTCTCTCCCCGGTCCATCGGCGGGATCTCCGCACGATGCACCGTTAGTGTGGTGATTCTGCCGTCCGGTGACCTTCCCGTGACCTTGGCCGCGGGCGCCGGCGGTGGAGCTGGACCGCACCTGGAGGTATCCCTCGTGTCCTTGCCCGTTCTGTCGGCCGCCGGCGCCGTACCGTCCCCGTCGCCCTCGCAGACGACGGCCCCGGCCGTGCCCACGCTCCAGGACGCCCAGGAGAGCGCGACGAACGCCGCGAGCTGGGTCGAGCAGAACTGGTCCACCTGGCTCGCGATCGGCCTCAGGGTCGTGCTGATCCTGGTGGTCGCCGCCGTGCTGAGGGTGATGGTGCGGCGGGCGATAACGAAACTGATCGACCGGATGAACCGCACGGTCCAGGCGGTCGACGGCACGGCGCTCGGCGGTCTGCTGGTGAACGTGGAGCGCCGTCGGCAGCGCTCGCAGGCGATCGGCTCGGTGCTGCGCTCGGTGGCGTCCTTCCTGATCCTGGGCACGGCGGCGCTGATGGTGCTGTCGACCTTCCAGATCAATCTGGCGCCCCTGCTGGCCTCGGCCGGTGTGGCGGGTGTGGCGATCGGTTTCGGCGCGCGCAACCTGGTGACGGACTTCCTGTCCGGTGTGTTCATGATCCTGGAGGACCAGTACGGCGTCGGTGATGTCGTCGACGCGGGGGTGGCCTCCGGCGAGGTGATCGAGGTCGGCCTGCGGGTGACCAAGCTGCGCGGCGACGGCGGCGAGATCTGGTATGTCCGCAACGGCGAGGTCAAGCGCATCGGCAACCTCTCGCAGGGCTGGGCGACGGCCGGGGTGGATGTGACCGTCCGGGCGGCCGAGAACCTGGACCGGGTGAAGGAGACCCTCGACCAGGTCGCCGAGCGGATGAGCAAGGACGAGCCCTGGAACGAGCTGCTGTGGGGCCCGATCGAGATGCTGGGCCTGGACAGTGTGCTGCTGGACTCGATGGTGGTCCGGGTCACCGCGAAGACCATGCCGGGCAAGGCGCTGGCGGTGGAGCGCGAGCTGCGCTGGCGGATCAAGCGGGCCTTCGACGAGGCGGACATCCGGATCGTGGGCGGCGCCACGGCCCCGGCGGAGGCGGCCCTGCCCGATCCGGCGGCCACCACGGCGCCCCCGTCGGCGTACGCGAACACCGCCTCGCCCCAGTCGGAGGCGGCGGCCCCGATCCCGCCAGTGCGCCCGCCGGTGAAGTAGCGGCGCGCTCGTAGCGGCGCGTTCACGCTGCCGAGAGGCGGTCTCCGGAGTGTGCGGAGGCCGCCTCTCGGCGTTCCGGCAAGGGTCCAGGTAACGACTTGGTTGCCGCCCGTGGCCGGTATTGACGCCCCCGTGACCCCGGGCCTACGTTCCTCTCACCAATTGGAAAGTTTCCTAACAGTGATCTACAGGCAGGTGGCGACAGACATGGCAGGATCCGCCGGTACGCCGGGCACCCCGCGTGTGCTGCGCGCCATGAACGACCGGGCCGCCCTGGACCTCCTCCTGGAGCACGGCCCGCTCACCCGCACCCGCATCGGCAAGCTCACCGGCCTGTCCAAGCCCACCGCCTCCCAGCTCCTCGCCCGCCTCGAAGCGGCCGGGCTCGTCCTGATGACCGGCACCAGCGAGGGCCGCCCGGGACCGAACGCCCAGCTCTACGTGGTGAATCCGGCCGCCGCCCATGTCGCGGGACTGGATGTCACCCCCGAGCGGATCCGCGCCGCCGTCGCCGATGTCACCGGCCGCACGGTCGGCCGGTACGAGCTGCCCACCCCCGGCCGCCGCCCGGCACAGCCCGTCGCCCGGCAGGTCACCGACGCCCTCGGCGGCGCCGTGAAGGCCGCCGGGCTCGCCCTCGCCGATGTGCACCGGGTGGTCATCGGCACCCCGGGCGCCTTCGACCCCACCACCGGCCGACTGCGCTACGCCTCCCATCTGCCCGGCTGGCACTCCCCGGCGCTGCTCGACGAACTCGCCGCGGCCCTGCCGATGCCCGTCGAGTACGAGAACGACGTCAATCTGGTAGCCCTGGCCGAACAGCGGCTGGGCGCGGCCCGCGGCCACGACGACTTCGTGCTGCTGTGGAACGAGGGCGGTCTCGGCGCGGCCCTGGTGCTCGGCGGACGGCTGCACCGCGGCTGGACCGGCGGCGCCGGTGAGGTCGGCTTCCTGCCGGTACCCGGCGCGCCCCTGGTCCGCCAGGTGACCCGGGCCAACAGCGGCGGCTACCAGGAGCTCGCGGGCTCCCAGGCGCTGCCGGGGCTGGCCCGCGAGCTGGGCGTGGCGGACGTGCCCACGGGCCCGTACACCGAGGTCGCCGCCCAACTGGTCGCGCTGGGCGCCGACCATGCCTCGGGGCCCCACCGGCGCCTCCTGGAGACCTATGCGACCCGGCTCGCCACGGGTCTCGCCGCACTGGTCTCCGTACTCGACCCGGAACTCGTCGTCCTCAGCGGCACCTCGCTCACCGCGGGGGGTGAGCCGCTGCGGGCCCTGGTCCAGGCCGAACTGGAGGAGCTGGCCGCCTCCCGGCCGCGCCTCGCCGTCGGCGACGTACGCGAACACCCCGTCCTGCGCGGCGCGTTGGAGAGCGCGCTCGCCACCACCCGCGACGAGGTCTTCGACACCTCGCGCTGAGCACCCCCGCCCGACCGGCTCACCCCGCGCACACCCTTCCGGACCCCGCCCTCGCCCCCGCCGCACCACAGCACAGCGCGTCCCCTGTCCGACCCCCCGCCCCAGGGAGACCCCGTCATGCCCGAAACCATGCGGAAGATGTCTTGTGCCCTAGTCGCGTCCGTCGCGCTGCTCGCCACCGCCTGCACCGGTCAGCCCTCCTCCGGCGCCGACGACGACGCGTCCAAGGAGACCACCCTGAACTTCTGGCACGCCTGGAGCGCGCCCTCCGAGACCAGGGCCGTCAACGCGCTGGTGGCACGGTTCGAGAAGGCGCACCCGAACATCCATGTGAAGGTCGTCGCCAATATGACCGACGACAAGATCAACCAGGCGCTGCGCACCGGCGGCGACCGGGCGCCCGACGTCATCTCCTCCTTCACCACCAACAACGTCGGGAAGTTCTGCTCCTCCGGGGCCCTGGTCGATCTGAACCCCTTCTTCCGGAAGGCGGGCATCGACCCGGCGGCGACCTTCCCGAAGGCGATGAACGAGTACACCCAGTTCGACGGGGACCGCTGCACGGTGCCGCTGCTGGGCGACGCCTACGGGCTCTACTACAACAAGACCGCCTTCCGGAAGGCGGGCATCGCCGCCCCGCCGAAGACCTGGTCCGAGTTCGAGGCCGACGCCAGGAAGCTGACGGTCCCGGACGGCGACGGCTACCGGCAGCTCGGTTTCATGCCCGACTACCACGGCTGGGAGACCACCACCGAGCACTACCTCGCCCAGTTCTCCCCCACCTACTTCGGCGCCGACGGAACGTCGCGCCTCGCCGAGGACCCCGCCTTCACCGCCGGATTCACCCTCCAGAAGAGGCTGGTGGACGAACTCGGCGGCTTCCGGAAGCTGGAGAGGTACCGCGCGAAGCTGGGCGACGAGTGGGGCCCCAGGCACCCCTTCCACACCGGCCAGGTCGCCATGCAGCTCGACGGCGAATGGCGCCTGGGCATGGCCCTGGACGCCAAGCCGGACTTCGAGATCGGCGTGGCCCCGCTGCCCGTGCCCGACGACCGGGCCGACGAGTACGGCAAGGGCTACATCACCGGCACCATCGCCGGGATCGCCGCCACCAGCAGAAAGCAGAACGCGGCCTGGGAGCTGGTGAAGTACATGACCACGGACACGGACGCGGTGGTCGGCTTCGCCAACGACATCCACAATGTGCCCTCCACCCTGGCCGCCCTGAAGTCCCCCGCCCTGAAGGCCGACCCCCGCTTCAAGACCTTCCTGGACATCGCGGCCGACCCCGACTCCACCACCACCCCCGCCTCCCTCAACGGCGGCCAGTACCTGGTGACCATCCAGCAGTTCGGCTACGACTACGAGAGCGGCAAGGTCAAGGACCTCAGGGCGGGGCTGGCGAGCACGGCCCGGCAGATCGACACGGACATCGCGCAGGCGAAGTGACGATGACCGCCCCCACTCTCGCCGCCAGACGCCGCCGGGCGGCCCTCACCACCCTCGCCTTCATGTCGCCCTGGCTGATCGGCTTCGCGGTCTTCTTCGCGTATCCGCTGCTCTCGACGGTCTACTTCTCCTTCATGCACTACGACGGCTTCCGGCCGCCGACCTGGAGCGGAACCAGGAACTGGTCGTACGTCTTCGGGCACTACCCCCTCTTCTGGCCCGCGCTGCGCAACACCCTGTGGCTGGTCGTGGTCACGGTCACCCTGCGGGTCGTCTTCGGACTCGGGGTGGGCCTGCTCATCACCCGGATCAGAACCGGCACGGGCGTCTTCCGCACCCTCTTCTACCTGCCCTACCTCGCTCCGCCGGTGGCCGCCACCATGGCCTTCGCCTTCCTGCTCAACCCCGGAACCGGGCCGGTCAATTCGCTCCTGGGCGCGATCGGCCTCCCGGCGCCGGGCTGGTTCAACGACCCCTCCTGGTCCAAGCCCGCCCTCACCCTGCTGGCGCTGTGGGGCGTCGGCGACCTGATGGTCGTCTTCATGGCCGCGCTGCTGGACGTGCCGAGGGAGCAGTACGAGGCGGCCGCGCTGGACGGCGCCTCGGCGGGACAGCGCTTCCGCCATGTCACCCTGCCGAACATCGCCCCGATCGTGATGTTCGCCGTGGTCACCGGCGTGATCCAGGCCATGCAGTACTACACCCAGCCGCTGATCGCCGGAAAGGTCGCCTCGGGCGTGATCCAGGGCGCGGGCACCCAGTTCGAGCCGGGCTACCCCGACAAGTCCACGCTCACCCTGCCCCAGCTCGTCTACAACCTCGGCTTCCAGCGCTTCGACTACGGCTCCGCGTGCGTCGTCGCGCTGGTGCTCTTCGCCCTGTCGATGGTGTTCACCGCGTTTCTGATGCGGCGCCGGGGCGGCCTCAATCTGGCAGGTGACTGACATGACCCAGGTGCTCGGCACACGGGTGGAATCGAGGAGGACCGCCTCGCCCGCGGCCCGCGCAGCGCGCCGCGGGGCGCTGCTGGAGTGGATCGCGGTCCACTCCCTCGGGGTGGCCGCCGCCCTCTTCTTCACCCTGCCCTTCGTCTTCGTCCTCCTGACCTCGCTGATGAGCGACAGCCAGGCGCTCAGCCGGGATCTGGTCCCGCACACCTGGGAGTGGGGCAACTACCGCACGGTCCTCGATACCCCCGGCTTCCTCACCTGGTGGCGCAACACCCTGGTCTACGCGGGCCTGGGCACGGCCCTGACCGTGGTGTCCTCGGTCCCGGTCGCCTACGCCCTGGCCAAACTCCGCTTCCCGGGCCGGAATCTGTCCCTGATGCTGGTGATCTCGATGATGATGCTGCCTCCGCAGGTGGTGGTCATCCCGATGTATCTGTTCTGGGCGAAGCAGCTGGACCTGTCCGGCACCCTGTGGCCGCTGATCGTCCCGATGGCCTTCGGCGACGCCTTCTCCGTCTTCCTGCTGCGCCAGTTCCTGATGACCATCCCGAACGAGTACCTGGACGCGGCGAAGGTCGACGGCTGCGGGGAGCTGCGGACCCTGCTGAGGGTCGTCCTGCCCATGGCCCGGCCGGGCATCGCCGCCGTCGCGCTCTTCCAGTTCTTCTACGCCTGGAACGACTACTTCGGCCCCCAGATCTACGCCTCGGAGAACCCGGGCGCCTGGACGCTCAGTTACGGCCTGGAGTCCTTCAAGGGCGCGCACCACACCGACTGGAACCTCACCATGGCCGCGACCGTGCTGGTCATGGCCCCCGTGATCCTTGTCTTCTTCTTCGCCCAGAGGGCCTTTGTCGAGGGCGTCACGCTCACCGGAGTGAAGGGCTAGCACCGCATGAAACTGACCGTGGTCGGCGGAGGCTCGACCTACACACCCGAACTCGTCGACGGCTTCGCCCGGCTGCGGGACACCCTGCCGGTGGAGGAACTGGTCCTGGTCGACCCGGCTGCCGAGCGGCTGGAGCCGGTGGGCGGCCTCGCCCGGCGCATCCTCGCCCGGCAGGGCCACCCCGGCCGTGTGGTGACGACGAGCGACCTGGACGCGGGCATCGAGGGCGCCGACGCCGTACTGCTCCAGCTGCGGGTCGGCGGGCAGGCCGCGCGGCAGCAGGACGAGACCTGGCCGCTGGAGTGCGGCTGCGTCGGGCAGGAGACCACCGGCGCGGGGGGCCTCGCCAAGGCGCTGCGCACGGTGCCGGTGGTCCTCGGCATCGCCGAGCGCGTCCGCCGCGCCAACCCCCGGGCCTGGATCGTCGACTTCACTAACCCGGTGGGCATCGTGACCCGGGCGCTGCTGAACGAGGGCCACCGGGCGGTCGGCCTGTGCAATGTGGCGATCGGCTTCCAGCGGAAGTTCGCCGCCCTGCTCGGCGCCGCCCCCGCCGAGGTGCACCTCGACCATGTGGGGCTCAACCACCTCACCTGGGAGACGGGTGTACGGCTCGGCGGCCCCGAGGGCGAGAACGTCCTGCCCAAGCTGCTCGCCGAGCACGGGGACGCAGTCGCCGGGGATCTGCGCCTGCCGCGCTCCCTGATCGACCGCCTCGGCGTGGTCCCCTCGTACTATCTGCGCTACTACTACGCGCACGACGAGGTCGTGGCAGAGCTGCGCGGCAGGCCCTCCCGGGCGGCGGAGGTGGCCGCCATGGAGCGGGAGCTGCTGCGGATGTACCGCGACCCGGCGCTCGACGAGAAGCCCGCGCTGCTCGCCAGGCGGGGCGGCGCCTACTACTCGGAGGCCGCCGTGGACCTCGCCGCCTCCCTGCTGACCGGCGGGGGCACGCCGTACCAGGTGGTGAACGCGTACAACCGCGGCACGCTGCCCTTCCTGCCGGACGACGCGGTGATCGAGGTGCAGGCCGCCGTCGGACCGCAGGGCCCGGTCCCGCTGCCGGTGCCGGCGGTGGACCCGCTGTACGCGGGGCTGATGGCACAGGTGACCGCGTACGAGGAACTGGCCCTGGAGGCGGCTCTGCACGGCGGACGCGACCGGGTCTTCCGCGCGCTGCTCGCCCACCCGCTGATCGGCCAGTACTCCTCCGCCGACGCCCTCACCGACCGGCTGATCGCGCACAACCGGGAGCATCTCGCGTGGGCCTGACCGCGAGCGTCCTCGCCATCGACGCGGGCAACAGCAAGACCGACGTGGCCGTCGTGGGCCCCGGCGGCGAGGTGCTCGGCGCCGCGCGGGGCGGGGGGTTCCGGCCACCGGCCGTGGGTGTGGAGGCGGCCGTGGACACCCTCGCCGAGGCGGTGTCCCGGGCCTTCGCCGAGGCCGGGGCCGTCTCCGTGAGCCATGTCTCGGCCTGTCTGGCCAACGCCGATCTCCCGGTGGAGGAGCGGCAGTTGACGGCCGCCCTGGAGGCGCGGACCTGGGGCGGGACCGTGGAGGTCCGCAACGACACCTTCGCGGTGCTGCGGGCCGGGGTCGCCGAGCCCCGGGGGGTGGCGGTGGTGTGCGGCGCGGGCATCAACTGCGTCGGGATGCGGCCCGACGGACGCACCGCCCGCTTCCCTGCGATCGGCCGTATCTCGGGCGACTGGGGCGGCGGCTGGCAGCTGGCGGAGGAGGCCCTGTGGTGGGCGGCGCGCGCGGAGGACGGGCGGGGCGGCCCCACGGCCCTGGCCCGCACCCTGCCCGCGCACTTCGGGCTGGGCTCCATGGGCGCGCTGATCGAGGCGCTCCATCTGGAGCGGATCCACTCCGAGCGGCGCCATGAGCTGACGCCGGTGCTCTTCGCCACCGCCGGAGAGGGCGACCGGGTGGCCCGCGCGATCGTGGACCGGCTCGCGGAGGAGGTGGTGGCGATGGCCGTGGTCGCACTGACCCGGCTGGACCTGCTCCGGGAGGAGACCCCGGTCCTGCTCGGCGGCTCGGTCCTGGCCGCCCGCCACCCTCAACTGGACGGCCATATCCGTGAGTTGCTGGGCGGTCCGGCCCCCCGGGCGGTCCCGCGGGTGGTCAGCGCCCGCCCGGTGCTCGGCGCCGCGCTCCTCGGACTGGACCGCCTGGGAGCGCCACGGGAGGCACACGCACGGGTGCGCGCCCACTACGAACACGACGGCACCCGGGGGACGGACGGGGCGGCGGCCTGATGCTGGAGGGGCAGGTGCCTGATCCTGGCGGGACGGGTGCCTGACCCTGGCGGGCGGGTGCCCGGGGCCCGCCGTGCGGGTCGCCCGCCCCGCCGGGGAACCGAACACCAGAACATCGCGTGTTCCAGGACAGGGGGGCGGGCACCGGGCGCCGTGAGCCCGGCGTTCCGCACATACCCTGCGATCCGGAAAGAAGATCGCATAAGGCCTGTTCGGATGCCGGTCCCGACGGCGATACTTGCCGCCGTGCGCCCTCGCCCGCCAGGTGCCCGGGCGACGGCGGGCGTTGGGATGACCATGGGGGAGGTCGAGTGACACATCCGCAGCGGGCGGGCGCGCCGCCGGTGCCGCCCACCGCGCATCCCTCCGCGTCCACCACACCTCCCTCCGCGCCCGCCACCCCGGCCCCGGCCCGCGCGGCCTTCGCCGAGGGCGTGGACCGGCTGCGGGCCGCCGCGACCACCGAGCCCGGACGGCTGCGGGCCGTCGGCGCCGTCCTCGCCACCCTGGTCATCGCCTTCGGCGCGGTCACCGCCTGGCAGACGACGGACCGCGCGCAGGCCACGGACGACGTGCTGCACAGCAGTCAGCCGCTGAGCGCCGGGGCGGCCGGCATCTACCGCTCCCTCGCGGACGCCAACACCACGGCCTCCAGCGGCTTCCTGGCGGGCGGCCAGGAGCCCCGCGCCACCACGGACCGCTATGAGAAGGACATCGCGGCCGCCGCCTCGGGCCTGGTCACCGCGGCGGCGGGCACCACCCCCGGCTCCCCCGCCGCGGACACCGTCGCCCGGCTCACCACCCTTCTGCCGCAGTACAAGGGCCTGGTGGAGCGGGCCCGCGCCAACAACCGCCAGGGCTTCCCGGTGGGCGGCGCCTATCTGCGGGCGGCCGACGAGCTGATGCAGCGCCAGATGCTGCCCGCCGCGCAGGACCTGTACACCCAGGAGAACCGGCGGCTGCGCTCCGACTACGCGGACGCCACCCCGTATCCCTGGTGCGCCATCGTCCTCGGTGTGCTCGCGCTGGCCGCCCTCGGCTGGGCCCAGCGGCGCCACTTCCTGCGCACCAACCGGGTGCTGAACCAGGGCCTGGCCGCCGCCACCGCGGCCACCGCCGTCGCCCTGCTGTGGCTGGTGGCGGGGCACAGCGCGGCCCGCGCCGGGCTCGACTCCTCCTACAACCACGGGGTGCGGTCGCTGGCCGTGCTGCACGACGCGCGCATCGCCTCCCTGAACGCCCGCGGCAACGAGAACCTGACCCTGGTCAACCGGGGCGCCGAGACGAAGAGCCTGCCCGACGGCACGGTCGAGGACGCCTACGACTACGCCTTCCAGCAGGACATGCGGACCCTCTCCGGCGCGCTCGCCGAGGCCGGGTCCCTGGCCGACGACGCGGCGGGCAGGGAGCCCGTGACGGCCGCCGTCGGCAGTATGAAGGTCTGGCAGCAGCGCCACGGTGAGGCGCGGACCGCCGACGACGACGGCAACTACCAGGCGGCCCTGGACAAGGTCATCGGCTCGGCGGCGGACCGGCCGACGGGCGAGTGCTTCGACAGCGTGGACGCCAGTCTGGCCAAGGCGCTGGACCACGAGGAGAGCGAATTCGAGCGGGCGGCGGGCGACGGCCGGGACGCGCTGACCGGACTCCCGCCGGGCGCCGCGGTCCTCGCCCTGCTGGGCGCGGCCGGGGCGCTGCTGGGCATCGGGCGCAGGCTTTCGGAGTACCGGTGAGAGGGGGAGCGGTCATGGTCGCACGCCGCCTGAGGGCAAGCCTGAGGGGCTGGGGCGGTGTGGGCACGATGGTCCTCGCCTGTGTCCTCGCCGTGCTGTTCGCGCTGTCGCTGCCGCTCGCCCGCGCGAGCCGGGACGGCTCCACCGGCACCGGCGGCCCGGGCCTCACCGAGGCCACCCAGGCCAGGTCGGAGGACTGCGGCGGACACCCCGAGCGGATGAGCCTCCCGCCCTCCGCCGCCGACGGGGGCCCCAAGGTCCAGGAGATCAAGCGGCGCGGCTATCTGTCGGTGGGCGTCGACCAGAACAGCTACCGCTGGGGCTACCGCGACCCCAGCACCCCGGGCGGTGACCTGGAGGGCTTCGACATCGACCTCGCTCGCGAGATCGCCCGCCGGATCCTCGGCAGCCCGGACGCGGTCCGCTTCCACGCCATTCCCACCAACCAGCGCATTCCCGCGGTCCGCAGCGGGCAGGTGGACATGGTGGTGCGCACCATGACGATCACCTGCGACCGGCTGGACGAAGTCCGGTTCTCCGACCCGTACTTCGTCACCGGCCAGCAGGTCCTGGCGCCGAAGTCCTCCCGGATCACGGGCTACGACACCTCGCTCGCGGGCAAGCGGATCTGCTCCGCGGCGGGCTCCACGGCCGCCGCCCGGCTGGCCGGGGACAGGAAGTCCGGCAGGCTCCCCGCCTCCACCGACATCTCCACCACCGTCCCCAACCAACTGGACTGTCTGGTCAAGCTCCAACTGGGCGAGGTGGACGCGGTCGTCACCGACGGTGCGCTGGCCGCGAGCCAGGCGGCCCAGGACCCGACCGTCGAACTCAAGGGGAAGCCCTTCACGACCGAGTACTACGGAGTGGCGATGAACAAGGAGGCCAAGGACCTGGTGCAGCGGGTCAACCAGGTCCTGGTGGACTATCTCGCGACCGGCTGGGGGGCCTCGTACACCAAGTGGCTCTCCCCCACCCTGGGCCCCGACGCGGCGGCCTCCCGGCCACCGTCCTCCTGACCGGCCCGACCGAGCTGATACCACTGGAGAGTTGCCCCGGCGCACCCACATCGCACGGGCACGAGCAGAGCGAGAGGTGATCGATGGGCGTCACGGGACCCACCGGGCCGGTACTGGACCGGGACGAGGTGGACCGTGCGCTGGCGCGGCTCGGCGCGGAGCACGAGGCCATAGAGACCTCGCTCCTCGCCCTCCAGGACCACGCGGGCCGCAGACTCCTCGAAGGTGCCGCGCTGACCGGAGTGACCAAGGAGCGCTGGGCGTCGGCGGAGGCGTCGATCACCCTGCTCTGGACGTACTTCGACGCCTACACCGGCGCCCTGCGCCGCGCCCGCGACATCCGCGCCCGGCGGCGCTGGTCCAGCCGTGAGGACCTGGCCGAACTGACCGGGCTGCTGCGCGGCGAGAGCGTCACCGTCGCGGGCGGTGCCACGGCGGCCGCGGCGGGCGGCACGGCCGCCGGAAAGCTGAGCGAGCACATCAGCCTGGCCGGGCTCGTGGAACGGATGAACGAGCTGTACGCCACCTCGCTCGACCTGGTCGTCGCCGCCGACGCGGTGTGGTCGGCGCTGCCCGCCCGGATCGATTTACTGGCCGCGGAGCTCCAGCGCACCCGGCGGCTCGCGCACTCCGTCGGGGTGCGCCCCGGCGAGCACCCGGCGGCCGACGACCTGGAGCGGATCACCCGGACCCTGACCAGGCTGCGCGAACAGGTGGTCTCCGACCCGCTGGCGTACTGGTCGCCCGCCCAGGGCAGTTCGGCACCCGGCGGCGGCCGCCCCGACACCACGGTCTACGACCGCGAGGCACGCGCCCTGGAGGAGGTGCGCCGGGAGATCGACGCCGTACTGACGGTACGCCAGGATGCCGAGCTGCGACTGGTCAAGCTGCGCGATCTGCTCAGCCGCGCGGACCGCACCCTCGCCGAGGCGCGCAGTGCGCGCGGCGAGGTCCTCGCCAAGATCGCCGCCTCGGAGGTCCCCGCGGTCAGCGGCCCGCCGACCGCGCTCCAGGAGCAGCTGGCGACCGCCGCTGAGTACCGCAGGCACGCCCAGTGGCACCGCCTCTCCCCGCTGCTGGAGTCCCTGGAGGAGCGGGCGGAGGACGAACTGCTGCGCGCCCGCGAGTCGTTGACGGCGGTCACCGCGCCGCTCGCGGTCCGCGCGGAGCTGCGCGGCCGGCTCGACGCGTACCGGGCGAAGGTGGCCCGGCACGGGCTCGCCGAGGACCCGCTGCTGATCGAGCGGTACGACGCGGCCCGCCGGATGCTGTGGAGCGCGCCCTGCGATCTGCGGGTCGCCGGGCAGGCGGTGCAGCGCTACCAGCACGCGGTCGCCGAGTTGCTCGGCCAGCGCGTGCCCCGGCAGGGTGAAGGGGCCGACCGGAGGGAGGAAGCATGAGCCGGGCGGGGCGGACCTGCCAGCGGCCCGGCTGCACGGGCTCCTATGAGGACATGGGCGGCGGCGAGCTGTACTGCGACACCTGCGGCCTGGCACCGGTCGTCTCGGCGGCGGAGCCGTCCGGCGGCGCCTCCCGGGGCCCGGACGGCGCCGCCTCGGGGCCGAGTTCCCGTACGTCCTCGCGCTCCTCGGGGTCCTCGCAGTCCCGGCGCTCGGTGTCCGGACGGCTGACCGGCCGGTCCACCGGACGCTCGGTGTCGGTGCGCAGCTCCGGCTCCACGGGCACGGGCTCCGGGCGCGGCCGCCTCGGTCTCGGCCTGGTGCAGGTCCCGGACGTCCCCCGGCCCGACCCGCGGGGCATGGTGCTGGAGAAGCCCGAGGTGCCCGAGCGCAGACGGTACTGCTCGCGCTCCGACTGCGGCGCCCCGGTCGGCCGCGCCCGCGGCGAACAACCGGGCCGCACCGAGGGGTTCTGCACCAAGTGCGGCCACCCCTACTCCTTCGTGCCGAAGCTGCGCTCCGGGGACGTCGTGCACGGGCAGTACGAGGTGGCGGGCTGCCTCGCGCACGGCGGCCTCGGCTGGATCTATCTCGCGGTGGACCGCGCGGTCTCCGACCGGTGGGTGGTCCTCAAGGGCCTGCTGGACACCGGCGACGAGGACGCGATGGCCGCGGCGATCTCCGAACGCCGCTTCCTGGCCGAGATCGAACACGCCAACATCGTGCGCATCTACAACTTCGTGGAACACCTCGACCAGCGCACGGGCTCGCTCGACGGCTACATCGTCATGGAGTACGTCGGCGGCAAGTCGCTGAAGGAGATCGCGAACGAGCGGCGCACCCCCGAGGGGCGGCGCGATCCGCTGCCGGTGGAACAGGCGTGCGCCTACGGCATCGAGGCCCTGGAGGCGCTCGGCCATCTGCACAGCCGCCATCTGCTGTACTGCGACTTCAAGGTCGACAACGCCATCCAGACCGAGGACCAGCTCAAGCTGATCGACATGGGCGCGGTGCGCAGGATGGACGACGTGGAGTCGGCCGTCTACGGCACGGTCGGCTACCAGGCCCCCGAGGTCGCCGGGACCGGCCCGTCGGTGGCCAGCGACCTCTACACGGTCGCGCGCACCCTCGCGGTCCTCACCTTCGACTTCCCCGGCTACACCACCGTCCACGCGGACTCGCTGCCCGACCCGGCCACCGTCGAGGTCCTCCACCGCTACGAGTCCTTCTACCGGCTGCTGGTGCGCGCCACCGACCCCGACCCGGCCCGCCGCTTCGCCTCCGCCGAGGAGATGGCGGAACAGCTCACCGGGGTGCTGCGGGAGGTCGTGGCCCTCCAGACGGGACGGCCCCGGCCCGCCCTGTCGACGCTCTTCGGACCGGAACTGCGGGTGACGGAGACGGAGTTGTTCCCCCGGCTGGACGGGGACGTGTCCCGCCTGGGCGCGAGGGCGGTCCCGCCCCGGCGCGGCCGCGCGGGGTGGTCCGCGATCGGGGGGCGGGCCGCCGCCACGGCGCCTTCGTCCGCCCTCGCCGCCACGCCCGCCATCGCCGCCATGGCCGTCAAGGCGGTAGACACCGCCGCGGCCGCGCTGGCACTGCCGGTGCCCCTGGTCGACCCCGGTGACCCCAACGCCGGTTTCCTGGCCGGTCTCATGACCTCCGCGCCCGGCGAGCTGATCGCCGCGCTGCGCGCCGCCCCGGCGGCCTCCCCGGAGCTGCGGCTGCGTGAACTGCGGGCCCTGCTGGAGACGGGCGAGCGGGACGGCGCGGCACGGACGCTCGCGGACCTGGAGGCGGACCACCCGGACGACTGGCGGGTCGTCTGGTACCGCGGGGTCACCGCGCTCGCCACCGCCGACCACGCGGCCGCCGCGCTCTCCTTCGAGGCGGTCTACGACGCCTTCCCCGGCGAGCCCTCCCCCAAGCTGGCCCTCGGGCTGTGCGCGGAGGTCCTCGGCCAACTGGACAACGCGGCCGAGTACTACGGGCTCGTATGGACCACCGACCCCAGCCATGTCGGCGCCGCCTTCGGCCTGGCCCGGGTCCGGCTCGCCTCGGGGGACCGCGCCGCCGCCGTACGGACCCTGGAGTCCGTGCCGGAGGCGTCCATCCACTACACCGCGGCCCGCGTCGCCGCCGTACGGGCGCGGCTGCGGCAGCGGAGCGGCCAGGGGCCGGACCCGGCCTTCCTGGACGATCTGATGGCCGCCGCGGGGCAGGTTCAGGCGCTGGAGGCGTACGGCCTGGACGCCGTACGCCGCGAGCAGTTGTCCACAGAGGTCCTCGGGTGTGCCCTGGACTGGGTACTCTCCGGTAGCCAGGACTCCGCACCGTCCGCGGCGGGCGGGCGCGCGCTGCTCGGCAGTGACCTGGACGAGCGCGGCCTCCGCTTCGGCCTGGAGCGCTCGTACCGGACGCTCGCCAGGCTCGCGCGGGCCGGCGAGGAGAGGAACGACCTGGTGGAACGTGCAAACCGTTACCGCCCCCGGACGTGGGTGTGATCGATGTCGCAAATGCCCCAGCCGACGGCCCTTTCGAGGTGCCCCAGTTGTGAGGAGCCCCTCGAGTCGGGCGACCGCTACTGCGGCGCCTGCGGGTACGACCTGTCGACGGTGCCCGCACCTCCCCCCGATCCGCCGACCCTCGCCATGAACGGCACGGTGCCCCGTCCGGCCCCGGGGGGCGCCCCGGTGGACTGGCCCGTCGCCCCGGCGGCGGGCGGCCAGGAGGAGCCCGCCCCCGTGCATCTGCCGACGGACCTCGCGGACACCGACTCCGGCGGCTCGCACGGTCCCGGGGCGGCCCCGGACGAGGGCGCCTCCCGGGGCGTACGGCTGGACCGGGCCGCGGAGCCCGAGGAGTACCCGCTCCCGGCGCCCCGGCCCGCCGACCCGCACCCCGCGGCGCCCCCCGGTGCCGCGAAGTTCTGCGTGGCCTGCCGCTCCGGCCTCGTGGACGGCGACGGCTACTGCGAGCACTGCGGTCATGCCCAGCCGCGCGAACGGGACCATGTGGAGCAGGACATGGGCCCGGCCGCCGCGATCAGCGACCGCGGTCTGCGCCACCACCGCAACGAGGACGCGTTCGCGCTCTCCCGCAGCGTGCTGCCCGACGGATCGGCCGCCCTCGTCACGGTCGTCTGCGACGGGGTGTCCTCCGCGACCCGCCCCGACGACGCCTCCCTGGCCGCCGCCCGGGCGGCCAACGAGGCGCTCCTCGCGGCCCTGCCCTGCGGCACCCACCCCCAGCAGGCCATGCACGACGCGATCGTGGCCGCCTCGGGCGCCGTCAACGCGCTGGCCGCCGAGCCGGAGACGGCCCAGGAGCACGCCCCCCACCAGAACGCCCCCGCCTGCACCCTGGTCGGCGCCGTGGTCACCCCGGACCTGCTGGTGGTCGGCTGGGTCGGCGACAGCCGTGTCTACTGGGTCCCGGTGGACCGCGCCGCTCCCCCGGCCCGGCTGACCGAGGACGACTCCTGGGCCGCCCAGATGGTCGCCGCGGGCCTGATGAGCGAGGCCCAGGCCTACGCCGACGAGCGCGCCCACGCGATCACGGGCTGGCTCGGCGCGGACGCCTATGAACTGGAGCCGCACACCGCGTCCTTCAAACCGGACCGGCCGGGCATGGTGGTGGTGTGCACGGACGGCCTGTGGAACTACGCCGAGGCCGCGGAGGAGATGGCCGACGTGCTGCCCGCCGACGCGCACCACCGCCCGCTGCACGCCACCCGGGTGCTGCTGGGACACGCCTTGGACGGCGGGGGCCACGACAACGTAACAGTGGCGGTGCTCCCGTTCCCGGCCCCTTCGCAGGGGGCAGGATCCGCCTGACGGGTGTCCCGGACACCCTCGGGGGCGGCGGACCGGCCCCCCGGACCGGAGGGGACCGGTCCGTGCACAGTCATCGCCCCGCTCCGGCGGGGTCGTCGAGGGGGATCAGGCTGCCATGGCCAATTTCGCGAAGTCGGACGTGCCACGGTTCTCGGTGGACGTCTACCAGAACGAGTATCTGCCGGAGGGCGGCCGCGAGGTCAACGCCATCGTGACGGTGTCGGCGACCGGCGGCGGCACCTCCGGGAGCGCGGCCTCCGGCTCCTACGCGGCGGGCCGGGCTCCGGGTGCGGCCGTGGCGATCATGGTCGACTGCTCGGGCTCCATGGACTACCCGTCCGCCAAGATGCGCAACGCGCGCGAGGCGACGGCCGCGGCGATCGACACCCTGCGCGACGGGACCCACTTCGCGGTGATCGGCGGCACCCATGTGGCCGAGGAGGTCTATCCGGGCGGCGGCCGGCTCGCCGTCGCCGGACCCACCACCCGCGACCAGGCCAAGCAGGCGCTGCGCAGGCTCCGCGCGGGCGGCGGCACCGCGATCGGCACCTGGCTGCGGCTGGCCGAGCAGCTGCTGTCCGCCGCGGACGTCTCCATACGCCACGGCATCCTGCTCACGGACGGCCGCAACGAACACGAGTCGCCCGAGGCGCTGAAGGCCACCCTGGACGCCTGTGCGGGCCGTTTCACCTGTGACGCGCGCGGGGTCGGCACCGACTGGGAGGTGAAGGAGATCACCCAGATCGCCTCCGCGCTGCTCGGCACGGCCGACATCGTGGCCGATCCGTCCGGTCTGGCGGCCGACTTCACGCGGATGATGGAGACGGCCATGGGCAAGGAAGTGGCGGATGTCTCCCTGCGGCTGTGGACCCCGGTCGGCACGGAGATCCGGTTCGTCAAGCAGGTGGCTCCCGCGGTCGAGGACCTGACCGGCCGCCGCACGGAGGCGGGACCGCGCGCGGGCGACTACCCGACGGGCTCGTGGGGCGACGAGTCCCGCGACTACCACGTGTGCGTGAGGGTCCCGGCCGCGCACCTCGGCCAGGAGATGCTGGCCGCGCGGGTGTCCCTGGTGATCCCTAGAGGCGACGGCAGTACGGAGAGCCTGGGGGCCCAGGGGCTGGTACGGGCCGTGTGGACGGACGACATGGCGGCGTCCACCTCGATCAACCCCCAAGTCGCCCACTACACGGGCCAGGCCGAACTGGCACAGGCCATCCAACAGGGAATAGAACTGCGCAAAGCGGGCGATATCGACGGTGCAACGGCCAAGCTGGGCAGGGCGGTTCAACTCGCCGGTGCGTCGGGGAACGCGGATACTGCGAAACTGCTTGCGAAGGTGGTGGACGTGGTCGACGCGGCGACAGGTACTGTGCGACTGAAGGCAAAGGTCGCCGAGGCGGACGAGATGACCCTCGAGACCCGGTCCACAAAGACTGTTCGTGTAAAGAAGTGACGAGCACGTCCTGACAGCAGCGAGCCCGACCTCCCAGGGGTCGGAGAACCACGCCGGTCCCCGTGACCGGAGAAGGAAAGGGGGAAGCGCCGACATGCCGACCTGCCCGAACGGACACCAGTCGGGATCCGACGACTGGTGCGAGGTCTGCGGTCACCGTATGGCCGGTGCCGTGCCCCCACCGCCGCCCGCCTCCGGTTACGGCTATCCGCCGCCGCAGGGCCCGGGCGGCCGGCCCGGGGGACGCCCGCTGTCCGCCGTGCCGGACCGCGAGCCGGAACTCTGCCCGCAGTGCCGTACGCCCCGCGAGGGCGGCGCGCCCTTCTGCGAGGAGTGCCGGTGGAACTTCCTGACCAACACGGCCACCTCCTACACCCCCGCGGCCCCGCGCCCGTCCGGGCCCGGCCCCGGGGTGCGCTTCCAGCAGGGCGGCCGGCCCGACCCCGGAGCCGACCCGTTCGACTACGAGCGCTCCCGGCCGTCCCAGGTGAACCGCCCCGCGGAACCGATACCCCCGGGCTCCCCGTTCGGCAGCGAACCGTCCGGCCCGACCGCCTTCGGCCCGGACCAGTCCCGCCCGCCCGCCTACGGCAACGACTCCCCCCGCCCCTCCGGCTTCGGTGGCGACACACCCCGCTCGCCCGGCTTCGGTGGCGACGGACCGCGCCCTCCCGCCTTCGGCAACGACGCGTCCCGCCCTCCGTCCTCCGACTTCGGCGGCGATACATCCCGTTCGTCCGGCTTCGGTGACGACGGACCGCGTTCTTCGGGCTTCGGGGGCGATGGTCCGCGTTCGTCCGGCTTCGGTGGCGACGGACCGCGTTCTTCGGGCTTCGGGGGCGATGGTCCGCGTTCGTCCGGCTTCGGTGGCGATAGTTCGCGCTCTTCGGGCTTCGGCGACGACGCGCCGCGTTCCTCTGACTTCGGAGGCGACGCGCCGCGTTCCTCCGGCTTCGGGAACGACGCCGCCCGCTCGTCCGACTTCGGCGGCGACCCGTCCCGGCCGTCCGGCTTG
Source organism: Streptomyces sp. NPDC052040 (assembly GCF_044548405.1). NCBI lineage: Bacteria > Bacillati > Actinomycetota > Actinomycetes > Kitasatosporales > Streptomycetaceae > Streptomyces > Streptomyces sp. NPDC052040. The sequence goes on along the minus strand of NZ_JBIUBV010000002.1, from coordinate 240,314 downwards.
GACCGGGGCCCGTCCCGCTCGCCGGACTTCGGCGGCGGCACGACCGGCCAGTCCGCCTTCGGCGGCAACGCCTCCCGCCCCTCGGACTTCGGCAACGACTCGCCCCGCCGACCGGACTTCGGCGGCGACCCGTCCCGCTCCCCGGGCTTCGGGGGCGACTCCTCGCGGCCGTCTCCGTTCGGTGCGGACCCGTCACGTCCGGTACCGCCGTCCGCGCCCGCGTCCGGAGGCCCCGGCGGTGCCGGTGGCCCCGGCGGGCCCAGGAACACGGGCGGCCCGGGCGGCTCCGAGGGCCCGGGCGGACCCGGCGGTCGCGGTGACTTCGGCGGCCCGGGCGCACCCGGCGGCTTCGGCGGCTCGGACGCTTCCGGCGGCTTCGGCGGCGGCCCTGGCACATCCGGCGGCCAGAGCAGCCCCGGCGGCCCGGGCGCTTCCGGCGGCCAGGGCGGCGGCTACGGCTACCCGCAGCCCGGAACCGGCGGCCCCCGCGGCTTCGGCGGTCAGAGCGGCCCCGACGGTCCGGGCGCTTCCGGCGGTCCGGGAGGACCCGGCCCCTCCGGCGGCCAGGGCGGCTACGGCTACCCGCAGCCCGGAACCGGCGGCTTCGGCGGCCAGGGCGGACCCGGCGGTCCTGACGGACCCGGCGGCCAGGGGCCGTACCAGCAGAGCGGCGCCGCGCCCACCGCATTCCAGCGGCCCGGCACCTCCGGCCCGCCGCCCACGCAGGGCGGCGGCTTCCCGCCCTCCGCTCCGCCGCAGTCCGGCGGCCCCTCCTTCGGCGGCGGGGACGACGACTGGGTGATCTCCCCGCCCTCCCCGGCGTCCGGGGGCACCTCCGGCGGCCCCGGTCCCTCCGGCGGCCAGGGCGGCGGCTACGGCTACCCGCAGCCCGGCCCCGCCCAGGCCCAGCCGCCCGGCGCCTACGAGCAGCAGCCCGGGACCTGGACCGCCACGATCGGACCGGACCGCGAGTACTTCATGGCGATGATGCAGCGCTCCGGCCCCGAGGCCACGGGCCTGAACCTGCCCGCGTACTCCCCGGCGCAGCAGCGCCCCCTCACCGGCAGCCAGGTCACCATCGGCCGTCGCCGCCACTCCACCGGTGACACCCCCGACGTCGACCTGTCGGTGCCGCCGGAGGACCCGGGGGTCTCGCACCAGCACGCCATGCTGGTCCAGCAGCCGGACGGCTCCTGGGCGGTCGTGGACCAGAACTCCACCAACGGCACCACGGTCAACGGCGGCGAGGAGCCCATCCAGCCCTTCGTGCCGGTCCCGCTCCAGGACGGGGACCGGGTGCATGTGGGCGCCTGGACGACGATCACCGTGCGCCGGGACTGACCCGAGGACCAACGGCTGATCCGCATCCGTACACGGGCGCCCCGGCGGCTCCCGTGCGCGGATGCGGCGGGGCCTAAGCCCGGAGACCTGGGCCGCCGTGTCTGAGACCATGGAGCACGTGAGAGAGATTCGGCGCGGCACGCTTCAGGAGCAGACCTTCTACGAGCAGGTCGGCGGGGAGGAGACCTTCCGCCGCCTCGTCCACCGTTTCTACGAGGGGGTTGCCGAGGACCCGGTCCTGCGGCCCATGTACCCGGAGGAGGACCTCGGCCCGGCCGAGGAGCGCCTCGTGCTGTTCCTGATGCAGTACTGGGGCGGCCCGACCACCTACAGCGAGAACCGGGGCCACCCCCGTCTGCGTATGCGGCACGCCCCGTTCACCGTGAACCGGGAAGCGCACGACGCCTGGCTGCGGCACATGCGGGTGGCCGTCGACGAACTCGGCCTCTCCGAGGAGCACGAGACCACGCTCTGGAACTACCTCACCTACGCCGCGGCATCCATGGTGAACGCCCCGGACTGACCCGCCGAACTGACCCGCCGGGCCGACCCGACCGGCGCGCGCCTGTGCGCAACCGCGCGCGCTAACGGACGCTGACGTCCAGCGCGCCCAGCCCCGCCCGGCGCACGGCGACCGACCCGTACGGTGTGCGCAGTCGCAGCCATGCGCCCGAGGACAGCAGGGCGGGAGGCTCCTCGCGCGGGGCGCGGGCACCCGGCCGCAGAAAGCCCAGCGACTGGGCCGCGTGCACGGCCCGTACGGGCAGTCCCGTCGGGCCCACCATCCGAGACCAGATCTCCCGGCCGACCCGGTCGAGCGCCGCCCGGGTGCGCTGCTCGGGCGCCAACTCCTCGGAGCGGGTGCGGAATTCGTTGACCGCAGCGGCCACGGTCGCCCGCAGCGCGTCGGGCGCGGGCAGTCCGGCGACCGGCTGCCAGCCGCCGCGCGGGGGCAGCACACCCGCCCAGGGCGGTCCGGTGACGGCGGCGGGCACGGAGGCCGTGGCCGCCGACTCGTCGACGGACTCCAGGAGTTCCCCGGCCGAGACGGTGACATCGAGGCCGTCGTCCAGCCCGTTCTCGTACGGCTTGGCCAGCCGCACCGCGCGGACCGCGAGCACCTCGAAGGACGGCGGCCGCCCGAAGACGGCCAGGGTCGTGCCCGTCGCCCGGAGCCGCACCGCGGCACCCCGGTCGTAGTGGAGCAGCCTGGCCAGGAAGGCGGCGAGATCCGCCGCCTCCACATCGTCGGCGAGGTGGAGGACCGTCATGCGGCGACGGCCCCCTCCTCGGCGCCCTGGTCGCCCCGGTCGTCCTGGTACTCCCGGAGGAACTCGCGTTCCTCCTCGGTGATCCGGCGCGGCCGCTGCCGTTCGAAATCGAAGGGCACGATCACCGTGGAGGCCCGGACATAGACCTGGTCCGGGTCCTTCACCTCGTAGGTGAGGGTGAAGGACGCCGCCCTGATCTCCGTGACCCACAGCTCGATGTCCACCGGCGCGTGCCGGTGGACCAGCTGCCGCTTGTAGTCGATCTCATGGCGCGCCACCACGGACCCCTGCTTGAACTGCTTGTCCGGGCGGAACAGGAAGTCGATACGCGCCTCCTCCAGATATCGGAGGAACACCACATTGTTGACGTGGCCGTATGCGTCCATGTCCGCCCAGCGCAGCGGGCAGCGGTAGATGTGCCGCAAGATCAGCCTCGGGTCAGCTTCTTGTAGGTGGCACGGTGCGGACGGGCCGCGTCCGCACCGAGCCGCTCGATCTTGTTCTTCTCGTACGACTCGAAGTTGCCCTCGAACCAGAACCACTTGGACTCGCCCTCGTAGGCGAGGATGTGCGTGGCCACGCGGTCCAGGAACCACCGGTCGTGGGAGACCACGACGGCGCAGCCGGGGAACTCCAGCAGCGCGTTCTCCAGCGAGGACAGCGTCTCGACGTCCAGGTCGTTGGTGGGCTCGTCGAGGAGCAGCAGGTTGCCGCCCTGCTTCAGGGTGAGGGCCAGGTTGAGGCGGTTGCGCTCACCACCGGAGAGCACCCCGGCCGCCTTCTGCTGGTCCGGGCCCTTGAAGCCGAAGGCGGAGACATACGCCCGGGACGGCATCTCGACCTGGCCGACGTTGATGTAGTCGAGCCCGTCGGACACGACCTCCCACAGCGTCTTCTTCGGGTCGATGTTCTCGCGGCTCTGGTCGACGTACGAGATCTTGACGGTCTCGCCGACCTTGATCGAACCGGTGTCGGGCGTCTCCAGCCCCTGGATCATCTTGAACAGCGTGGTCTTGCCCGCGCCGTTGGGGCCGATGACACCGACGATGCCGTTGCGCGGCAGGGTGAAGCTCAGGTCGTCGACGAGGACCTTCTCCCCGAAGGCCTTGTTGAGCTTGGCCACCTCGACCACGACACTGCCCAGACGCGGGCCCGGCGGGATCTGGATCTCCTCGAAGTCCAGCTTCCGCATCTTGTCGGCCTCGGCGGCCATCTCCTCGTAGCGGGCCAGACGCGCCTTGGACTTGGCCTGCCGCCCCTTGGCGTTGGAGCGGACCCACTCCAGCTCGTCCTTGAGGCGCTTCTGCCGCTTGGCGTCCTTCTGGCCCTCGACCTTGAGACGGGTGGCCTTGGTCTCCAGGTACGTGGAGTAGTTGCCCTCGTAGGGGTAGGCGCGGCCGCGGTCCAGCTCGAGGATCCACTCCGCGACGTTGTCCAGGAAGTACCGGTCGTGGGTGATGGCCACGACGGTGCCCGGGTACTTGGCCAGGTGCTGCTCCAGCCAGTTCACCGACTCGGCGTCGAGGTGGTTGGTGGGCTCGTCGAGGAGCAGCAGGTCGGGCTGCTCCAGCAGCAGCTTGCAGAGCGCGACGCGGCGCTTCTCACCACCGGAGAGGTTGGTGACGGGCCAGTCGCCGGGCGGGCAGCCCAGGGCGTCCATGGCCTGCTCCAGCTGGGAGTCGAGGTCCCACGCGTTGGCGTGGTCCAGGTCCTCCTGGAGCTTGCCCATCTCCTCCATCAGCTCGTCGGTGTACTCGGTCGCCATCTGCTCGGCGATCTCGTTGAACCGGTCGAGCTTGCCCTTGATCCCGGCGACGCCCTCCTGGACGTTCTCCAGGACGGTCTTCTCCTCGTTCAGCGGGGGCTCCTGGAGCAGGATGCCGACGCTGTAACCGGGGGAGAGGAAGGCGTCACCGTTGGACGGCTGCTGCAGCCCCGCCATGATCTGCAGGACGGTCGACTTACCCGCTCCGTTCGGCCCGACGACGCCGATCTTCGCTCCGGGGAGGAAGCTCAGGGTGACGTCGTCGAGGATCACCTTGTCGCCGTGCGCTTTGCGCGCCTTGCGCATGGTGTAGATGTACTCAGCCAAGAGAAACCGTCCGGCAGCTTGAAATCAGGCAGTGGGCAGATACACCCCATCTTGCCGTACCGCCACCCCCACGCGGAAACCCGTTAGGTACGGGCCCTCTGACCTGTGGTTTCGGTGCAGGCCGCTGAGCCTCGTCTGTCACTGTCGGTCGCCGTTGGTCGCCCTCGGGCACCCTCGCACGACCCAGAGACGGCCCAGAGTTGATCACATGGGACCGGCCGGTTGATCGACGACAGCCTGCATCACCCGTCTGCACTGCGTGGAGCGACAGCGAATGAACGCCCACTGAGGCTGGGACTGACAACGGGGGCCGTGTGTTGCCTGTTCAGCAGCCAGCCAGAGTGAGGTGGCACGACAGGTTCCCCGGCCCTGGGAAGGAAGGAAAGGGTGCCTTCACATGTCACACCGCACTGCCATGGCGCCGGAAGCCACCTGGGTGGCCCGGTGGGCGGGATCTCTGCTGTGCCTTGTGGTGGCCGGTATCCACGTTGTGGACCAAGGCGGCATCACGGCGACGAGGGACCCCTCCTACATGGGCATCGCCTACCACGTCCTGGAGATCGCGGCTGTGGTCGCGGCGGCACTGCTTCTCCTCGGCCTCGTACGACTGGGATGGCTGCTGGCGGTCGGGGTCGCCCTCGGCCCCCTGGTGGGCTACATCCTCTCCAGAGGGCCAGGACTGCCCGACTACAGCGATGACATCGGCAATTGGACAGAGCCGCTTGGGCTGGTCAGCCTGGCCGTCGAAGGAGCCCTGCTCCTGTTGGCGGTGCCGCTCTTCGTGCGGAGCTTGCGCCCGGAACCAAGACCTTCCGGAAGCATCGGGGACTAGTTTGGAAGATCGCGTAGGCGGACTCGGCCTGACGTGCGGGAACGTCTACCTGCGCGTTTGCGGTGGGTTATCCGCTGTTCCACGTAGGCTCCCCTGGCGCGCCTCTCGAACGGGCGCGCCAGGGGCACGGCCGCAAGGGCCGCCAGAAACACCCCATCTTGCCGTACCGCCACCCCCACGCGGAAACCCGTATGGTCAGGTCCCTCTGAATCCAGGGCTCGACCATCGGAAGCTGTAACTCGACTGGCACTCTCGGTCGCCACAGGCCGGCCTCAGGAAACCCCACCCGACAGACAATCGCCACCGGCCCCGCCGGGCCTTGTGCTCAGTCCTCGGTGGTGGGCCTCTTGGGGATCAGGACGAGGGCTGCGCCGCCGATGACCACCAGGGCTATGGCGGTGCCTGTGATGTAGGGGGTGGCGCTGGTGGAGCCTGTTTCGGCGAGGTTGGTGTCGGCGGGGGCCGTGACGCCGACCGCGGCGGGGACGGGCTCGCCCAGGGTCTGGGTTCCGAGGCCGCTCGGGCTGCTCTCGGTCTTGCAGTCGAGGACGCCCTTGAACCACTTCTGGTATCCGGCCGGGCCCTTGACGGTGAAGTCGTAGGCCTGGTCCTCCTGGAGCGGGATCGCCACCGTCCGGGTCTGTCCGGCGGGGATGGTGTGCTCCGCGCCCAGCAGGTCGAACGTGAAAGGTGCGTTCCCCTTGTTGGCCGCGGTGACGTCCAGGCTGCCCTTGGTGCAGTTCTTCTCGGCCGACAGCGCGGGTATCGCGCCCTCGGCTGCCCAACTCGCGGTGGCCGTCGCCGAGACGGTCGACTCGCTGGAGCCGGCGAGTATCTGGGCCTGGCTGCGGGTGTCGGAGGCGAAGGCGCGGCCGACCGGCACGGTGGTCGACGCCTGCGCCGTCAGGTCGGCCGAACCGTCCTGCATCTTCTTCGGCACCTGGAAGTAGATCCGGCTGCCGTCGGCGGCGGACGTGACCGCCTTGCCGTTCTTGTCGACGATCTTCACTCCGGCGGCCGCGGCGTCCGGCGGCGGGGCAACCGCCACACTGTCGGCGTTGGTGTGCACCGTCACCGGACCGAGCCGCTCACCGGGGTGCCCCGGGACGGCGGACGGGTCGAGGGTCAGGGAGGCGGCGGGCTCCGGAAGGTTCCGCGCGTGCTTCTCCAGGTAGTCCGCGAGCTTCTCCGCCTGCGGGTCGACCGCGTCCACCCGCGCGCCGTCCGACCAGCGCCAGATCGCCACCTGGGTGCCCGCCGCCGCGTCCTGCTCGGTGAGGCCCTTGGCACCGGCCTTGGACGCCAGCGCGGCCAGATCGTTGACCTGCGGGTAGGAGTTGTTCAGGATCCAGCCGATCCGGCCGGCGTTCTTGTTGCCGCTCAGGGAGGTGCCGCGCCAGGACGTCTCGTGGTAGCGGGCGTCCTTCTGGGCCGGGTTGCGGAGGTCGATGCCGTACGTCTGGAGGGTGCCGCCGTTGTCGACGGACATCTCGAACAGCCCCGCGGACACCTGCTCGTCCTTGCCGCCGTCGTGGACGACGGCTGCTCCGAAGGTCTTCAGGCCGCCCATGGTCGCCGACGCGCCTCCTTCGCTCTGCGGTGTCCCGTCGGCGGCCGCCGTTCCCGCGGTGGCCAGCAGGCCGCCCGAGACGAGTCCGGACACCAGCGTCGCGGCGGCGAGGCGGGCAACCCCTCGCCTGCGCACGGACGGCACAGAGAGCGCAGAAAACACAGAATTCCCTTTCGGGCGGGACCCTTTGACGTGGGGGGTTCGGTCCCGCCAGCAGAATCGGCAAGCCCCTGGAGCTATGCCCGGCATCCTAGGGACGCGGCGCACCCCTCCCCCCGGTCCTGGCGTTCGATAACCGATCCGAATCGGAATCGTTATCGGGTAGGGGGTTGGTGAGCTGCACGTATCGACAAATCTACGAGGAATTTTCGCCCCTACGGCTCCTTCCCGGCGATTGGGTGACGATCGGGTCAGTTCGTTCGGATCGGTGTGATCGCGCAGCTGACGTCACGTCATGGAGACTGCCTCGGCTTCGGGTTGAGGAGGTGCGGCGGAGTGATCCAGCTCCTCGGGGCGGGTCGGCGGTCCCGTCTCCCAGTCGGGCTCGGGCTGGGGTGCCGCTCCGCTCTGGATCTCGGGCCTCGACGACCGGCGGAAGGCCGATGTGCCGCGTGACAGGTCGTGCCCGACGGCGACCGCGTCGAGGTCCGCCGACAGCCAGCTCTGCCCGTCCCGTTGCTCGTTGCGGACCTTGAGCCGTCCCTGGACGACGAGCGGATCGCCCACGGCCACGGAGGCGGCGACGTTCGTCGCAAGGGAGCGCCGGGCCCACACCGTGAAGAAGTTGGTGTGCCCGTCCGTCCAGGCGTTCTTCTCCCGGTCCAGATACCGGGCCGTCACCGCCAGCCGGAAGCGGGCCGTGGGACCGGACGGAGTCTCCCGGTACACCGGCTGGGTGGCCACGTTGCCGACGGCACACACAAGCATCTCGTTCATGCGAAAACCCCTCCTCCGCCCGGCGCTTCACGCCGGGCCGCACGCATACGGGTCCGTCCCGTACGGCTGCGTCTGGTGCGGCGGCCGCGTCCGGTGCGACCGCCGCGGGACCAGATTGCCTCCGTGGATCCGGACTCGCTGAGCGCTGTGGACCGTCCTCCGGCTGTGGAGAACTCCGCCACTCGAACGAGGGCTTCCGCCTCCCGTTCCCCCCTTCCCCTTACTCACCGCCGCGTGGACATCCCGGCCGTCGCGGTGAGGGCGCAGCCGCCGGTACAGATGCCGGGGATCAGTTCAGCCGGGCCGCCAGGCCGGAGCCCATGACCTTCAGGTACTTCTCCCGTACCTCGCGGTAGCGCAGCAACTCCGCGGCCACCGGATCCAGCACCCGGGCCCGGCCGCACCCGGCCGCCGCCTCTCTCAGCCGCCGTTCCGCCTCGATCCCGTACCGGCGGCCCGGTCCGCGCGCCGCCATCCGGCAGCCCCACTCGATGACGGGACCTCCCACGACCCCCACCGCCGTCAGCAGCACGGCGCCCCCGATGTGGGGCGACACGGCTCCTACGGCCTGCCCCAGCAGCCAGAGCACACCGAGTACGTGGAGGACCATCATCACGGCCTGGCCGATCACCGCCGCGGGCCACCAACCGGGCCGGGGCGGCCGTCCGGGCAGCTCGGCGGCGTTCGCCGCGAGCTGGTCCAGCACCTCGGGCAGCCCTTCCGCACCTCGTGACGCGGCATCGCGGACCGCCTGGGCCCAGGGCGCGGGCAGTCCGTCCGCGGCCCGGTCCGCCACCGTCCGTACGGCCTGTTCGACGCCCTGCCGCGCGGTCGCCTCCTCGTCCACCGCCGGAGGCGCAGGCAGCCGCTCCGCGACCGGGCGCCGCCGTTCCCGGGACCAGCGCCACAGCCGTAGCCAGGGTGTGCCGCAGGCCCGGTTGGCGTGGCGCAGCCAGGCACGCTCGGCCGCCTCGCCCGCGGCGGTCGCGCCCACCGCGTCCGCGAGCTGCGCCGCGAACTCCTCCCGCGCCGCCTCGCTGAGCCCGGTGCCCCGGCCGGTCGTGTAGACGGGCCGCAGCCGGGCCGCGGCGGCGTCCACATCCGCGGAGACCCGGCGCGCGGCGGCACCCCGCTCGGCGACGAACTGCCCGAGCACCTCCCGCAGATCGCCCATGCCCTCCCCGGTGAGCGCGGAGACCGCGAGCACGCTCGCGCCCGGCTCGCCGTACTCGCCGAGGGCGATCCCGTCCCCGTCGAGCAGCCGTCGCAGATCGTCGAGGACCTGCTCGGCGGCTTCTCCGGGCAGCCGGTCGATCTGGTTGAGGACGACGAACATCACCTCGGCATGGCCCGCGAGAGGCCGCAGATAGCGCTCATGAAGGACCGCGTCGCCGTACTTCTCGGGGTCCACCACCCAGATGACCGCGTCGACGAGCGCCAGCACACGGTCGACCTGCGCGCGGTGTTCGAGCGCGGCGGAGTCGTGGTCGGGCAGGTCGACCAGGACCAGCCCGCGCAGCTGCGACTCGCCGTCGGGGCTCTGCGGGGGGCGCCTGCGCAGCCGCGCCGGGATGCCGAGCCGGTCCACCAGGGCGGAGGCGCCGTCGCTCCAACTGCACACGACCGGCGCGGCGGTGGTGGGCCGACGCACCCCGGTCTCCGAAAGGTTCATTCCGGCCAGGGCGTTGAAGAGGGTCGACTTGCCGCTGCCGGTGGCGCCCGCGATGGCCACCACGGTGTGCTCCCCGGAGAGCCTGCGGCGCGTGGCCGCCTCGTCGAGTACGCGGCCGGCCTCGGTCAGCGTGTCGCCGTCCAGCCTGGTCCGCGACAGGCCCACCAGCTCGCGCAGCGCGTCCAGCCTCGACCGCAGGGCCCCGTCGTACGCGAGGGGCACGGGTTGCCGTTCGGTCGCGTCCCGAGGCTCCACGACCGTGGCCGTCGGGGGTGCGGAGGGCTCGGTGTCGTGTGCGCGCCGGGCGATCAGTCCGTCGTCCCAGGCGGCACCCGGGTCCGCATGCTCCGCCGTATGTTCCGCAGGGTCGTACGCCGAGTTGTGCGCCGGGGTGTCCTGCCGCACGGGTGTGTACCGGGCGTCGTCCTCCGCCCGAGCGTGCGGGACTCTGTCCGGGGAGCCGACGACGGGCGGAGTCACGGCAGGCGTGCCCGAGTCCGGACCGCCGTCATGGCGGCCCGGATCCCCGTCACGGCGGGGGCCCGAATCCCCGCCACGGCGGTCAAGGCCCCCGTTACGGCGGTCGGAGTCGTCTCTGTCGCTGCTTCCGCCTACGTCCTCGTTGCGGTCGCCGCTCTCGTCGCCGTCGGAACTCCCGCCACGGACGGCACTCCCGTTGCGGTGAGCCTCCTCGGTTCTGCTCGCCTCTCCGATCCGGCTCGTATGCCCGGTCTCCTCCGCGGACTCCCCCGGCGGTTCCGAAGTCCCCGAATCCGCCGACGCCCCCGCAGGTTCTGAAGCCCCCGAGACCCCAGAAGACCCCTCCGGGTGCTCTGCGTGATCCGTGCGGCCCGTGGTGGCAGTCACCGCGGTCACCTCTCCTTCTGCAATACGGACAGCGCGGCGATCAGTTCGGCCTGTGGTTCGGCCTGGACGTCGAGGTCGTCGAGCGGGGCCATCCGGCGCTCGCGTTCCGTACGCAGCGCCCGGTCCAGATACTCGGCGAGCAGTTGTGCGGCCCGGTCGTGCAGCCGGAGCGCCGCAGTGGCGCCGATCCGCTCGGCCAGTCCCTCCCCCGCTCCCTGGGCCCGGCGGCCGCCGAGAAGCTCCGCGGCCGCCAGCGCGGCCACCTCCTCGGCGTCCACGACCACGCTCCGGTCGAGGTCGCGCACCGCTTCCTCGGCGTACTCCTCGAGCACGCGGCGCCATCGCCGTACGGCCATTCCGATCCGGTGCTCGGCGCTGTCCAGGGCCGGATCCCGGTCGGTCAGCCCGGCCGCGGCAGGCTCGCCCCGCCAGGCCGCGTCGATGCTCGCGTCGGCGGCCGTGACGGCGCACAGCAGCAGGGCACCGAGGCTCTCCATGAGGGCGTCCAGCAGCTCGCCCGAGGTGCAGTCCCGGGGATAGGTGCGCCACCGGGTCAGTGCGTCCCCGGCGAGCACGGCCCCGGCCCGGAGTCTGTTCCGTACGCGTGCGCCTTCGTTGTCGTAGGCGGTGTCGACGGCGGCCGTCAGGCGCAGCGCGGCGGCGTACTGGGCGGCCGCCGCCCCGGCCAGTTCGGGCATGCGGGACTTCAGCGAGTCGAGGACGCCGTACGCCGTACGCGCCACCGCGGTCTCCCGGGCGGCCGGGTCCTGCACCTGGTACGTGAGCCATTCGAGCAGCGGCGCGACGGCCGAGGCGGGCAGCAGTCCCCCGCCCCAGGCGGACTCGGGCAGCTCGGGCACGGTGAAGCGCGGGACGTCGCCGAGCCCGGCCTTGGTGAGCAGGGCTCCGTACTGCCGGGACACCTCGGCCACGACCTGATGGGGCACCCGGTCCAGCACCGTGACAAGGGTGGCCCGGTGCTCCTTGGCGGTCCGCAGCAGATGCCACGGCACGGCGTCGGCGTACCGTGCCGCGGTGGTGACCAGGATCCAGATGTCGGCGGCGCAGATCAGCTCGGCGGCGAGGACCCGGTTCTCGGCGACCAGGGAGTCGATGTCGGGGGCGTCGAGGAGAGCGAGGCCGCGCGGGAGGGCGTCGGTGGTCTCGACCCGCAGCACCCGTTCCCCGCGTTCGAGAAGGGGATGGGAATCGTCGCCGCCCTCCTGGTGGGGCAGCCACACCCGGGTGAGGTCGGGCAGGACGCGCATCCCGCTGAACCAGTGGTGGTCCTCGGGATGGCAGACGAGTACGGGCGTACGCGTGGTCGGCCGCAGCACGCCCGCCTCGCTGACTCTGCGGCCCACGAGGGAGTTGACGAGGGTCGACTTTCCGGCGCCGGTCGATCCGCCGACGACGGCCAGCAACGGTGCTTCGGGCTCTTTGAGCCGGGGCACCACATAGTCGTCGAGCTGTGCGAGAAGCTCGTCGCGGCTGGCGCGCGCCCGGGGAGCCCCCATCAGGGGCAGCGGAAAGCGAGCGGCGGCGACACGGTCGCGCAGGGCGGAGAGCGCGTCGAGCAGCTGAGGCCGTACGTCCAAGGTCACCACATGCGAAGAATGCCCGCTTTTGGTTCCTTTATGAAGCATATGGGCACGTGTACGCGCCGACAGGACACAGGGGACGGAAGGGGCGACTGGGGCGGGGGCATAACGAGTGCACAACACCCGGGGCGTCAGGCGCCAAAAGCGATGCGCGATTCGCACCTGCCTGCGATTATCAGGACCGCTTCACTGAACCTCCACATCGAGCCACGGAGGGGAAGCGCGAGGGGCAAGGACCCGGGAGCCCTATCCTTGTCCTCGGAAAGGTCACAATCGGCCCACACCCGGGCACCGCGACAGACCACCACACCGGCCCCCGTAGCTCAGTGGATAGAGCAGGCGCCTTCTAAGCGCTTGGCCGCAGGTTCGAGTCCTGCCGGGGGCGCCACCGAGATCCAGCCAGTATGCGCTCGGCGCAGCGGCAGTGGAAGCGGCCCGGCCGGATGGCCCGCCGCAGCCGTCCGAGGCCGGTACGGACCCTGTTCAGCGCATCACACCGGGCATCGCGGCCGCGCCGATACCGGGCCTTCGGCGCGCGCACGCCCCGACTCCAGGCCCCACCCCCGAGCCGAGGCCCCATCCCGGCCCCAGCCCCGGCTTCCCCGGCCCCGGCCCCGGCTTCGGCCCCCAGCACCGGATGGAATTCAGCCGACTCCGCCACCGCCCCATTGATTGACCGGAAATGACTGGTCGGCGAATGCAGGGAGTTGCTCAGCCTTCGTGCGGAACTGCCAGAGTTTTGTAGGGAATTGGTAACAGCGCCGGGTGGGGTGAAACGCTCGGGTCAACCCATCTGTCTGACTGGTCGGCAAGGCGCACCGGGCGCCTTCATGAAGGGGGCGGTTCCCCCCTGTTGGGGGAACCGCGGGAGGGAAAGTCCATGACCAGGACGGAGAAGACCGAGATGAAGAAGACCGGGATGATGAGGCGGGGCGGCCGCGCGGCTGTGATCGGTGCGCTGGGTCTCGCCTCTGTCGCCCTGGCCGCCGCACCGGTGTTCGCGAAAGGCTCCGTGGACATCACGGCGCCCCACACCGCACAGGTCGGAAAGGCCATCACGGTCCAGGCGCACGGCGGCGATGACAGCGCCGGCTATCTGCACCAGCTGTGCCTGGAGGAGAACGGATTCGGCGAAGGATGGCACCAGGAGAATTGCAGCGCCGCGGTCAAGGGCGACGCGCGGGTCACCGCACAGGGCACGTCCGCGCGCCGCGGTGACCTGAAGTTCCGCGCGGTGCTGTACGGCCTGACCAACCCGCACGACCAGAAGCCCGTGCGTCTGCACACCTCTGACGTGGTGACGGTGCAGGTCCGCTGAGCCTGCCAGCCACCGCCGCCCCCGGCCCCCGGCCGGGGGCTTCGTGCGTCCAGGGGTTCGCGCGTACAGAGATTCGCGCGTCCGCCGTGCATTTCCGGGGTCCGCCGATTAATCGACGATCTTTTGAGAGGAATTTCCTTGCGGCTCACCGCTTCCTCGCCTCACACATGAAATTGCACGCACTGACATTGCACGCACTGACATTGCACGCACGACGAGGATCGTTCCCGCTTTCTCACACCGGAAGCTTTCCCTCCCTTTGCCCGACTCCCACCCGGGGCCACAGGCGGGCGAAACGGCACCCACTCGGGCGAGGGAATAAAGCGGCGGAAAATCCGAACCCATCACGCCCGGAGCGACTCACTCCGCATGCCACGCCGAGGCATGCTCCATTGGGACTAAAAAGAGTCCGCACATCGCGCCAGAGCTGACCGATAAAGATCCCATGTGCTCTTCTTCAACTGAAATCTTCCGACAGGCCGCCTTCGGCAGCGGACGCATGGGCGCCGGCTGCGAGGGGCCTCCGGCATGAAGGGTCAATCCTCGTGAGTCAAGGTAACGGCAGGCGCCCCGGCGCTCGACGCGCGGGCACTGTGTCGGCGCTCACCATCGTGGGCATCATGACGGCGCTGACTTCGGGCATGGCTTCCTCCACCGCGGTGGCCGCCCCCAGCCAATCCGTCACCGCCGTGAAGGGGGTGCACTCCCCGGCGGCATCGCGTCAGACCGGTGTCGACCTCTCGGTGACGAAGACGGGTCCGGCCGCCGCGCGGGAAGGTGACAGCATCACCTACACCATCACGGTGACGAACAACAGCACGACCCCGTCCACCGGTTTCGCCATCACCGACTACCTGCCGACGGGCATCCGCGGCGTGGTGCCCCCGGTCGACTGCACCATCCCCATCCCCGGCCTGCTGACCTGCTCCCGCGGCGCGCTCGCGGCCCACACCAGCACGGCGATCACCTTCAGCGGCGTCGCGGGCCAGAGCTTCACCAACCTCCGCAACATCGTCACCGTCTCGGGCAACCAGCCCGACCCGGACTTCAGCAACAACGCCGCCGCCGTGAGCACCAACATCACCCAGCGGCGGGTGGACCTGGCGCTCAGCAAGTCGGGGCCGTCCTCGGCGCCGAACGGCAGCCCGGTCACCTACACCCTCACGGTGACGAACAACGGCCCCGCCTCCTCGACCGGCTGGGTCCTCACCGACCAGCTCCCGGCGGCGCTGCACGGCCCGTTCACCACCTCGGCGGGCTGCATGGTCTCCGGGTCCAACCTGCTGACCTGCACCGGCGGTCCGCTGGCCTCGGGAGCCAGCACCACGGTCACCGTCACCGGCGTCGCGGGCCCGAACTTCACCGGCGTCCGCAACACGGCGACGGTCCGGGGCAACGACTTCGACCCCGACCTGCGCAACAACACCGCCAGCAACCGGGTCCCCCGGGGCGGCCTCACCATCACCAAGACCGAGGACGACCGCCGGACGGTCAGGCCGGGCGACACCGTGCGGTACACCATCCGGGTCCGTAACACCGGGGACATGGACCTGGTGGGCGCCGACCAGGCCCACTTCACGGACGACCTGTCCGCCGTGCTGGACGACGCCCGGTACGACCACGACGCCACCGCCAGCCGCGGCACCGTCAGCTACGCCGCCCCGGTGCTCAGCTGGAGCGGTCCGCTCCTGCGCGGTGAGTCGGCGGTCATCCACTACTCGATCACCGTGGACCGCCAGGACTTCGGCGACCACCGGCTGCTGAACACCGTGGTCTCCGACACCCCCGGCAGCAACTGCCCGGCGACCGGAGCCAGCAGCGACTGCCGGACCTTCGACACCGTCCAGGGCCGGGACAAGGCGATCATCCCCGCCCAGCAGTAACGACCGGACGAAAAGTGCCCCGGGCCGAAGCATCGGCCCGGGGCACCGTCGTCAGCACCCCGCAGGCACCAGGAGGAAACCCATGACCGAGAAGGCACGCGTCCGCCGCGGCCCCGGGCGCCTTGTCGCGCTGGCCGTCCTGGCCGGATCCCTCACGGGGTCCCTGGTGGCGACCGGTGCGCCGGGAGCGGCAGCAGCGGGCGCGTCCGGGGAGCGCCCCCGGGGCGACGGGGGCACCGAGGTGTGCCGACTGTCCACCGGGCCCTACCAGCGCGAGGTGGAGAAGTATCTCGGCCTGCCCCAGGACGGAAAGCAGTCCGCCGAGGACTGTGCGGCGATCCGCACCCTCCAGAGCGCGTACGGCATCAGCCCGGCCGACGGCTATGCGGGGCTGGTCAGCCGCCGGGCCGCGGCCGTGGACTGGGCGGTGCGGCACCCGGCGTCGCTCACCGGCTGCTCCGGCCGGACCCGGCTGGTGGTCTGCGTCGACCAGTCGCGCCAGTTGCTGTGGGTGCAGCGGGGCAGAAAGGTCGTCTTCGGCCCGGTTCCGGCACGTACCGGAATGCCCGGCCACCGGACCCGCAACGGTACGCACCCGGTCTACCGGCGCGTGGTGAAGTTCTGGTCCAGCCTGTACGACGCGCCGATGCCGTACAGCCAGTTCTTCGACGGCGGCCAGGCCCTGCACGCGAGTTACCGCCCGATCTTCGAGGACCCGGGCTCCCATGGGTGCGTCAATCTCCGTTACGACGACGCGAAGGCCCTGTGGTCCCTGCTGCGCCTCGGGGACGGTGTGCGGGTCTTTGGTTCCCGGCAGGACAACTGAGCCCGCACACCGGTTCGGTAGAGTGCCGCCGTTGATCAGAAGGGGGCTGATATGCGGCTTCGCTGTGCCGTGCTCGACGACTTCCAGCAGGTCGCGACCACCGTCGCGGACTGGTCACCGGTGGCGGACCGGGTGGAGGTCGTGTCCTTCGCGGAGCACTTCGCCGACGAGGACGCCCTGGCCGAGGCGCTCGCCGGGTTCGACATCGTCGTCACCCTGCGCGAACGCGTGGCCTTTCCCGCCTCGCTGCTGGCCCGGCTGCCCCGGCTGAAGCTACTGATCGCATCCGGAATGCGGAACTCCGTCATCGACTACGCGGCCGCGGAGGCCGGTGGCGTGACCGTCTGCGGCACCGCCAGTTCCTCCACCCCGCCCGTCGAGCTGACCTGGGCGCTGCTGCTCGGGCTCGCGCGCGGCATCGTGCCCGAGAGCAACTCCCTGCGGGACGGCGGCCCCTGGCAGAGCACGGTCGGCGCCGATCTGCACGGGCGGCGGCTCGGACTGCTCGGCCTCGGGAAGATCGGCGGCCGGGTGGCCCGCGTCGGGCTGGCCTTCGGCATGGAGGTCTCCGCCTGGAGCCGTCATCTCACCCGGGAACGCGCGGACGAGGTCGGTGTCGAACGCGCCGCTTCCCTGGACGAGTTGCTGATGAGCAGTGACTTCGTCTCGGTGCACCTCGCGCTCGGGGACCGCTCCCGGGGGCTGCTCGGTGCCCGTGAACTCGCGCTGTTGAAGCCGACCGCCTATCTGGTCAACACCTCGCGGGCCGCGATCGTGGACCAGGACGCCCTGTTGGAGGCCCTGCACGCGGGGCGGATCGCCGGTGCGGGCGTAGACGTGTTCGATCTGGAGCCGCTCCCGGCCGGGCATCCGATGCGTACCGCCCCGCGGCTGCTCGCCACCCCGCACCTGGGCTATGTCTCCCGCGCCAACTACGCGACGTACTACGGCGAGGCCGTCGAGGACATCCGCGCCTACCTCGCCGGAGAGCCCGTACGCCGCCTCGGCTGACCACCGCCCGCCCGGCCCGCAGACGCTCGGCGGCCACGACGGGCCGGACGGGCGACGTACCGGGCCGGGCCCCGCGGCCGCGGAGCGGACCTCAGCCCGTCGAGTGCGACGGCATCGGCGCCAGCAGCAGCGAAGGAGCCGCCTTCGGCACCAGCGAGCCGGAGACCTTCGGCGGCTGCGACACAGAGGACTTCGGCAGCTGCGACCCGGAAACCCTGGGCAGCTGCGACGCGGAGGACTTCGGCATCGACGGCCCGGAAGTCTTCGGCATCGGGGACGCGAAGGCCCTCGGCATCAGCGACCCGGAAGCCTTCGGCATCGCGGACGTGGAGGCCTTCGGCAGCTGCGACGGAGAAAGCTTCGGCGGCTGCGACGCGGACGGCTTCGGCGACGGCAGTTCCGGGAGGCTGGGGAGGGCCGAGGCGTCGGAGGGGTTGGGCAGGGGCAGCGTCTCACCGGAGACGAAGCCCGAGGCGAGGACCTTGGCGAGACCGTTCACCACGGCCGTGGCGCTCGGCGCCACCTGGCCGGTGTCGTCGGAGGTGGCGGCCGCGAGCAGCTTGTCGGTGGCCTGCTGGAGGTCCGCGACGGCGTCGTCCTCCCCGGCCACCGGGGCCTTGGTCGCCGACGAGGCCAGGGTCACCTGGGCGATGCCGTCGTCCACCGCCTTGCCGAGCCGGGCCGCCTGGTCGGCCGGAATCCGTCCGTGGTCCGCCTTGAGCACGGCGGCCAGCAGATCGGTGACCGGACGCACCAGGACATCGGCGCTCGGGGGCAGGGGGGCCGTCTCCGCGGGGACCCGGCCGCGTGCCGGGGCACGGTCGGCCACCGCGGCGGCCGGTCCGGCGATTCCGATGAGCAGCATGGCGCAGAGAGCGGGGCAGGCAAAGCGCCGCGCGGGCAGAACACGCATGATGTTCCCTTCGTCGTGAGGCTTGGTGCCTGAGATTCACCGTGGAAGGGGACATCGCGGACTGCAACCGTTCGGCTGCCGGGGGTAGCTGGGAAGAGTGATGCCGTCACCCGCGTCATGCCTGGTGGGACCGGCTGCGGAGAGATCGAAACGCACACCACCCGTTCGGTGCAACGACCGGGCGGCCGGACATACGCCGACCGGCCGCCCCCCTCGGGGGAGAGCGGCCGGCCGGAAGCGCCTGGCAGGCGTCAGTTGGTGGCGCAGTTGTTCGTGGACGCCGGGTTCAGCAGGCCGATGACGGTGGCCGTGACACCGCAGACGTTGGCGGGGACGTGCACCGGGGCCTCCACCACGTTGCCCGACACGATGCCCGGGGAGGTGTCGGCAGCGGCGCTTGCGCCGCTGTCGGCGGCGGCGATACCGGCGGTGCCCGCCACGGCCGCAGCGGCAACGGTGGTCAGGGCGAGGCCCTTCGCGATACGCGACATGGAGAAGTGCTCCTTGGAAGTTGTCACAAACGTCCGGGCGGAATGCCCGACGTTGAGTCAACTGCACGGCCCCCGTCCTGGTTGCGCCCCCGATGGGGTGATCTCCGGAATTGCCTGGGTTGCCGACGTCACCCTCCCCGGCGGCCCCGCCCGCCATGTCAAGCTGTCGTCCGAATGTCCGGACAAAGCATTGACAGGGCTCCCTCCGCACGGCTAGACCTGGGGGCAGCCAAGGGGAAGGGAACTCGATGGAGGAGTCCGAGGAGCGGGGCCCGCACGGCGCTGCCCCGTACGACCTGATCACCATGGGCCGGATCGGAGTGGATCTCTACCCGCTCCAGACGGGGGTGCCCCTGCACCGGGTGACGGCCTTCGGCAAGTTCCTGGGCGGGTCGGCCACGAATGTCGCGGTCGCCGCCGCCCGCCTCGGCCGCCGTACGGCGGTGATCACCCGCACCGGCGACGACCCCTTCGGCACCTACCTCCACGAGGAGCTGCGCGGCTTCGGTGTGGACGACCGCTGGGTGACCCCGGTACCGGGGCTGCCGACACCGGTCACCTTCTGCGAGGTCTTCCCGCCGGACGACTTCCCGCTGTACTTCTACCGGCAGCCCAAGGCACCCGACCTGGAGATCGGCCCGGGCGAGGTGGACCTGGACGCGGTCCGCGCCGCGCGCGTCTTCTGGATGACGGGCACCGGCCTGAGCGAGGAGCCGAGCCGCGCCGCGACACTCGCCGCCCTCGCCCACCGCGCCGCCTCCGGCCCCACGGTCTTCGACCTGGACTGGCGCCCCATGTTCTGGCGGGACGCCACTGCCGCGCGCCCCTTCTACGCCGAGGCCCTGCGCCACACCACCGTCGCCGTCGGAAATGTCGACGAGGTGGAGATCGCCACCGGGGAGCGCGAACCGCACGCCGCCGCCCGGGCCCTGCTGGACGCGGGCGTGGCCCTCGCCGTGGTCAAGCAGGGGCCCAAGGGGGTGCTCGCGGTGAGCGCCGCGGGCGAGTCCGCGCAGGTCCCCCCGCTGCCGGTGCGGGTCCTCAACGGCCTCGGCGCGGGCGACGCCTTCGGCGGCTCGCTCTGCCACGGGCTGCTCGCCGGCTGGGACCTGGAACGGATCATGCGGTACGCGAACGCGGCGGGGGCGATCGTGGCCTCCCGTCTGGAGTGCTCCTCCGCGATGCCGACCCCCGCCGAGGTCGAGGACGCGCTCACGGCGGGAGAGGTGCGATGACGGCGGAACACGCGGAGCACGCGGGGCACACGGAATGCCCGGGGCGCACGGAGCCTACGGGGCACACAGGGCACACGGAACGCATCGTGAGCCCCCAGCAGGAGTCCGGTACCGCCGCCGTCCCCGGCATACGGCAGCCCCCCGCCGCACACGGCACCGCGCTCCGGGAGAGCGCCCCGCCCTCCCCCGCCGCCCCCCGCGTGGACGTCTCCGAGCTGGTCCGTGTCCGCACCCGCCACCCCGAGGCCGTGGCCGAGGCGGCCGCCCGGCGGGGCAGGCGGCCGCTGCTCGGGGACACCGGACGGCTGATGATCGTCGCGGCCGACCACCCCGCCCGCGGCGCCCTCGGGGTCGGCGACCGCGCCCTGGCCATGGCGAGCCGCCGGGACCTGCTGGAGCGGCTGTGCCTCGCGCTGTCCCGGCCGGGTGTCGACGGGGTGCTGGCCACCGCGGACATCCTGGACGACCTGCTGCTGCTCGGCGCCCTCGACGGCAAGGTCGTCATGGGGTCGATGAACCGCGGCGGCCTTCAGGGGGCATCCTTCGAGCTGGACGACCGGTTCACCGGCCACCGGCCGCGGGACATCGAGCGGCTCCGCTTCGACGCGGGCAAACTGCTGCTGCGCATCGACTACGACGACCGGGGCTCGCTCAACACCCTGGAGTCCACCGCGCGGGTGATCGACGAGATGGCCGAGCGCCGGATCCCGGTGTTCGTCGAGCCGTTCATCAGCCGCCGCACCCCCGGCGGGGGGCTGCGCAACGATCTCGGCGCCGAGGCCGTCACCCGGTCCATCGCCATCGCCAGTGGTCTGGGCGGCAGTTCGGCGTACACCTGGCTGAAGGTGCCCGTGACGGAGAACCCGGACGACATGGCCCGGGTGATGGAGACCTCCACCCTGCCGGCCGTGCTGCTCGGCGGCGATGTCGGCCGGGACCAGCAGGGGGCGTACGAGAAGTGGCGCGGGGCACTCCGACTGCCGACCGTCAAGGGCCTGGTGGTGGGCCGTTCGCTGCTGTATCCGGCGGACGGCGATGTCGCCACCGCCGTCGACACCGCCGTAGGACTTCTGTGAGGGCCGCATGAGCAAGGAGCTGTACGTTCCCCGGGGGGCGGCCGCGAACGGCCGGTACTCCCTCGACATCGACCCCGGGCGGGCTGGCTGGAGCCACAGCAGTCTGCGGGTCCTGGAGCTGCGGCCGGGCGACACCGAGGTGTTCACCACCGGGGACAGCGAATGGATCGTGCTTCCTCTCGAAGGCGCCTGTACCGTGCGCACCGAGGACACCGCCTTTCAACTCCTGGGCAGGGACGACGTTTTCGCGGGGGCATCGGACTTCGCGTACGTGCCCCGGGACGCCCGGGTGCAGATCGCCTCCGGCGCGGGAGGCCGCTTCGCCCTGGCAGGAGCGAAGTGCGAGCGCCGACTCCCCGCCCGCTACGGCCCCGCGCCGGAGGTTCCCGTCGAAGACCGCGGCAGCGGCGGCTGCGCCCGGCAGGTGCGCAACTTCGCCTCGGCCGACGCCTTCGAGTGCGACCGGCTCATCGCCGTGGAGGTGATCACACCCGGCGGCCACTGGTCCTCGTACCCGCCGCACAAGCACGACGAGTCGCGGCCGGGCGAGGAATCCGTGCTGGAGGAGATCTACTACTTCGAGATCGAGGGGCCGAACGGCTTCGGCTACCAGCGCGTGTTCCCCTCCCGCGAGGGCGGCGCCGATGTGCTCGCCGAGGTGCGCAGCGGGGACGCCGTCCTCGTCCCCGACGGCTGGCACGGCCCCTCCGTCGCCCAGCCCGGGCACACCATGTACTACCTGAACGTCATGGCCGGTCCGGGCGAGGAGCGCGCCTGGCGGATCTCCTTCCACCCGGACCACACGGAAAGCACAGGGGGTTACCGATGACCTCGACGACGAGGCTCACCGTCGCGCAGGCGCTCGTCCGCTTCCTGGCCGCCCAGTACACCGAGCGCGACGGGGTGCGCCACCGGCTGATCGGCGCCACCTGGGGCATCTTCGGCCACGGCAATGTCGCGGGCCTCGGGCAGGCGCTGGTCGAATACGGCGATGTGATGCCCTTCCACCAGGGCCGCAACGAGCAGTCGATGGTGCACGCGGCGGTCGGCCACGCCCGCCAGGCGAACCGGCTGTCCGCGCACGCGGTGACCACGTCCATCGGCCCCGGTGCCACCAACCTGGTCACCGGCGCGGCCCTCGCCACGGTCAACCACCTCCCGGTCCTGCTGCTGCCCGGCGATGTCTTCGCCACCCGCCCGGCCGACCCGGTGCTCCAGCAGCTGGAGGTCCCGCAGGCCGGTGACGTGTCCGTCAACGACTGTCTGCGTCCGGTGTCGCGGTACTTCGACCGGATCACCCGCCCCGAGGCGCTGATCCCGGCCGCCCTCCAGGCGATGCGGGTGCTCGCCGACCCGGTGGAGACGGGCGCCGTGACCCTCGCGCTGCCGCAGGACGTGCAGGCGGAGGGCTTCGACTGGCCCATGGAGTTCTTCGCCGAACGGGTCTGGGCGGTGCGCCGCCCGGGCGCCGACCCGGGCGAACTGGCCGCCGCCGTGCAGGCGGTCCGGTCCGCCCGGCGCCCCCTGGTGGTGGCGGGCGGCGGAGTCCACCACAGCCGGGCGGAGCAGGCGCTCGCGGAGTTCGCCGAGACCACCGGCGTCCCGGTCGCCTCCACCCAGGCGGGCAAGGGCTCGCTGCGCTGGGACCACCCGCAGGACGTGGGCGGCATCGGCCACACCGGCACGGCGACCGCCGACGAACTGGCCCGCGCCGCCGACCTGGTGATCGGCGTCGGCACCCGCTACACCGACTTCACCACGGCCTCCGGCACCCTCTTCGCCGGGGAGGGCGTGCGCTTCCTCAATCTCAACATCGCCCCGCTCGACGGCCACAAGCTCTCCGGGCTGCCGCTGATCGCGGACGCGCGCAGCGGTCTGGAGGAGCTGACCGAGGCGCTGCAAGTGCACGGGTTCCGCGTCGACCCCGGGTACGCCACCGCGTACACGGAGGGCAAGCGGCACTGGGAGGAGCGGGTGGACACCTGCTTCGCGGCCCCCGATCCGGACGTACGGCCGACGCAGCCGCAGGTGCTCGGCGCGCTGGACGCGGTGGTCGACGAGTCCGACATCCTCGTGGGCGCGGCGGGCTCCCTCCCGGGCGATCTGCACAAGCTGTGGCGGACCCGCTCGCCCGACCAGTACCACCTGGAGTACGGCTACTCCTGCATGGGCTACGAGATCCCGGCCGCGATCGGGGTGAAGATGGCGGCACCCGAGCGGCCGGTGTGGGCGCTGGTCGGCGACGGCACCTATCTGATGATGCCGACGGAGATCGTCACGGCCGTGCAGGAGGGGATCGCGATCAAGGTCCTGCTGGTGCAGAACCACGGCTACGCCTCCATCGGCGGTCTGTCGGAGTCCGTGGGCGGCGAGCGGTTCGGCACCGCCTACCGCTTCCGGTCCGCGGACGGCTCCTACACGGGGGCGCCGCTGCCCGTGGACCTGGCGGCCAACGCGGCCAGCCTGGGCATGCGGGTGCTGCGTGCGAGGACCGCGGGCGAGCTGCGCGGGGCGCTCGCCGAGGCGCGTGCCGCGGACACTCCCACATGTGTCTACGTGGAGACCGAAACCGCAGACACTGTGTCGGGCGCACCTCCGGCACAGGCCTGGTGGGATGTACCCGTGGCCGAGACCGCGACACGGCCGTCGGCGGTCACGGCGCGTGAGGAGTACGACCGGCACGTCTCGACCCGGCGCCGCCATCTGTGAAGGAGTTTTTGGGCATGACGAAGACCGTCAACCACTGGATCGGCGGCAAGCCCGTCGAGGGCGCGTCGGGCTCGTACGGTCCGGTGACGGACCCGGCGACCGGCGCGGTGACCGCCCGGGTCGCCTTCGCGACCGTGGACGAGGTGGACGCGGCGGTCGCCGCGGCCAAGGAGGCGTTCGTGACGTGGGGGCAGTCGTCCCTCGCGCAGCGCACCTCCGTCCTGTTCAAGTTCCGTGCGCTGCTGGACGAGCACCGCGACGAGATCGCCGAGCTGATCACCGCCGAGCACGGCAAGGTGCACGGCGACGCGCTCGGCGAGGTGGCGCGCGGCCTGGAGATCGTCGACCTGGCCTGCGGGATCAGCGTCCAGCTGAAGGGCGAGCTGTCCACCCAGGTGGCGAGCCGGGTGGATGTGGCCGCGATCCGGCAGCCGCTGGGTGTGGTGGCGGGCATCACGCCGTTCAACTTCCCGGCGATGGTCCCGATGTGGATGTTCCCGATCGCCATCGCCTGCGGCAACACCTTTGTGCTGAAGCCGTCCGAGAAGGACCCCTCGGCGTCGCTGCGCCTGGCGGAGCTGTTCGCGGAGGCCGGGCTGCCGGACGGTGTCCTCAATGTCGTGCACGGTGACAAGGCGGCCGTGGACCGGCTGCTGGAGCACCCGGACGTCCAGGCGGTGTCCTTCGTCGGCTCCACCCCGATCGCCCGTTACATCCACACCACCGCCTCCGCGAACGGCAAGCGGGTCCAGGCCCTGGGCGGCGCCAAGAACCACATGCTGGTGCTGCCGGACGCCGATCTGGACGCGGCCGCGGACGCGGCGGTCTCGGCGGCGTACGGCTCGGCGGGCGAGCGCTGCATGGCGATCTCCGCGGTGGTGGCGGTCGGCGCCATCGGTGACGAGCTGGTGGAGAAGATCCGCGAGCGCGCCGAGAAGATCAAGATCGGTCCGGGCGACGACCCGGCCTCCGAGATGGGCCCGCTGATCACCAAGGCGCACCGCGACAAGGTGGCCTCGTATGTGACGGGCGCGGCGGCGGAGGGCGCCGAGGTGGTCCTCGACGGCACCGGTTACACCGTCGACGGCTACGAGGACGGCCACTGGATCGGCATCTCGCTGCTGGACCGGGTGCCGACCACGGCGCGGGCGTACCGGGACGAGATCTTCGGCCCGGTGCTGTGCGTGCTGCGGGCGGAGAGCTACGAGGAGGGGCTCGCCCTCATCAACGCCTCCCCGTTCGGCAACGGCACCGCGATCTTCACCCGGGACGGCGGCGCGGCCCGCCGCTTCCAGCTGGAGGTCCAGGCGGGCATGGTGGGCGTGAACGTGCCGATCCCGGTCCCGGTGGGCTACCACTCCTTCGGCGGCTGGAAGGACTCGCTCTTCGGCGACCACCACATCTACGGCAACGACGGCACGCACTTCTACACCCGCGGCAAGGTGGTCACCACGCGCTGGCCCGACCCGTCCGAGGCCCCCGCGGGAGTGGACCTCGGGTTCCCGCGCAACCACTGAGGACCTCTCCTCAGCCGCTGTGAGTCCTCGTCAGGCCGTCCGGTATCCGGACGGCCTGACATTTTTTTGACATCTTCGCTGCGGTTCCCGTGCGGGCGTCACCAAACGGGTGATGCAGGCCAACAACCGCATTCACCTTGGAAAGCAAGGTCCAATCACAGAACGGCTTGGCTAATGAGATAGAAGGGCGTCTTGCCCTGGGAAAGCAACCCGCCATGGGCCGCTTTACAAGTGCGGATTCCGAAGGTTAACGGCCATTGACGCAGCGGTTTTCGTCGGGGTTCCATGCAGCGCACCGGGAGCGGACCAGAACCACGAAGACCCAGCCCTCCGGAGGCGATAGCGCTCCCGCCCGGACCACCACCGCACGAGTCGATCGGAACCGCCGCATGACCGACACGCTCCGCCCTGTCGAGAACTCCGTCGCCCTGGCACCGGACAGCAGTCCCCGGACGCTCAAGCGGTCCATCGGAGTCGTCGGCGGCACTCTGCTCACCCTCTCGTGCGTGACGCCCGCCTCCACCCTCTTCGTGGTCGTCCCCGATCTCTTCGGCTCGCTCGGCACCGCCACCGCCCTCACCATCGCCATCGGCTCCCTGCTCTGTATCGCCGTGGCGTTCTGCTACTCGGAGCTGGGCACCCTGATCCCCAGCGCGGGCGGCGAGTACGCCATGGTGTCGACGCTCGCCGGACGGCTCGCGGGCTGGCTGGTCTTCGTACTGTCCCTGCTGGTCGTGATGATCGTCCCGCCGGTGATCGCCATGGGCACGGCGGACTACCTCGCCCCGGTCGTGCACCTCGACCCCGCGCTGACCGGCGCCGGGGTCATGCTGCTCGCCACCCTCGCCGGACTGCTGGACCTGCGCGCCAACGCGTGGATCACCGGCATCTTCCTGGTCCTGGAAGTGGTGGCCGCCGGGGTCGTCGCGGTCCTCGGCTTCACCCACGGCCGGCGCGGCCCCGACAGCCTGGTCTCCATGCAGGTGGCCGGCACCGGCGGCCACACCGACACCGTGACGGCGATGCTGGTGGTCTCCGGACTCGCCATCGCCCTCTTCGTCACTCAGGGCTTCTCCACCGCCGTCTACCTCTCCGAGGAACTGGAGAACCCGCGCCGCAACGTGGCCCGCACGGTCCTCGCCACCCTCGCCATCTCCTCGGTGGTCATCCTGGTCCCGGTGGTGGCCATCACCCTGGGCGCCCCCGATCTGAAGGCACTGACGAGCGGCGACATCAGCACCATGGTCATCGCCTGGTCCAACTCGGCCGTCGGCACCTTCGTCAGCCTCTGCGTGGCGCTCGCCATCATCAACGCGGGCATCGTGATGGTCATCCAGAACTCCCGCGTGCTGTTCGCCTCCGCCCGCGACAAGGCCTGGCCCGAGCCGGTCAACAACGCCCTGTCCAGGCTCGGCCGGTTCGGCTCCCCCTGGGTCGCCACCCTCCTCGTCGGCGTCCCCGGCGCACTGCTGTGCTTCGTCAACCTGGACACCCTCTACGGCGTCACGGGCGTCTCGGTGACCGGCATGTATCTGCTGGTCGCGGTCGCCGCCCTGCTGGCCCGGCGCGGCAGCCACCGGCACACGCCCGCCTGGCGGATGCCGCTGTGGCCCGTGATGCCGGTGCTGCTGATCGCGGTCCTCGGCTACATCCTGACCCAGCAGGAGACCGTCTATCTGCTGTGGACCGGCGGCATCACCGCCGCGGCCACCCTCTACTGGGCGCTCTACCTCCGCCCCCGCCGCGACACCCGCTGGCTGGTGTCGATCCCCGAGGACGCACAGGCCTGAGCGCCGCCCCGCCGCGGCCGCCAGCACGCCGTACCGCGGCTGCGGTACACCGCTCCGGGCCCCTACGACCCTGGGAGGGCCCGGAGTTCCGCCCGGCGGCCGCAGCGATTGTCGGTGGCGGCCCGTACCGTTGACGCATGGATCTTCGACTGCCCGCCGTCCGGGGGGCGCGCCGGGGGGCCGCGGCCGTCGTCGCCGCGGTCGTCCTCGTGCTGCTGGCCTGTGTGGGCACCTGGACGGCCGTCGCCTCGGACGGCGCGCCCGCCGTGCGCCGCACCGACCGGGTCCTGGACATGGGCGGCGGAGTGCGGATCGACACCTCGTACTTCACCGCGAAGACCGGCGGACGCCGCCCCGCCGTCCTGCTCGCCCACGGCTTCGGCGGCAGCAAGGACGACGTCCGGGGCCAGGCGGAGCAGCTCGCCCGGCACGGCTACGCCGTACTGACCTGGTCCGCACGGGGGTTCGGACGGTCCACCGGGAAGATCGGGCTGAACGACCCCCGGGGCGAGGTCGCCGACGTCTCCCGGCTGATCGACTGGCTGGCCGGCCGCCCCGAGGTCGAGCTGGACCGGCCCGGCGACCCGCGCGTGGGTGTGGCGGGCGCCTCGTACGGCGGGGCGGTCGCGCTCCTCGCGGCCGGACACGACCACCGGGTGGACGCCATCGCCCCCGCGATCACCTACTGGAACCTGGCGGACGCCCTGTTCCCGAGCGGCGTGTTCAAGAAGCTGTGGGCGGGCGTCTTCGTGAACTCCGGCGGCGGCTGCCAGAAGTTCACCCCCGAGCTGTGCCGGATGTACGAGCGGGTCGCGGAGTCCGGCACACCCGACGCGCAGGCGCGCGCCCTGCTCCAGGCACGCTCCCCCGCCGCCGTCGGCAAGGACATCAAGGTGCCCGCGCTGCTGGTGCAGGGCCAGACCGACTCACTGTTCCCGCTCGGCCAGGCCGACTCGGCCGCCAGGACGATCCGGGCGAACGGCGCGCCCGTGGACGTGGACTGGATCGCGGGCGGCCACGACGGCGGCGACCTGGAGACCTCCCGCGTCCAGGGGCGCGTCACGGCCTGGTTCGACCGCTATCTCAAGGGCGACAAGGGCGTGGACACGGGGCCCGCGTTCCGGATCACCCGCACCGGGGGCGTCGACTCCACGGACGGCGCGGCCCTGCTGCGCGGCGCGAGCGCGGACGCCTACCCCGGTCTGGAGAGCGGCCGCCGCACGGTCCCGCTGACGGGCCGTGAGCAGAGCTTCGCCAACCCGGCGGGCGCCGGACCGCCCGCCGTCTCCGCGCTGCCGGGCCTCGGCGGGGCGGCCGGCGGCCTGTCCCGGCTGTCGTCGCTGGGCATCGGCGTCTCGCTCGACTTCCCCGGGCAGTACGCGCACTTCGACTCGGCCCCGGTCCGCGACGATCTGCGGATCACCGGCTCCCCGACGGCGACCGTCCGTGTGACGTCCACCAGCGGCGAAGCGGTGCTCTTCGGAAAGGTCTACGACGTCGGCCCCGGCGGCGGCCGCCCGGTGCTGCCCTCCCAGCTGGTCGCCCCCGTCCGGGTGACCGGCGCCCAGCACGGCACGGACGTCACCCTCACCTTGCCCGCCGTCGACCACGAGGTGCAGAAGGGCCACCGGCTGCGGCTGGTCCTCGCCTCCACGGATCTCGGCTACGCCTCCCCGGTCGCGCCCGCCACCTACCGGGTCTCCCTGAAGGGCGGTCTCACGGTGCCCACGGCACCGGGCGTGACGACCGCGGCGGCCCCGCTGCCGTCCTGGGTCTGGTGGCTGCCGCTCGCCGGAGCGGTGGCCGCGGCGGCCCTGCTGCTGACGGGCCGCCGCCGCACGGCGGCCCCCGCGCCCGACCCCGCGCTCGTCGAGGTCCCGCTGCGGATCACGGGCCTGAGCAAGCGGTACGCGCGCTCGGCGGACCGGTACGCGGTCCGGGACGTGTCCTTCCGGGTGGAGAAGGGCCAGGTGCTCGGCCTGCTCGGGCCGAACGGCGCGGGCAAGACGACCACCCTGCGCATGCTGATGGGTCTCATCGCACCGGACGGCGGCGAGATCCGGGTCTTCGGCCATGCCGTCCGTCCGGGCGCGCCGGTGCTGTCCCGGGTCGGGGCCTTCGTGGAGGGCGCGGGCTTCCTCCCACATCTGTCGGGCCGGGAGAATCTGGAGCTGTACTGGAGGGCGACCGGCCGCCCGCCCGAGGACGCGCGAATGGACGAGGCGCTGGAGATCGCCGCGCTCGGCGACGCCCTGTCCCGTGCGGTCCGCACCTACTCCCAGGGCATGCGCCAACGGCTCGCCCTGGCCCAGGCGATGCTGGGCCTGCCGGACCTGCTGATCCTGGACGAACCGACCAACGGCCTGGACCCGCCGCAGATCCGCGAGATGCGCGAGGTCATGATCCGGTACGCGGCGGGCGGCCGTACGGTCATCGTCTCCAGCCATCTGCTGGCGGAGGTCGAGCAGTCCTGCACGCATCTGGTGGTCATGGACCGCGGACGGCTGGTCCAGGCGGGGCCGGTGGAGGACATCGTGGGCTCCGGCGACACCCTGCTGGTGGGTCTCGCGGCCCCGGTGGCCGACCCGCTGGTGGAGAAGGTGGCCGCACTGCCCGGTGTCTCCTCGGCGGTACGGGCGGAGGGCGGGCTGCTGGTACGGCTCGCCCCGGCACCCGAGGCGCGCACCTCCCTGGAAGCCGCCCCGGTCCCGGTGACGTCCGCCCCGAGCCCCGTGGGCCCCGGAGAGCCGGTGGTCCCCGCCGTGGCGGTCGTCGACCCGGCCGTGGCGGTCGTGGACCCGGCCGCTGTGGCCGTGGACCCCGTCGAGCCGGTCGCGGCCGGTTCCGCGGCTGCCGCCCGGCTGCTGGTCGAGCTGGTCCGGCTCGATGTGCCCGTCTCCTCGCTCGGCCCCCACCGCCGTCTTGAGGACGCCTTCCTCACCCTGATCGGAGGTTCCCCATGAGTGCGCTCGCCGAGCGGGCCGAGACGGCGGACGGGTACCGGCCGCGGCGGACGCTCCCGCTCCGCGTCGAGCTGGTCCGGCAGCTGAAGCGGCGCCGCACGCTCGTCATGGGCGCGATCCTGGCCGTGCTGCCGTTCGTGCTGGTCGTCGCCTTCGCCGTCGGGGGCGACCCGGGCAGCCGCAACGGGCAGGTCACGCTGATGGACACGGCGACCGCGTCGGGCGCCAACTTCGCAGCGGTGAATCTGTTCGTCTCCGCCGGTTTCCTGCTGGTGATCCCGGTCGCCCTGTTCTGCGGGGACACGGTGGCCTCCGAGGCGAGCTGGTCCTCGCTGCGCTATCTGCTCGCTGCGCCCGTGCCCCGCACCCGGCTGCTGTGGTCCAAGCTCGCGGTCGGGCTGGGGCTGAGCCTGGCGGCCATGGTGCTGCTGCCGGTGGTGGCGCTCGCGGTGGGCACGGCCGCCTATGGCTGGGGCCCGCTGGAGCTGCCGACCGGCGGTGCCCTCGGCGCGGGCACGGCTGTGGAACGGCTCGTGGTCGTGGTGGCGTACCTCTTCGTGTCCCAACTGGTCACCGCCGGACTGGCGTTCTGGCTGTCGACCCGTACGGACGCGCCGCTGGGCGCGGTCGGCGGCGCGGTGGGCCTCACGATCGTGGGGAACGTCCTGGACGCGGTCACCGCGCTCGGCCACTGGCGCGACTTCCTGCCCGCACACTGGCAGTTCGCCTGGGCGGACGCCGTCCAGCCCCGCCCCGAGTGGTCCGGCATGATCCAGGGCACGGCGGTCTCCGTGGCGTATGCGTTGGTGCTGTTCGCTCTCGCCTTCCGCGGATTCGCCCGCAAGGACGTGGTCTCCTAGCCCGTCCCGGACCCGGCGGCGGTATGCATTACAGCTATACGCATCACGGCCATGGGTGCGGTTCCCTTTCCCCGGAGCCACCGGCCGGGTGATTCTCCGAAACCATTGCGCGGACGCCCGGTTGACGGAAGGGCAGCTCACCTGCTGCCGGGCGGCGCTGGGGACGTCCGCCGACTACCCCGCGTCAATACCCCCTACTCGCCCTGCGTGTGAATTCGACGATGGCATTCGGGTGAATTGCCCGCCACCCTCCGATCGGGAGTTGCTTCGGTCGTCTATTCCTCGTTTCACAGAGTGCAGGTCGTGCGGCGGGCCGTTCACGCTGTGCTCGCTCGGTTTCGGCCGTCACAGGGGCACGACCGCAGAGAAGGGAAAGCACGTGAAGCACAAGAAGAGTGCCGTCATTGTCGCCGGTGCCGTCATGGCGCTCGGCATGGCCGCCCCGGCCATGGCCGACTCCGGTGCCGAGGGTTCGGCGACCAGCTCCCCGGGTGTTGTCTCCGGCAACGTGATCCAGGTTCCCGTGGACGTCCCGCTCAACGTCTGCGGCGACACCGTCAGCGTCCTCGGACTGCTCAACCCGACCGGCAACAACGCCTGCGCGACCACCTGACGCCATGGCCGCCGCCGGCTGACGTCGTCACGTATCAGCTGCCCGGCTGTGTCCCGGCCGGCCTTGGAGCCCTCTTTCCGGTGCCAGGGTCGGCCGTCCCACTTCACCCACTTCTACCAGCAGGAAGACAACTAGATTGCGACAGACCCTGAGCAGGGGAATGGTCGCGGCGGCCGCCGCGACGGGCATCCTGTCCCTGTGCGGCAACCCGGTGTACGCGGACTCGCACGCCGACGGCACTGCGAACGGCTCGCCCGGCGTCGCCTCCGGCAACAATGTCCAGGTCCCCGTCCACGTCCCGGTCAACATCTGCGGTAACACGGCCAATGTGATCGCCGCGTTGAACCCCGCGTTCGGCAACGCCTGTGCCCACGGCTCCGGCGGAGGCGCGGCGGCGGCCTCGGGAGCGCACGCCACCGGCGCCACGAGCGACTCCCCCGGTATCGCATCCGGCAACAACGTCCAGGTCCCGGTGCACGTGCCGGTCAATGCCTGCGGCAACGGCGTCAGTGTGGTCGGCCTGCTGAACGGGGCGTCCGACAACTCCTGCGGCACCGGCGGCGGCGCGGGCGCCACGGACACGGGCGCGAGCGCCGGTGGTTCGACGTCCAACTCCCCCGGCATCGGCTCCGGCAACAACGTCCAGGTCCCGGTGCACGTGCCGGTGAACGCCTGCGGCAACGGCGTCAGCGTGGTCGGCCTGCTGAACGGGGCGTCCGACACGTCCTGTGGCCCCGGCACGAACACGGTGACCCCGCCCGGCCAGACCTCGGGCAACGGCAACCCGGGCACCCCCGGCACCCCCGGCACGCCGGGCACCCCGGGCACCCCGGGCACGCCGTGCCCCCCTGGCAACCCCGGCACCCCCGGCAACCCGGGTGGGCCGCAGACCCCGCCGCCGGGCTCCACGGGGACGACCTCGCAGCCGCCCGCGTCCACGCCTCCGCAGACGGTTCCGAACCAGCCGTCCGGGCCGTCGGGCACCACCCCGGCCGGTTCGCCCGTCAGCCCCGCGCACCCGGCCCCCACCCTGGCCCACACCGGCAGTGAGGGCGTCCTCGCGGCCTCCGCGGTCAGCGTCGCCATGCTGGCCGGCGGTCTCATCCTGTACCGCCGGGGCCGCGTCGCGTCCCGCTTCTAGTACCGACGGGTGCCGGGCGTCCGCGCCCGGCACCCGCGCGGACCTCACGGTCACGGCCCAGGGGCACCACCCTCACCAGGGGTGGTGCCCCTGGGTCGTTGCCGTACCCGGAACGGGCAGGCGGCCGGGGCGACCCGCCGATTGCGTCATCCCTGTCACAAAGAACCCCGGCGCGTCACGCGTGTCCCGCGGGGACCGATGTTCTGTCACACCCCGTCCACAGGCCCTGCCCGGCCCGGCCCCGCCTCGTTGAGGAGCACAGGTTCGTGATCGCCAGCGCACGCCCGGCTCCCCTGTCGGCCTCCCCCGGTCGCCACCGCGGCGCGCGCGAGGAGGTGCCATTCATGACCGACCACCACCTCTGGTCGTACAAGGAGATCGCCGCGCACATCCGGGTACAGCCGGACACCGTGAGGTCGTACCGCAAGCACGGGCTGCTTCCCCCGCCCGACCATGTGGAGGGCGGAAAGCCCTACTGGTACGCCGACACGGTCAGGGCCTGGGTGGCTTCCCGGCCCCGCAACCGGGGCCGCGCGGAGCCCTGACCCGTTGCGGCTGCCCGGGGAGCCCAGGTCCCTCCCGGTTCCGCCCAGCGGCCCGTCCCGTCCGGGACGGGCCGCTGCTGTGTCGCCCCCTTGGGTGATACCCCCTAGGGGTATAATCTGATGCACGCAAGCCCCCCACGTCTCCCCGAGGAGTGACGCCATGACGACGCAGACCGAGAATTCCGCTTCCGTGACCACCGTGTACAAGGTGAGCGGGATGAGCTGCGGGCACTGCGAGGGGTCCGTCTCCGGTGAGCTTTCCACTGTCGCCGGGGTCAGCTCGGTCGCGGCCGTCGCGTCCACCGGCGAGGTCACGGTGGTCTCCGCCGCACCCCTCGACGACGAGGCCGTACGCGCCGCCGTCGACGAGGCGGGCTTCGAGCTGGTCGGCAGGGCCTGAGCCGACCCGCCCCTCCCCGCAGCACCTCCCCGCAGCACCTCTCCGCACCGGGCCGTGCCGACCGGCTGATACCGGCTCCGTACGCCCCGGCTCCCCGTCTGGAGAACGGACATGACCAGTACCGCAGCACCCGCCCCGATAGCCCGGGCGGCACAGTCCGAGGTCGAGCTGACGATCGGCGGCATGACCTGTGCCTCCTGTGCCGCCCGGGTCGAGAAGAAGCTCAACCGCCTGGACGGCGTCACCGCCACGGTGAACTTCGCGACGGAGAAGGCGAAAATCGTCTACGCCGAGGGCATCGCGGTCGGCGATCTGATCGCCACCGTGGAGAAGACCGGCTACACGGCCGAGGCGCCCCCGCCCCCGCGGCCCGAGGGGCCCGGGCCGCGGGAGGGGCGGACTCCCGAGGAGGACCCGGAGACGGCGGCGCTGCGCGGTCGGCTGGCCGTCTCCGCCGCGCTCGCCCTGCCCGTGGTCCTGATGTCGATGATCCCCGCGTTCCAGTTCGACTACTGGCAGTGGCTCTCGCTCACCCTGGCCGCGCCCGTCGTGGTCTGGGGCGGACTGCCCTTCCACCGGGCGGCCCTCACCAACGCCCGGCACGCCGCCGCCACCATGGACACCCTGGTCTCGGTCGGCACCCTGGCCGCCTTCGGCTGGTCGCTGTGGGCGCTGTTCCTCGGGGACGCCGGGATGCCCGGCATGCGCCACGGCTTCGACCTCACCGTCTCCCGCGCGGACGGGGCGGACACCGTCTATCTGGAAGTGGCGGCGGGAGTCGTCGCGTTCCTGCTGCTCGGCCGCTATCTGGAGGCCCGCTCCCGGCGGCGCGCGGGCGCGGCCCTGAGGGCGCTGCTCGAACTGGGCGCCAAGGACGTCGCGGTGGAGCGCGACGGCCGGGAGGTGCGGGTCCCGGTGGCGCAACTGGCCGTCGGCGACCGGTTCGTCGTACGCCCCGGGGAGAAGATCGCCACCGACGGGACCGTGGTGGCGGGCTCCTCCGCCGTCGACGCGTCCATGCTGACCGGGGAGTCGGTGCCGGTGGACGTGGCAGTCGGGGACTCCGTGACCGGGGCGACGGTCAACGCCGGAGGACGGCTGGTGGTGGAGGCGACCCGGGTGGGCGCCGACACCCAGCTGGCGCGGATGGCGCGCCTGGTCGAGGACGCGCAGAACGGCAAGGCCGAGGTGCAGCGCCTCGCGGACCGGGTCGCCGGGGTCTTCGTGCCCGTGGTGCTGCTGATCGCGCTCGGCACCTTCGGGGTGTGGCTCGGCGTCACCGGCAGCACGGCCGCCGCCTTCACCGCGGCCGTGGCGGTACTGATCATCGCCTGCCCCTGCGCACTGGGGCTCGCCACTCCGACGGCGCTGATGGTGGGCACCGGGCGGGGCGCACAGCTCGGGATCCTGATCAAGGGGCCCGAGGTACTGGAGTCCACGCGCCGCGTCGACACCGTGGTCCTGGACAAGACCGGGACCCTCACCACCGGCCGGATGGCGCTCCAGGAGGTGTACATCGCCGAAGGGGCCGACGAGAAGGAGGTCCTGCGGCTCGCGGGCGCCCTGGAGCACGCCTCGGAGCACCCCATCGCCCGGGCCGTCGCGGAGGGCGCCCGGGAGCGCGTGGGCGCCCTCCCCGCGCCGGAGCACTTCGAGAACGCGCCCGGACTCGGGGTGCGCGGGCGCATCGAGGGCCGCGAGGTCGCGGTGGGCCGCTTCCAGGACGCACTCCCGGACACCCTGGCCCGGGCGAAGGCCGACGCCGAGGCGGCGGGGCGGACGGCCGTCGTGGTCGCCCGGGACGGCCTGGCACTCGGTGTCCTCACCGTCGCCGACTCCATCAGGGAGACCAGCGCCGAGGCTGTACGGGAACTGCGGGCCCTCGGGCTGAAGCCGGTGCTGCTGACCGGGGACAACCGGGCGGTGGCCGAGACCGTGGCGCGCGCCGTCGGCATCGACGCCGGGGACGTGATCGCGGAGGTGCTGCCGCGGGAGAAGGCCGAGGCGGTCCGGCGGCTCCAGGGCGAAGGGCGGACCGTCGCCATGGTCGGCGACGGCGTCAACGACGCGGCCGCGCTCGCCACCGCCGATCTGGGGCTCGCCATGGGCACCGGCACCGACGCGGCGATCGAGGCGAGCGATCTGACGCTGGTGCGGGGGGACCTGAGGGTGGCCGCGGACGCGATCCGGCTGTCCCGGCGGACGCTCGCCACCATCAAGGGAAACCTGGTGTGGGCCTTCGGCTACAACGTGGCCGCGCTGCCGCTGGCCGCGGCCGGGCTGCTCAACCCCATGATCGCGGGCGCGGCGATGGCCTTCTCGTCCGTCTTCGTGGTGACGAACAGCCTGCGGCTGAGGGCATTTTCCTGACGCCGGAGTAAGAGTCCCTCTAGAGTCCGACGCATGCCTCACATAAGCTCTTCACAAGGCTCGCGCATCTTCCTTACGCTGGGGCCCTGATCGGCGTGTCGGTCCTCTTGCCTGATTTCAGGACATAAGCAAGAGACGCAGATCACAACGATGTGAACGTAACCAACGGAAGGGTTCGTGGGTCTAAGTTGGCGATGTCAGAGGCGTCTTGGGGGGCGCCGCTGACATCCGGGGATGTCTTGGGGGACGTTCTCGGGAAACTGCGACGCCGGGACGCGTACACCGGGGAGCTTTGAGCGGCCCTCCCGATCCGTACGGGTCCCGGCAGACCGCATCGCAGTGGTACGCCGAGTTGTGCTCGTTTTGCTCGCAGCGATTCAGGCGCTGTCCCGTAGGCGCCCGGCCGGATCCCGTGGGGGGAATCCGCACCGGGACATGGGAAGGCGCCCCGTACGTCGGCCCGTGGGGGGACCGCCGCCGGGGCGCCTTCCGCTTTTTCTGCCTGGGGCAGGAGGTCAGCCGTGGGCCTGGGGCCGGAGGCTCAGCGCTCCTCGACCGGGACGAAGTCGCGCTCCACCACACCCGTGTAGATCTGACGCGGGCGGCCGATGCGGGATCCCGGCTCCTTGATCATCTCGGTCCACTGGGCGATCCAGCCCGGGAGGCGGCCAAGGGCGAACAGGACCGTGAACATCTCGGTCGGGAAGCCCATCGCGCGGTAGATCAGACCGGTGTAGAAGTCGACGTTCGGGTAGAGCTTGCGCTCGACGAAGTAGTCGTCGGAGAGCGCGTGCTCCTCCAGCTTCAGGGCGATGTCGAGGAGTTCGTCGTTCTTGCCCAGGGCGGAGAGCACGTCGTGCGCGGCGGCCTTGATGATCTGGGCACGCGGGTCGAAGTTCTTGTAGACCCGGTGGCCGAAGCCCATCAGGCGGACGCCGTCCTCCTTGTTCTTCACCTTGCGGATGAAGGTGTCGACGTCGTTGCCCGAGTCGCGGATGCCTTCCAGCATCTCCAGGACGGACTGGTTGGCGCCGCCGTGCAGGGGACCCCACAGCGCGTTGATACCGGCCGAGATGGAGGCGAACATGTTGGCCTGCGACGAGCCCACCAGGCGCACGGTCGAGGTCGAACAGTTCTGCTCGTGGTCCGCGTGCAGGATCAGCAGCTTGTCCAGCGCAGAGACGACGACCGGGTCGAGGTCGTACTCCTGGGCCGGCACGGAGAACGTCATGCGCAGGAAGTTCTCGACATAGCCGAGGTCGTTGCGCGGGTAGACGAACGGGTGGCCGATCGACTTCTTGAAGGCGTACGCCGCGATCGTCGGAAGCTTGGCGAGCAGCCGGATCGTCGAGAGGTTGCGCTGCTTCTCGTCGAACGGGTTGTGGCTGTCCTGGTAGAAGGTGGACAGCGCGGAGACCACCGAGGACAGCATCGCCATCGGGTGCGCGTCGCGCGGGAAGCCCTTGTAGAAGTTCTTGACGTCCTCGTGCAGCAGGGTGTGCTGCGTGATGTCGTTCTTGAAAACCGAGAGCTCGTCGACGGTGGGCAGCTCGCCATTGATCAGCAGGTACGCCACCTCCAGGAAGGTGGAGCGCTCTGCCAGCTGCTCGATCGGGTAGCCGCGGTACCGGAGGATGCCCTGCTCGCCGTCCAGATAGGTGACGGCTGATTTATAGGCGGCGGTGTTGCCGTAGCCGCTGTCCAGGGTGACCAGCCCGGTCTGGGCGCGGAGCTTCCCGATGTCGAAGCCCTTGTCGCCGACGGTGCTGTCGACCACCGGGTAGGTGTACTCGCTGCCGTCGAACTTCAGTACTACAGAGTTGTCGCTCACGTCTTCCCTCACCGACGTAGTGCCTCATCTTCGAGGTGCCCTGACTGTCTCTACCATCCCCCATTTGGCGCAGGAGAGTGCACTCGGGGTCGACCATTGGGCCCATCGGCGGCACTGAGTGCCGTCAACCTGCTCATCCTGCCCCCCATCACCCGGTTCCGGAAGGGCTCTGTGACCTTCACGACTCGTTTGATCGATCATTTTTTTCGGGACCGGACCCCGGGAGCGGAGATCAGCCGCCGAGGGGCCCCGGGGACAGCCGGAAATCCAGGGCCGTGCACCGGCGGCCCGCCGACACCGTGCGCACCGCCTGGCCGATCGCCTTGCGCGAACCAACGAGAACCACCAGCTTCTTGGCGCGGGTCACCGCCGTGTAGAGCAGATTCCGCTGGAGCATCATCCAGGCTCCGGTGGTCACCGGGACGACCACCGCCGGGTACTCGCTGCCCTGCGAGCGGTGGATGGTCACCGCGTAGGCGTGGGCCAGCTCGTCCAGTTCGTCGAAGTCGTAGGGAACCTCCTCGTCCTCGTCCGTGCGCACCGTCAGCCGCTGGTCGACCGGGTCGAGCGAGGTGACCACGCCCACGGTGCCGTTGAAGACGCCGTTCTCCCCTTTTTCGTAGTTGTTGCGGATCTGGGTGACCTTGTCCCCGACGCGGAACACCCGGCCGCCGAACCGCTTCTCCGGCAGATCGGGGCGGCCGGGGGTGATGACCTGCTGGAGCAGGCCGTTGAGGGCGCCCGCCCCGGCGGGGCCCCGGTGCATGGGGGCGAGCACCTGGACGTCCCGGCGCGGGTCGAGGCCGAAGCGGGCCGGGATCCGCCGGGCCGCCACGTCCACGGTGAGCCGCCCGGCCTCCTCGGTGTCGTCCTCGACGAAGAGGAAGAAGTCCTTCAGGCCGTCGGTGAGCGGATGCTGCCCGGCGTTGATGCGGTGCGCGTTGGTGACCACTCCGGACTGCTGGGCCTGGCGGAAGACCCGGGTCAGACGCACGGCGGGGAGCGGGCCCCCCTCGGCGAGCAGGTCCCGCAGCACCTCGCCCGCGCCCACGCTCGGCAACTGGTCGACATCGCCCACGAAGAGCAGATGGGCGCCCGGCGGCACGGCCTTGACCAGCTTGTTGGCGAGCAGCAGATCCAGCATCGACGCCTCGTCCACCACCACCAGATCGGCGTCCAGCGGGCGGTCCCGGTCGTAGGCCGCATCACCGCCGGGCTTCAGCTCCAGCAGCCGGTGGACCGTGGACGCCTCGGCGCCGGTCAGCTCGGACAGGCGTTTGGCGGCCCGGCCGGTGGGTGCCGCGAGCAGCACCTTGGCCCGCTTGGCGCGGGCGAGTTCGACGATGGAGCGGACGGTGAAGGACTTGCCGCAGCCGGGGCCGCCGGTGAGGACGGCGACCTTCCGGGTCAGCGCCAGCCGTACGGCCTCCTCCTGTTCGGGGGCGAGTTCGACTCCCGTGCGCCCCTTGAGCCAGCCGAGCGCCTTGTCCCAGGCCACGTCCCGGAAGCCGGGCATCCGGTCCTCCTCGGTCCGCAGCAGGCGCAACAGCTGTGCTGACAGGGCGAGTTCGGCCCGGTGGAAGGGGACCAGATAGACGGCGGTGACCGGCTCCTGCCCGTCGGGACCGGGCACCTTCTCCCGTACGACACCGGGGTCCGCACCCTCCTCGGGGGGCGCCGCCAACTCGGCCAGGCACTCGATGACCAGCCCCGTGTCGACCTGGAGCAGCTTGACCGCGTCCGCGATGAGCCGCTCCTCGGGGAGATAGCAGTGCCCCTGGTCGGCGGACTGGGACAGGGCGTACTGGAGGCCCGCCTTGACGCGCTCGGGGCTGTCGTGCGGGATGCCGACGGACTGGGCGATCCGGTCGGCGGTGAGGAAGCCGATGCCCCAGACGTCGGCGGCCAGCCGGTAGGGCTGGTTCTTCACCACGGAGATGGAGGCGTCGCCGTACTTCTTGTAGATGCGCACGGCGATGGAGGTGGAGACCTGGACGGTCTGGAGGAAGAGCATGACCTCCTTGATCGCCTTCTGCTCCTCCCAGGCGTCGGCGATCTTCCTGGTCCGCTTGGGCCCGAGGCCGGGGACCTCGATCAGCCGCCCGATCTCCTCCTCGATGATCCTCAGGGTGTCCAGGCCGAAGTGCTGGGTGATGCGGTCGGCGAAGACCGGGCCGATGCCCTTGACCAGGCCCGAGCCCAGATAGCGGCGGATGCCCTGGACGGTGGCCGGCAGGAGGGTCGTGTAGTTCTCGACGGTGAACTGCCGTCCGTACTGGGGGTGGGAGCCCCAGCGGCCCTCCATCCGGAGCGACTCCCCGACCTGCGCGCCGAGGAGCGCGCCGACGACGGTGAGCAGATCACCGGCGCCGCGGCCGGTGTCGACGCGGGCGACCGTGTATCCGTTCTCCTCGTTGGCGTAGGTGATCCGTTCGAGCACGCCCTCCAGGGTGGCCAGACGCCGTTCCCCGTCCCCCGCCCGCCCCGCCCGACTCGCCTCCGTGGTCATGACCCGACGCTACCGCCCGGCACCGACAGTCCGGGACGGGCCGCCGGGAGCGAGGGCGCCGGGAGGGGGGCCGCCTGGCGGCGCGGGCCGCTGGGGGCGAGGGCCGCCGAGAGGGGGGCCGCCGGGAGCGAGGGCGCCGGGAGGGAGGCCGTCGGGCGGCGCGGGCCGCTGGCTTCTGGGTAGGCGCGCCTGGGTGCACGCGGCCTTGCGGGCGGCCGCGTGGAGCGGCTCGCCGCCGCCCGGGCAGCCTCGCCGCGCGCAGCCGCGCGGGCGGTCTCGCGGCGCGGACCGCGACCGTCCGGGCAGCCTCGCCTCGATGTACGCCGCCTCCGGGCCACCTCGCGGAGTGGCCCGCTGCCTTGCGGGCAACCGCGTGGAGCGGCCCGCCAGTTGCTGAGCGGGCCACGCCTCGCAGCACGCCGCCTTGCGGGGCGGCCTCGCGAGCGGGCCGTCGCCGTCCGGGCAGCCGCTCCGCGCCGCACGCGGCCCTTGCGGGAAGCCGCATGGAGCGGCCCGCCGCTTCGTGGAAGGCGGCACCTCACAGCACGCTTCCTTCCGGGGCAACCGCGCGGGGCGGCCGAGAGTCCTCCGGACTGCCTCACCTCCCTGCACACCGCCTTACGGGCAGCCGCGTGGAGCGTCCCGCTGCCTGCGGGCAACCGCGCGGAGCGGCCCGCCGCTTCCCGGACGGCCACGCCTCGCCGCCCGGCGCCTCACAGGCAGCCGCGGAGCGGCCTGCCGCCCTCCGGGCAACCTCACCTCGCCGCACGCCGTCTCCGGGCCACCTCGCCGCGCGCGGCCGCGCGGCCCCCCTCGCCGCGCAGCCGCCAGGCCGGTGTGACGGGGTTCATTTGTGTGGGGCGTCGTTCATCTGTGCGGCCACCATCGGGTCACAATCCGGTCTCGGGCCCCCTCCACCTCTTGATTCATCCCCGTGTAATCGATTCCAATCCTGCGTGCCGGTCGTTGTAAACGATTCCATCGCTTCGCGAAACGACCGCAACCCGCTCAAAAGCACCGGACTCACAAGGAGGTGGTCCCGGCCATGCCGAGCATCAAGGACGTCGCCGCCGCGGCGGGCGTATCCGTTGCCACGGTGTCCCGCGTCCTGAACGGCCATCCGTCGGTCAGCGCCGACGCACGCACCCGCGTACTGGCCGCCGTCGAGGCGCTGGGCTACCGCCCCAACGCCGTCGCCCGCTCCCTGCGCACCGACCAGACCCGCACCCTCGGCCTGGTCATCAGCGATGTGCTCAACCCCTACTTCACGCTGCTGGCACGCTCCGTCGAGGAGGAGGCCCGCGCCCTGGGCTACAGCGTGATCATCGGCAACGCCGACGAGCGGCCCGACCTCCAGGACCACCATGTGCGGACCCTGCTGGACCGGCGGATCGACGGCCTGCTCGTCTCCCCGACCTGCGGCGGCTCCCCGCTGATGCTGGACGCCGCACGGGACGGCACCCCGATGGTCTTCGTGGACCGGTGGATCGGCGGCGTCGACGTGCCCGTGGTGCGCGCGGACGGCCGGACCGCCGTGTACGACCTGGTGGCCCATCTGCACGCGCTCGGCCACCGGCGCCTCGCGATCATCGCGGGTCCGGCGGCGACCACGACCGGCAGCGAGCGGGTCGAGGCCTTCCGTGCGGCCCTCGGCGACTACGGACTCCCCCTCCCGGACGCCTACATAGGCCAGGGCGACTTCCAGGCCGAGAGCGGGCGCCGGGCCACCGAGCGGTTCCTCGACCTGGCCGAGCCGCCCGAGGTCGTGTTCGCCGCCGACAACCTGATGGCGCTCGGCGCGCTGGACGCCGTACGGGCGCGCGGGCTGCGGGTCCCCGACGACATCGCGCTCGCCGCGTTCGACGACATCCCGTGGTTCGTTCACACCGACCCGCCGGTCACCGCGATCGCCCAGCCCACACGGGAGTTGGGACGCGCCGCCGTGCGCGCGCTGGTCGACCGCATCGAGGGGCGGCCCCCCGAGTCCGTCACCCTCCCCGCCCGTCTCGTCGTACGCCGCTCGTGCGGCGAGCCGGATGCCGCGCAGGCCCCCGCTGCGCGGCCGACCCCCACGCAAAGGAGCACGTCGTGAGCAACGCGGACGAGTTGCTGCGCATCGAGGGCATACGCAAGACCTTCCCCGGCGTGGTCGCGCTCGACGGTGTCGACTTCGACCTGCGCAGGGGCGAGGTGCATGTGCTGCTCGGTGAGAACGGCGCGGGCAAGAGCACCCTGATCAAGATGCTCTCCGGCGCCTACCGCCCGGACGGCGGGCGGATCCTGGCCGGTGGCGAGGAGGTGCGCATCCACGGGGCGCAGGACTCCGAGCGCCTCGGGATCGCCACCATCTACC
Source organism: Streptomyces sp. NPDC052040 (assembly GCF_044548405.1). Lineage (NCBI taxonomy): Bacteria > Bacillati > Actinomycetota > Actinomycetes > Kitasatosporales > Streptomycetaceae > Streptomyces > Streptomyces sp. NPDC052040. The sequence continues at coordinate 197,778 of NZ_JBIUBV010000002.1, read as the reverse complement.
AGGAGTTCAACCTCGTTCCCGATCTGACCGTCGCCGAGAACATCTTCCTGGGCCGGCAGCCGCGCCGTCTCGGGATGATCGACCGGAAGCGGATGGAGGCGGACGCCGCCGAGCTTCTCGAACGGGTCGGCGTCCAGGTGTCCCCCCGCACCCGGGTGCGGGACCTCGGCATCGCCCGGCTCCAGATGGTCGAGATCGCGAAGGCGCTGAGCCTGAACGCGCGCGTGCTCATCATGGACGAGCCGACGGCCGTACTCACCTCCGAAGAGGTGGAGAAGCTGTTCGCCATCGTGCGGCAGCTGCGCGAGGACGGCGTCGGAGTCGTCTTCATCACCCACCACCTGGAGGAGATCGCCGCCCTCGGCGACCGGGTGACCGTGATCCGGGACGGCAGGAGCGTCGGGCAGGTGCCCGCCTCCACGCCCGAGGACGAACTCGTACGCCTCATGGTGGGGCGGTCGATCGAGCAGCAGTACCCGCGGGAACGCACCGATGCCGGGGAGGCGTTGCTCACCGTCGAGGGCCTCACCCGGGACGGCGTCTTCCACGATGTGTCCTTCGAGGTGCGGGCCGGTGAGGTCGTCGGTGTCGCGGGGCTCGTGGGAGCCGGGCGCACCGAGGTCGTGCGGGCCGTGTTCGGCGCCGACCCCTATGACACGGGAGCCGTGCGGGTGGCCGGTGCGCGGGTGCGCGGCTCCGACGTCAACGCCGCGATGGCGGCCGGGATCGGGCTGGTGCCCGAGGACCGCAAGGGCCAGGGGCTGGTCCTGGACGCGTCCATCGAGGAGAACCTCGGGCTGGTCACCCTGCGGGCCGCGACCCGTGGCGGGGTCGTCGACCGCCGGGCCCAGCACACCGCCGCGGCCACGGTGGCCGACCGGCTGCGGGTGCGGATGGCCGGACTCGGCCAGCAGGTCCGCACGCTCTCCGGCGGCAACCAGCAGAAGATCGTCATCGGCAAGTGGCTGCTGGCGGACAGCCGGGTGCTCATTCTCGACGAGCCGACGCGCGGGATCGACGTCGGAGCCAAGGTCGAGATCTACCAGCTGATCAACGAACTCACGGCCGCGGGCGCCGCGGTCCTGATGATCTCCAGCGATCTGCCGGAGGTCCTCGGCATGAGCGACCGGGTCCTGGTGATGGCCCAGGGCCGGATCGCGGGCGAACTCTCCGCCGCCGAGGCGACCCAGGACTCCGTCATGGCGCTCGCCGTCTCCGCTCCCACCCCAACCCCCACCCCCAACTCCCCCAACTCCCCGAACGGCAACGCCCCCACCTCCCCGAACGACAAGGAGGCCCCCCGTGGCCACTGACACGCATCCCAGCCGGGCGGGCGCCGGTGGCGTCGGCGGGATCCGCCGCCTTCTGCTCGACAACGGCGCGCTCACCGCGCTGATCGGCCTGGTCATCGTGATGTCGGCGCTGTCCGGCGACTTCCTGACCACCGACAATCTGCTCAACATCGGCGTGCAGGCGGCCGTGACCGCCATCCTCGCCTTCGGTGTCACCTTTGTGATCGTCTCGGCGGGCATCGACCTGTCGGTCGGTTCGGTGGCCGCGCTGTCCGCCACCGTGCTCGCCTGGAGCGCCACCTCCGAGGGCGTCCCGGTGGCGATAGCGGTGGTCCTCGCGATCGCCACCGGCCTGGCCGCCGGTCTGGTCAACGGTGTGCTGATCTCGTACGGGAAGCTGCCGCCGTTCATCGCGACGCTGGCCATGCTGTCGGTGGGCCGCGGACTGTCGCTGGTCATCTCCCAGGGCTCCCCGATCACCCTGCCCGGCTCGGTCTCACACCTCGGGGACACCCTCGGCGGCTGGCTGCCCGTGCCGGTGCTGGTCATGGTCGTGATGGGCCTGATCACCGCGTTCGTCCTCGGCCGTACGTACATCGGCCGGTCCATGTACGCGATCGGCGGCAACGAGGAGGCGGCCCGGCTCTCGGGGCTGCGGGTGAAGCGGCAGAAGATCGCGATCTACGCGCTGTCGGGCCTGTTCGCCGCGGCCGCGGGCATCGTGCTGGCCGCCCGGCTGTCCTCCGCGCAGCCGCAGGCCGCCAACGGCTACGAGCTGGACGCGATCGCCGCGGTCGTCATCGGTGGCGCCTCCCTGGCGGGCGGCACCGGCAAGGCGTCCGGCACCCTGATCGGCGCGCTGATCCTGGCGGTGCTGCGCAACGGCCTCAACCTGCTGTCGGTGTCGGCCTTCTGGCAGCAGGTGGTCATCGGTGTGGTGATCGCCCTGGCGGTCTTGCTGGACACCGTGCGGCGCAAGGCGGGGGCCACCCCGGTGGCCGCCGGGACGCCGGGCGGTGCGGGCAGGGGCAAGCAGGCGCTGACCTATCTGCTCGCGGCCGTGGTCGCGGTGGCGGTGGTGGCGTCCCTGTCGTTCCTGCACGGCGGTTCGAACTCCAGCACACGGAAGGTGGGTCTGTCCCTGTCCACCCTCAACAACCCCTTCTTCGTGCAGATCAAGCAGGGCGCGCAGGCCGAGGCGAAGAAGGCGGGCGTCGACCTGACCGTCACGGACGCCCAGAACGACGCCTCACAGCAGGCCAACCAGCTCCAGAACTTCACCAGTTCGAACCTGAGCGCCATCATCGTCAACCCGGTGGACTCGGACGCGGCGGGCCCCTCGGTGCGCGCCGCGAACAAGGCGGGCGTCCCCGTGGTGGGCGTGGACCGGGGTGTCAACAAGGCGAAGACGGCCGCGCTGGTCGCCTCCGACAACATCGAGGGCGGCAAGCTGGGCGCCAAGGCGCTGGCCGAGAAGCTGGGCGGCAAGGGCAGGATCGTGATGCTCCAGGGCCTGGCCGGCACCTCCGCCAGCCGTGAGCGCGGCCAGGGCTTCGAGGAGGGTCTGAAGGCCTACCCCGGTATCCAGGTCGTCGCCCGGCAGCCCGCCGACTTCGACCGCACCAAGGGCCTCGACGTGATGACCAACCTGCTCCAGGCGCACCCCGACATCCAGGGTGTCTTCGCCGAGAACGACGAGATGGCGCTCGGCGCGATCAAGGCGCTCGGCACCAAGGCGGGCACGTCCGTGCAGGTGGTCGGCTTCGACGGCGAGCCCGACGGCCTGGCCGCGGTCAAGGCGGGTTCGCTGTACGCGTCGGTGGCGCAGCAGCCCTCGCAGCTGGGCCGGATCGCGGTGGACAACGCGCTGCGGGCCGCCCAGGGCAAGAAGGTCGAGGAGACGGTCAAGGTTCCGGTGAAGGTGGTCACCAAGGAGAACGTGGCCGGGTTCACCGGCTGACCCGCGCCTTCCGTGTCCGCCACGGCGGGGGGGGGGGGGCGGGGCGCGCCGGGCCGCGCCCCCGCGCGGGGGCCGGGTCGGGAAGGGGGGGGTGTGGGTGGGGGGGGGTGGGGTGGGGGGGGGGGGGTGTGTGGTGGGGGTGTTTGGGTCCCGGCGGGGGGGGGGGGCGGCGCCCCCCCGCCCCCCCCGCCGGGGGGGCGCCGGGGGGGGGGGCGCCCCGCGCCCCCCCCCCCCCCCCCCCGCCGTGGCACCGGTTTCACCGCTGTGGCAGTAGTGGTTGCACGTGGGTCCTCGGGGATCCGATGGGAGACAGTTCATGTACGACTACGACCTCCTGGTCGTGGGCTCGGCCAACGCCGACCTGGTGATCGGGGTGGAGCGGCGGCCCGCCGCCGGGGAGACCGTGCTCGGCTCCGACCTGGCCGTCCACCCGGGCGGCAAGGGCGCCAACCAGGCGGTCGCCGCCGCCCGCCTCGGCGCCCGTACGGCGCTGCTGGCCCGGGTCGGCGACGACGCGCACGGCCGGCTGCTGCTGGAGGCACAGCGCGCCGCCGGGGTGGCGACGGCGGGTGTCCTGGTCGGCGGGGCGCCCACCGGCGTCGCGCTGATCACGGTCGATCCGTCGGGGGACAACAGCATCGTGGTCTCCCCGGGCGCCAACGGCAGGCTCGCCCCGGACGACGTACGGGCCGCCGGTGATCTGCTGGCCGCCTCCCGGGTGGTCTCGGCGCAGCTGGAGATCCCGCTGGAGACGGTGGTGGAGGTCGTACGGAGTCTGCCGTCCGGCACCCGCTTCGTACTGAATCCGTCGCCGCCCCGGCCGCTGCCCGCCGAGGTGCTGGCGGCCTGCGACCCGCTGATCGTCAACGAGCACGAGGCGCGGGTCATCACGGGCGCCGAGCTGGACGGCTCCCCCGAGGAGTGGGCGGCGGCGCTGCTGGCGCTCGGCCCGCGGTCGGTCGTGGTGACACTGGGTGCCGAAGGGGCGCTGGTGGCGACCGCCGGGTCCACGGTCCGGGTCCCCTCGGTGACGGTGCGGGCGGTGGACACCACCGGCGCGGGCGACGCGTTCACGGCGGCGCTGGCCTGGCGGCTGGGCGCGGGCTCCTCGCTGGAGGACGCGGCGGCCTACGCGGCCCGGGTGGGCGCGGCCGCGGTCACCCGGCCCGGCGCGCAGGAGTCGTACCCCACAGCCGGAGAGGTCGACGCGCTGTGAAGAAGGCCGGAATCCTCAACCGCCACCTCGCCGGGGCGCTGGCCGAGCTGGGCCATGGGCACGGGGTGCTGGTGTGCGACGCGGGCATGCCGATACCGGACGGCCCGCGCGTGGTCGACCTGGCGTTCCGCGCCGGAGTCCCGTCCTTCGCGGAGGTCCTGGACGGTCTGCTGGACGAGCTGGTGGTGGAGGGCGCGACCGCGGCGCGGGAGACCGGGGAGGCCAATGCGGAGGCGGCGGCGCTCCTGCGGGCGCGCTTTTCGGACCTGTCGCTGGTCCCGCACGAGGAGTTGAAGCGGATGTCGGCCGGGTGCCGTCTGGTGGTGCGCACGGGCGAGGCCCGGCCGTATGCGAATGTGCTGCTGCGCTGCGGGGTCTTCTTCTGACGGCGCCTGCCCGTGCGCCGTTCGAGCCGCCTGTCCACGGGCCTTCGGGCCGCCTGCCCGCGCGCCGTTGAGCCGCCTGTCCGTACATCTTCGAGGGGCCCGGTCCATGGACCGGGCCCCTCGGTTTCCCCTCCCCGTCAGAGCCCCCGTGATCCCCCCGGATCCCCCTCCAGGGGTTCTGACTCCCCGTACGACCGGCGGAGTGCGGGAAGGGTTGCACGGCCGGAGAAGAAATTTCTTTCGTGTCCCAGAAATCCGGAAAGCCCGGTCATATAACTGGCATACGGGACGAAGAGGGTGAACCATGGGCAGAAGAGTAAGAAGGTGAATGATTACGAACGACCGTGAGCGCAAGAGGACACGCCCCCCGTCGCGGGAGCCGTCCGGTCCGGCGCGGAAGACGTCCGCCGAGGAGCCGGAGACCTCCGGTTCCGGGCGCGTCCCCGCCCCCCAGGCCATGCGGAACGCGGCACGGCAGCTGTCCGAGCTGCTGGGGCGCGCCCCGCAGTCCGTCTCCGCGCTGAAGCCGACGGACGAGGGCTGGGAGGCCCTGGTGGAGGTCGTGGAGCTGGAGCGCGTCCCCGACACCAGCAGCGTGATGGCCAGCTACAAGGTCGTTCTGGATCCTGCGGGTCAGCTGATGGCGTACGAGCGTGCGCGCCGCTACACCCGCGCCGAGGTCGACCGGGAGGGCCGCTAGGACGGCGGCTCCCCGCCGATGTGGGGCCTACGAGGGGAAAGATCGTGACGGTGGTGCCAGGAGGTGGCGGTGCACCCGCCGCCGGAGGCGGCGGCGGGAGCGCGGGAACCCTCTACGACGTGCTGGAACTCGTCCTCGACCGCGGTCTGGTCATCGATGTCTTCGCCCGGGTGTCCCTGGTCGGCATCGAGATCCTGAAGATCGACGCCCGGGTCGTCGTGGCCAGCGTCGACACCTATCTGCGCTTCGCGGAGGCCTGCAACCGGCTGGATCTGGAGTCCGGCCGCAAGGCACCCGCGCAACTGACCGACATCGTCGAGGGTGTCACCGAGGGCGGCGCCCACGGCAAGAGCAAGGGGGCGCTGACCGGCGCCGTGGAGGCGTTCACGGACTCGCTCCAGGGCCACGGCGACGACAAGCGCGGCAAGGAGCGCGAGCACGCCGAACGGCGCCCGAGCCGCCGCTCCTCCAGGGACAGGGATCGGGAGGAGTGAACGCAGCGATGGCACTGTATGTCTACGCGATCACCGACGACTCCCATCCCCTGGACCTGGACGGCATCAAGGGCGTGGGCGCGTCGCCCGGCGAACTGCGCACGGTGGACGACGGCTCCCTGCGCGCCGTCGTCAGCGAGGCCCCGCAGGACCTCTCGGTGGCGCGCCGCGATCTGGAGGCGCACCACAGGGCCCAGGAGCAGCTGTGGGCGGACGGCACCGTGCTGCCGCTGAGCTTCGGGTTCGTCGCCCCCGACGAGGACGCGGTGCGCGCCGTGCTGCGGGAGCGGGCCGAGGAGTTCACCCAGCGGCTCCGGGAGCTGGCCGGACGGGCCGAGTTCCATGTGAAGGGCCTTCAGGACGAGGACGAGGCGCTGCGCGCCGTGCTGGCGGAGTCCGAGCAGGCCCGTGCCCTGAACGAGGCGACCCGGGACGGCAGCGGGACCTACCAGGACCGGCTGGCACTCGGCCAGTTGGTGGCGCAGGAGGTGCAGAACCGCCAGGAGGCGCTGGCCGCCGAGGTGCTCGACGCGCTGCGCCCGCTGGCTCTCGCGGAGAAGGTCGCCCCACCCTCCCAGCAGTACTTCGTGAACGCGTCCTTCCTGGTGGAGGACGAGCAGGACGAGGAGTTCACCCGGACCGGCCGGGACCTGGCCGAACGCCTGGGCGAGCGTGCGGAGCTGCGGGTGCGGGGGCCGCTGCCGCCATACAGCTTCACCTGACCGTTTCGGCGGCAGGCCAGGTCCGAACCGGCACATCGGCACATCCGAACCGGCACGATCCGAACGGCACGAGGAGGCGGAGCGGAATGGGACTGGTCAGCGGGATTCTGACGCTGCCGTTCGCCCCGGTGCGGGGCATCGGCTGGGTGCTCGACAAGGTCGTGAAGACCGCGGAGGACGAGTACTACGACCCCGCCCCCGTGCAGGAGGGGCTCGTCCGGCTGGAGCGGGCCAGGAACGAAGGCCGGATCGGCGAGGAGGAGTTCGCCCGGCGTGAGGAGGAACTGCTGCACCGCTTGGAGGAGATCAGGGTCCACCAGCTGCGGCGCGGCGGGCAGAGCGGCTGGTGAGAACCGGCCGCGGCCCCGCGGCACGCGCTGCCCCGGCCGTGGACACACGGGACGTGACGTCCAGGCAAGGAGAGAAGACGAATCATGATCAACGCCAAGATCGCGGCGGCTGTTCTCTGCGGCTATCTGCTGGGCCGGACGAAGAAGGCCAAGCTCGCGCTGAGTATCGGGGCGATGCTGGCCGGGTCGAAGGTGAAACCCGACCAGTTGGGCAAGCTCCTCGCGGATTCGCCGCTGCTCGGGAACGTCAGCGAGCAGGTGCGCACCGAACTGGCGGGCGCGGGCAAGGCCGCGGCGACCAACCTCCTGACGGCGAAGGCCGAGAGCCTCGCCGACGCGCTGCACGAGCGCACCAGCGGGCTGAAGGACCGGACACAGGGCGCGGCCGGAGCGGACCGTGACGAGGAGCCCGAGGACGAAGAGCCCGAGGACGACGAGGACGAGCGCGAGGAGGACGAGCGCGAGCAGCGCCGGGGCGCGGCACGCGGCACGGGGACGCGGCGGCGCGGTGCGGACCGGGAAGCGGAGCCGCGCCGGAAGACGGCGGCTCCGACCAAGAAGACCGCCGCCAAGAAGACGGCTGCGAAGAAGGCACCGGCCAGGAAGGCACCGGCGAAGAAGGCGGCCCAGAGCCGTACGAAGAGCGGTTCCGCACGATCGAGGAGGCCGGACGATGGCTGACGGTGCCCTCAGCAGGGTTCGCGAGCAGGCGAAGCAGAATCCCGCCACGGACCGGCTGGTCCAGGAGCTGGAGGACTATCTGGGGACCAGGGCCGAGGCACTGATCGGGGACATGGGCGAGCGGCTGGGCGAGGGAGCGCGCAAGCTGGCCGAGGCACGTCTCGGACCCGGCATGCTGACGGACCTCGCCCTCAAGGGCGGCAAGAAGCTGCTGGGCGGGGGCGGCGGGCTCCTCGGCGGCGGAGGGGACGGGGACGGGGGCGGGGGCGGCGGTGGACTCCTCTCCCACGCCAAGGACGCGCTGCTGGACAAGGCCAAGGAGGCAGTCGGTGTGGGCGGCAAGAAGAAGTCCGACGGTCAGGGCAAGTCGCTGACCATCATCGAGGGCATCGACGTCGGCGTGCCCGTGCGGGAGGCCTACAACCAGTGGACACAGTTCACGGACTTCAACCGCTTCGCCAAGGGCGTCGAGGACGTCAAGCAGCACGACGACGTCTCCTGCCAGTGGCAGGCGAAGATCGCCAAATCGCGCCGCCACTGGCGGGGCAATATCACCGAACAGGTGCCCGATGAGCGGATCGTCTGGACCACCGAGGGACCCAAGGGCACCCACAAGGGCGTGGTCACCTTCCACCCGCTCGGGGACAACCTCACCAGGGTGCTGCTGGTCATCCAGTACTACCCGCAGGGCTTCTTCGAGAAGACCGCCGGCCTCTGGCGCGCCCAGGGCCGCCGGGTGCGGCTCGATCTGAAGCTCTACAGCGCGTTCATCACGAGCCACGGTGAGGCAACCGGCGCCTGGCGCGGCGAGATCCGCGAGGGCGAGGTGACGCGTACTCCGGAGGAGGTCGAGGAGGAGGAGCGGGCCGAGGAGGAGTACGAGGAGTACCCCGAGGACGAGTACGACGAGGACGAAGCGCCCGCGGACGAAGAGGCAGAGGACGAGGACGGCGAGGAGGACGAGGACGGCGAGGAGGACGACGAGGACGCCGAAGGCACCGAGGACGACGAATACGAGGACTCCGACGAGTACGAGGAGGAGGACGACGAGGACGAGCGGGAGGAGGACGAGGACCGCTACGACGAGCCGGAGGAGGAAGCCCCGTCGAGGCGTCGGCGCCGCGGTTAGATCCGGGCACTGAGGTGCGCGCCCGCCTGTTCCCGCACCGTCGGCGCCGGGGCCCCAGCGAAACGAGGTCGAGTGCGCCGTGACCGAGCCAGTCCCCACGTCGTCCCGGCCCCTGAGCCCGTATGGTCAGGGGTCCAGCGCGAACCTGGCCGACATCCTTGAGCGGGTGCTCGACAAGGGCATCGTCATCGTCGGCGACATCAAGATCAATCTGCTGGACATCGAGCTGCTCACCATCAAGCTCCGGCTCCTGGTGGCGTCCGTCGACAAGGCCAGGGAGATCGGCATCGACTGGTGGGAGCACGACCCGGCCCTGTCCTCCCGGGCGTCCGGATCCGATGGCCGCCGGGCGGGCCTGGAGGAGCAGAACGAACGGCTGCGCGCCGAGGTGGCGGCGCTGCGGCGGCAGATCGCCGAGTCACCGGCGGAGGAGCTGGCCCCGGCGAGGGAGCCGACCGCGGCGGAGGAAGCGGAGGAACTGGCCACGGCGGAAGAGACGGCCGCGGCCAGTACGGAGAGCCGCCGCCGCTCGCGCAAGGCCCCGGACGCCGAGCAGGAGGCCGCCGTGGAACCCCGCCGCAGGCGGCGCACGTCCGAGGACCGCGGGGGCGCGCCCCCGCGCCGGACCCGGACGGCCGGAAGCACTCGTAGGACGCGAGCCGACAGGGCCCAGAAGACCGAGCGGGCCGAGCGGACCGGCGGGCGCTACGAGGGCGAAGAGGACGAAGAGGACCGGAGCTGAGACCGGTGGACGAGCAGCAACTGTGCTACGCATACGCCGTGATGGGGTCCGCTCCGCCGGACCTCCCCGGGGTGCGCGGAGTGGCGGAGGCGCCCGTCGCCCTGGTCCGTTCGGGCCGGCTGGCCGCCGCGGTCAGCGCGGTGCCCCGGGAGGGTTTCTCGGAGGAGGCCCTCAAGGCGGGCCTGGAGAACCTGGAATGGCTGGAAGCCACCGCCCGCGCGCACCACCGGGTGATCGAGGCCCTCGCCGCGCACACCACCGTGCTTCCGCTGCGGCTGGCCACCGTGTATCTCGACGAGGCCCGGGTGCGGCAGATGCTCGACGAGCGGAAGGCGGACCTCACGGCGCAGTTGGACCGGCTCGCCGACCACGAGGAGTGGGGGGTGAAGGTGTACGCCGAGGCCCAGCCGCCCTCCGCCGCCCCCGCCTCCCCCGCCTCCCCCGCCGTCGCGGAGGACGCCGGGCGCGCGTATCTGCGGCGCCGACGCCACCAGCGGCAGGAGCGCGAGGACGCCTGGCGGGTCGCCGAGGAGGCCGTCCGGCGCACGGAGCGCGAGGCCCGCGGCCTCGCGGTGGAGCGGACCCGGCACCGCCCGCAGCAGGGCAGCCTGGCCCGGACACCCGGCGAGAACATCGCGAACGACGCCTATCTGGTGCCGCGCCGGGTGTCCGGGGAGTTCCGCACCCGGATGCTGCACGCGGCGGACGGCCTGGCCGGAGTACGGGTGGAGGTCACCGGCCCGTGGGCGCCGTACTCCTTCACCGCTCCCCTCGGGCCCGAGACACAGCCCGGGACTCAGGAGGGGGCCGGTCAGCGGTGAGCGAGTACGACGGCCGGTACGGCGGCACGCACGATGTCGGACACGACAACGCGTACGACTCCTACGGCCGTACACGGGACGACCGGTACGGCGGTGTGTACCGGGACTCCTACGACCCGTACGACGAGCGCCCGGTCAGCCAGCCGCAGGTCGCACTGATCGATCTGCTGGACCGGCTGCTCAGCGGTGGTGTGGTGCTGACCGGAGATCTCGTCCTGTCCATCGCGGACATCGACCTCGTACGGATCTCCCTGCGGGCGGTACTGGTCGCCGTCCGGGAGGAGTTGGACGAGGGGTGGGCGGGACTGCTGCCGCCGGGACCGGCACTCGCCCCGGGCGGTTCCGGTGACGACGCCGGCTGACGGCCCCGGCGCCGACCGGCTGCGGGAGGTGGCCGAGGCCGCCACCCGGGCGTTCTCCGTGCTCCCGGCCCGGCCGGACGAGATGTCCCCGCCGCCCTCCGGACGGGGCCGACAGGCCGCGCGACGGCTGCACACCGACCCGGAGACGGTGGAGCGGGACCTCGTCAAACTGGTCCTGACCCTGGTCGAGTTGCTGCGCCAGCTCATGGAGCGGCAGGCTCTGCGCCGGGTCGACGAGGGCGGGCTGACGGAGGAGCAGGAGGAGCGGCTCGGGCTGACCCTGATGCTGCTGCACGACCGGATGGCCGAACTGTGCGACGAGTACGGCCTCACACTCGCCGATCTCAACCTCGATCTGGGGCCACTGGGTACGCTGCTCCCGCCGTGAACGACGGCCCGGTCCGCCGGGGCGCGGGGAAGCACGGGCCTGTACAGGGTTGTCCGCAGACCTGTAGATGGATGCCTGACCCCCGCCCGCGACCGGAGGACGACGACGATGACGGTGACCCTTGCCGACGTGGCGGCGCACGCTCAGGTGTCGTCCGCCACGGTGTCCCGCGTACTGAACGGGAACTACCCGGTGGCGGCCCCGACCCGGGAGCGGGTGCTGCGCGCGGTCGACGAACTGGACTACGTCCTCAACGGCACGGCGAGCGCCCTCGCGGCAGCCACCTCCGACCTGGTCGGGATCCTGGTGAACGACATCGCCGACCCGTTCTTCGGGATCATGGCCAGCGCGATCCAGGCGGAGATCGGCGGCACCTGCGGGCGGGCGGGCGGCGAACGGCTCGCCGTGGTCTGCAACACCGGGGGCTGCCCGGAGCGGGAGCTGACCTATCTGACGCTGCTCCAGCGGCAGCGGGCGGCGGCCGTGGTGCTGACCGGTGGCGCGGTGGAGGACGGCGCGCACGCGGAGGCGGTGGGCGCCAAGCTGGGCAAGCTGGCGGCGGCGGGGACGCGGGTGGTGCTGTGCGGGCGGCCACCGGCCCCCGAGGCGATCGCGCTGGCCTTCGACAACCGGGACGGCGGCCGACGCCTCACCGAGCATCTGATCGGCCTGGGCCACCGGCGGCTCGGCTACATCGCGGGCCCCGAGGAACGCACCACCACCCGGCACCGCCTGGAGGGCCACCGGCAGGCCCTCGCCGCCGCCGGGATCGAGGACCACCCCCGGCGGACGGTCCACGGCCCCTACGACCGCCGCACGGGCTACGACGCCGCCCTCGAACTGCTGCGCCGCGAACCGTCCCTCACGGCGGTCGTCGCGGCCAACGACACGGTGGCGCTGGGGGCGTGCGCCGCGCTGCGCACCTTCGGCCTGCGCATCCCCGAGGACATGTCGGTGGCCGGTTTCGACGACCTCCCCGCCGCGATCGACGCCGTACCGGCGCTGACGACGATCCGGCTGCCGCTGACGGAGGCCGGGGCCCGGGCGGGCCGCATCGCGACAAGCCGCGAGGAACCCCCGGCGGCCGGCATCGCCCTGGTGCCCGGGGAACTGATGGTCCGCGGCTCGACGGCGGCTCCCCGCGCGTGAACCCGCAGCGGGACCGGGTGCCTGCCGACACAGGGGGTTGCGCGTCGGGAAGGCGTCAGCCGCGGACGGGCGGGTAGGTTCCGTGACCATGAAGCTGGCGTTCTCCACTCACGGTGTCCCCGGTCTGCCCCTGGCGGACGTCGTACGGCTCGCGGCGGCGCACGGCTGCCACGGCGTCGAACTGCGCACCCACCCCGAGGAGCCCGTGCACCCGGGCCTGACCCCGGCCGAACGGACCTCCGTCGCCGCCGAGTTCGCGGCCGGGGGCGTCGAGATCCTCGGGCTTGCGGGATACACACAGGTGGCAGCACCGGGCGACGACGAACCCGTGCTCGCCGAGATCCGCGCGCAGCTCCAGCTGGCGCACGACCTGGGCGCCCCCTTCGTACGGGTCCTCCCGGGCGGCGGCGAGCAGCCGCCCGAGGAGGCCGACGCGCTCGCCGCCCGCCGCCTGGGCACGGCCGCCCAGGACGCCGCCGACCTGGGCGTACGCATCCTCCTGGAGACCCGTGACTCCCATCCCACGGGGGCGGACGTGCTGCGCGTCCTGGGCGCGGTCGGCCACCTCCAGGTGGGCGCGCTGTGGGACGTGATGCACACCTGGCTGGGCGGCGAGCAGCCGCAGGAGACCTACGCCGCCCTGTCCACGTACCTCGGCTATGTCCGGGTCGAGGACATCGCCTCCGCCGACGACCGGACCCCCCTGCCGCTGGGCGCGGGCGTCCTGCCGCTCACCGAGTGCGTGGAGGTACTCTCCCGCAACGGCTGGGACGGCTGGCTGTGCTGGGAGTACAAGAAGCGCGGGCACGAGTCGGCACCCCCGCTGCCGGACCTGCTCGACTCCGGCCGGGAGCACCTGGCCCGCCTGCTCAGCGAGTCGGCGTAGCCCGCGACGACGCCGGGACGGGTCTCACACCAGGACCCGGGCCCACACCGTCTTCCCCACGCTCCGGTCCCTGACGCCCCAGGACTGGGACAGCGCGGCGACGAGGAGCAGGCCCCGGCCCGAGGTCGCCTCGGGTCCGGGGTCCGCCGGAACGGGCAGCCGCTCGGAGGCGTCGGACACCTCCACCTCCACGGCCTTCTCCCCGTCGTACGCCATCGCGACCTCGAAGTACCGCCCCGGCACCCGCCCATGGCGCACCGCGTTCGTCACCAGCTCCGAGACGACCAGTTCCACGGTCTCGCGCACCTCGGCCGGTAAACCCCAGGACCGCAGCACGCACCGCGCACCGCGACGGGCCTCCACGGCATGCCGCGGGATGGGCGTGAACCGCAGCCGCCAGGTGCGGGGCCGAAGGTTCACGCCATCACTTTCTGTGTTCATGGGAATACTGTCGTCCCTGCTCGCTACCGTCACCAGTGACCGAGCGTCGACGGCTGCGTACGGCAACTGGTGCGGGGCGCGCGTTGATCGGCGTAGAGCCGTGTAGAGGGGGTGGTGCTGCGATGGGGCAGCCCAGGAAGAACACGCCGTCACCCGCGGCGCAGTACTTCGCGGAGGTCCTGCGGACGCTGCGCGTCAACGCGGGACTCTCGCAGAACGAGTTGGGCGAGCTGATGTCCTACTCGGGAGCGGCGGTGAGCGCGGTCGAGACCTGCGCGAAACCGGCAACGGACGAGTTCATCGCGGCGGCGGAGAAGGCGTTGAACGCCGGGGGGTTGATCGCGGCGGCCGCGAAGTACTTGCGGCTGGAGCGGTATCCGGCTCATTTTCAGGGGTTCGTGCAGCTGGAGCAGGAGGCGCTCAGTGTCTCTTCTTACTGCGCACAGCTCGTCGACGGCCTGTTGCAGACAGAGGCTTACGCCCGCGCAGTGCTGGCATCCGCGTCCGCCGTTGGACGACGAGGAAATCGACCAGTTGAGTCTGGCTCGCATGGAACGTAGGAGCTTGCTGGAACGCAAACCGTCGTGCGTGGTCAGCGTCATCCTTGAAGAGACCGCGCTACGAACACAGGTCGGTGGCCGCGAGGTCATGCGCCAGCAGTACGAGTACCTACTTGCCTGCCTGAAACGCCCCAACGTCGTGCTACAGGCGATGTCGATGAGCAGGGGCGGACACGCGGGCCTGCAAGGGCCCATGAAGCTGATCGAGACTCCCGAGCAGACCACTCTCGTCTACATGGAAGGCAACGGACACAGCACCCTCGTGTCCAAGCCGGAAGACGTCGGAGTACTCGCACGCCGTTATGCGATGATCAGAAGCCAGGCCCTCCGACCGGAGGAAACCGCCGTACTCATCGAGCAGTTGGCAGGTGAGCTATGACCGCACTGGCATGGTTCAAGAGCAGCTACAGCGACTCCAGCGGCGGCGATTGTGTCGAGGTCGCCCTCTCCTGGTTCAAGAGCAGCCACAGCGACTCGGGCGGCGGTGAATGCGTGGAAGCCGCTTTCGCCTGGCACAAGAGCAGTCACAGTGACTCAGGTGGCGGGGACTGCGTAGAAGTGGCCCGCGCCGCCCACATACACATCCGTGACTCCAAGGCCCCCCACCGCCCCCACCTCACCGTCTCCCCCGCCGCCTGGGCCGGTTTCCTCGCGCTCGCGTCCGGCGCGGTGGTCTGACCGCACAGGGAGCAGCGAGCGCCTCCTAGACTGAACGCCACAGACGAACGGGGGCGGCATGGTCACAACTGACGGTGTGCGGTTGGTGGTGTCCGGGCGGGACGATGTGGACCCGGAGGAACTGGCCGATCTCACGGCCCAGTTGCGGCGCCGACTGCTGGAGCTGGACGTCGACGACGTACGGGCCGCGGGCTACGGCGTACCCGCGCCATCGGGCGCCAAGTCCGGTGAACTCGTCGCGGCCGGTGCACTCGCCGTGAGCCTCGCACCCGCCGTGCTCCGCTCCGCGCTGCGGCTGGTGGAGACCTGGATGCAGAACCGCCCGGTACGCACGGTCAAGGTCGATGTCGGTGGCCGCACCCTGGAGCTCGGGCATGCCTCCCCCCGAGAACAACAACAGCTGGTCGAGGCGTTCCTGAGTGCGGTGCAGTCGGACCAGGGCGGCACGCGGACCGACGGGGGCCCGGCATCGGAGGGGTCCGGGGAGGCCTCCGGCGCCGGGCTGTAGCGGACGCCGGTGACCGACTTCCCGCCGGGACAGGGGCGTAAGGACGCCTTGCTGATCGCCACCGGCACCTACGACGACGGCACGCTCGGCAGGCTCCGCTCCCCGGCCCAGGACTGCGCGGGCCTGGAAGCCGTACTCGCCGACCCCCGTATCGGCGGCTTCCGCACCCAGCGGATCGAGGACGCCCCGGCCCACCGGACGATGCGCGCGATCGAGTCCTTCTTCCGCGATCGCGGACGGGACGACCTGCTCCTTCTCCATCTGTCGTGCCACGGCATCAAGGACGAGGACGGCCGGCTGCACTTCGCCGCGCGCGACACGGACCGCGATCTGCCCGCCTCCACGGCGGTTCCGGCCGCCTTCCTGCGCGAACGCATGGAACGCTGCCGCGCCCGCACCGTCGTCCTCCTCCTCGACTGCTGCTACAGCGGGGCCTTCCTGCCGGGGGCCAAGGGCGACGACCGGATCCCCGTACGCGACGAACTCGGCGGCCACGGGCGGGCCGTGCTCACCGCGACCAGCCGGACCGAGTACGCCTGGGAGGGCGAGCACATCGAGTCCACGGTGCCGCAGCCGTCGTTGTTCACCGGGGCGCTGATAGAGGGACTGCGCACGGGGGCGGCGGATCTGAACGGGGACGGCCGGATCACGGTCACCGAGTGGTACGACTACGTCTACGAGTCCCTGCACCGCGCCGGGGCGCGGCAACGGCCCCGGATGTGGGCGGAGCTGGAGTACCAGGTCACGATCGCCCGGGCGGTGCCGGGGAGCGGGCTCGGGCCGGGCGCCGGGGAGCCCGGCGGTCCCGACCCGGCCGAAGCCGGCATCGACACCGGCGCCCGCCGGGAGGAGGACACCTATCCGCGGCCCCGTCGGCAGCGGGGCCGGGACACCGTGCTGCCGGTCGAGTTCGAGCTGCGGGAAACGGCGCTGGGCACGATCAAGGAGATCGCGATCGACACGAAGGCCGTGTGCCCGGGCTGCTCGGGCAGCGGCGCCGCGCGCGGGTCGGAACCCGAGGAGTGCGGCGGATGCGGGGGCTGCGGCGAGCGGAGGGAGACGTCGTCGGGCCACCGGGGTGACATCTCCGTGTGGGTCGTCTGCGCGGCATGCCGGGGCCACGGCACGGTCCTGCCCGAGACCTGTCCCGAGTGCCGGGGCGACGGCCGGGTGGAGTCGGGCCGCACTCTTGAGTTCCTCGTCCCCGCGGGGATCGAGCACGGGACCAGGATGCAGCTCACGGGCGAGGGGGAGGCCGGGCCGGGCGGCGGTCCGGCCGGGGATCTGTACGTGGAGATCGTGCAGCTCCCGCACTCCACCTTCGAGCGGATCGGCGACGACCTGCACTGCATCCTGACCCTCCCGCATGCCGCGTCGGAGACGGAGACGACGGTCACCCTGGACACGTTGGACGGGGAGAAGACCATCCGCGTCCCCGCCGGCGTCCGCGACGGCCAGACGCTGCGGCTCGCGAACAGGGGCACCCGCCATCTGACGGAGGACGGCCGGGGCCACATCCTGGTGCACATCGAGCTGAAGGACTGAGCGTCATCGGTCACCACCCACCGGTACGGCGGCCGCACCAGGAGCACCGGGCGTTCCGTCCGGGGTCGCGCCGTCGTCCACCGCGCGCGGCCGGGAGCGGCGGCCGGGGTTTCCGAAGGACGTCAGGGCCACCCCGCCCACCAGCAGGACCGCCGCTCCCCAGCGGAGTGGGGTGATGTGTTCGTGCAGGAACAGGGCCGCCGAGGACATGCCGAAGACGGGGACCAGCAGGGAGAACGGGGCGACCGTGGAGGCGGGGTGGCGGTGCAGCAGCCAGCCCCAGGCGCCGAAGCCGAAGACCGTGGTGACCCAGGCGACGTAGAGGACGATGGCCGCGCCCTGCCAGTCCAGGGCGCGCAGGGCCGCCATGTCGCGGGCGGGACCCTCGGTCAGCAGGGAGAGGCCGAGCAGGGGCAGGACCGGCACGGTGCTCACCCACACCATGAAGTTCAGCGCGTCGGGCGGGGACGCCTTGCGGGTCAGGACGTTGGACAGGCCCCAGAAGGCCGCCGCCGCGATCACCAGGGCGAAGGCGCCGAGGGGGCCCGTCGTGCCCTCGTCGACGGCCGCGAGAGCCACCCCGGCGAGGGCCACACCCATCCCCAGGACCCGTGGCCGCGAGGGGCGTTCGCCGAGGAACGCGAAGGCGATCAGCGCGGTGAAGACGGACTGGACCTGGAGCACCAGGGAGGACAGTCCGGCGGGCATCCCCGCGCTCATGCCGAGGAACAGCAGGCCGAACTTGGCCACGCCGAGGACGAGACCCACGGCGACGATCCACTTCCACGCCACCTTCGGGCGCCCTACGAAGAAGACGGCCGGAAGGGCGGCGGCCAGGAAGCGCAGCGCGGAGAACAGCAGGGGCGGGAAGTGCGCGAGGCCGAGGTCGATGACGGTGAAATTCACGCCCCAGACGGCGGCGACCAGAACGGCGAGGGCGAGGTGTGCGGGACGCATGCGTCGAGGATCACGCCCCGCGACCGTGAAGCACCAGCGATGATTGCTGCATGATCGGATGAAGCATCGCTCATCTTTCGAGGGGGAGTCCGTGCTCGATCTCCAACGGCTGCGCGCCCTGCACGCCGTCTCCGTGCACGGCACGGTCGGTGCCGCGGCCGCCGCGCTCGGCTACACCCCGTCCGCCGTCTCCCAGCAGATCGCCAAGCTGGAGCGGGAGACCAGGACCACCCTGCTGGAGCGGGAGGGGCGCGGGGTGCGGCTCACCGACGAGGCACGGCAACTCGCCGCGACGGCGCAGGAGCTGCTGGCGATCGTGGAGCGCGCCGAGACGGATCTGGAGGAGCGGCGGGGGGTGCCGGCCGGGCGGCTGGCCGTGGCCGCGTTCCCGTCGGCGGCGCGCGGGCTGATGCCGGGGGTGCTCGCGGACCTGGCGCGGCACCATCCCGCGCTGGACGCGCGCCTCACCGAGGTGGACCCGCATCTGTCGGTGGACCTGGTCGCCAAGGGCATGGTCGATCTGGCCGTGGTGCACGACTGGGACATCGCCCCGCTCCCGGCCCCCGCGGGGGTGGAGCAGGCGGTCCTCGGGGACGACCTGTGCGATCTGCTCGTCCCCGCGGGGCATCCGTTCGCCGGGCGGACGGCGGTGACGCGCGAGGAGTTGGGCGGCGAGCGGTGGATCTGCCAGCCGCCGGGCCGGGTCTGCCACGACTGGCTGCTGCGGACCCTGCGGGCGGCGGGGCACGAACCCGAGGTGGTGCACCAGGCCGACGAGAACCCGACCCTGGTCGCGCTGGTCGCCGCCGGGCTGGGGGTCGCCCTCATCCCGCGCCTGGGCCGGGGCCCGCTGCCGCCGGGGGTCGTGGAGGTCTCCCTCGACCCGGTGCCCGTACGGCGGCTCTACGCGCTGTGGCGCACCGGCGCGGCCCGGCGGCCCGCGATCTCCCGGGCGGTGCGCACCATGCGGGAGTTCTGGCCCGCGGCGGCGGCACACGAACCCCGCTGACCCGCCGCGCACCGACCGCGCGGGGTCGGCACACACGCCCCGCCGACCCGCCGACCCCGCCGCGCCGACGGTTGCCGTGCGTTCCCTTGACTGGCGGAAACTTCCTGGATATTGGTGACTTCTCGGAAGTTTCCTTCAGCGTCCTCCTCCGGAAGGAGCGCAGGTGCACGACACCGGCACGGGAAGCACCGCACCCCCCTCCAGACGTACGGTCCTCACCGCCACCGCGGGCCTGGCCGCGGCCCTCGCCCTCGCCCCGGACCCCGCCCGCGCCGCCGAGCCGGACGACCGGCGGCTGCGGGCCCTGATCTCCCGTATGACGCTGGAGGAGAAGGTCGGCCAGCTCTTCGTCATGCGGGTCTACGGCCACTCGGCCACCGCCCCCGACCAGGCCGACATCGACGCCAACCTCGCCGAGATCGGCGTACGGACCGCCGCCGAGCTGATCGCCAGGTACCGCGTCGGCGGCATCATCTACTTCACCTGGGCGCACAACACCCGCACCCCGCACCAGATCGCGGACCTCTCCAACGGCATCCAGCGGGCCTCCCTCGCCCAGCCGCGCGGGCTGCCCGTGCTCATCGCCACCGACCAGGAGCACGGCACGGTCACCCGGGTGGGCAGGCCCGCCACCCTCTTCCCCGGCGCGATGGCCGTCGGGGCCGGGGGCTCGCGGGCCGACGCCCGCACCCTCGGCCGGATCTCCGGCGCCGAGCTGCGCGCCCTCGGCATCCGCCAGGCCTACGCCCCGGACGCCGACGTGAACGTCAACCCCGCCAACCCGGTCATCGGCGTACGGTCCTTCGGCGCGGACCCGGGCGCGGTGGCGGGCCTGGTCGCGGCGGAGGTGAGAGGCTGTCAGGAGTCCGGGGTCGCGGCCACCGCCAAGCACTTCCCCGGCCACGGCGACACGGCCGTCGACAGCCACTACGGCTTCCCGGTCATCACGCACAGCCGTGAACTGTGGGAGAAACTCGACGCGGTGCCCTTCCGGGCGGCGGTCCGCGCCGGGATCGACGCGATCATGACCGCACACATCATGGTCCCCGCGCTCGACGCCTCGGGCGACCCGGCCACGCTCTCCCACCCGATCCTGACCGGCATCCTGCGCGGGGAACTCGGCTACGACGGAGTGGTGGTGACCGACTCGCTGGGCATGGCGGGCGTGCGCCAGAAGTACGGCGACGCCCGGGTGCCGGTGCTCGCCCTGAAGGCGGGCGCCGACCAGCTGCTCAACCCGCCGTCCCTGGACCTCGCCTGGAACGCGGTGCGCGCGGCCGTGCACACGGGTGAGCTGACCGAGGCACGACTCGACGAGTCGCTGCTGCGGATCCTGCGGCTGAAGGCGAAACTCGGCCTGCTGGACCGGCCGTTCGTCACCGGGGCGGAGGTGGACCGCACCGTCGGCACCCCCGGGCATCTGCGTACCGCGGACCGGATCGCGGACCGTACGACCACCCTGCTGGCCAACCGGGCGGGACTGCTGCCGCTGTCCCGCCGTACGCACCGGCGGCTCCTGGTCGTGGGCGCCGACCCGGCCTCACCCTCCGGCACCGACGGACCGCCCACCACCGTCCTGGCGGCCGCCCTGTCCGCGCTGGGCTTCACCGCCACCGCGCTGCCCACCGGCACGGCGCCCGCGCCCGCGGTGATCGACCGGGCGGTGGCGGCCGCAGGGGACGCGGACGCGGTGGTCGTGGGCACCTACAACGTGGACGCGGGCAGCCCCCAGCGAACCCTGGTGACCCGCCTGGCCGCCACCGGCACCCCGGTCGTCGCCCTCGCCCTGCGCAACCCGTACGACGTGGCCCACCTCCCCGAGGCAACGGCCTGCCTGGCGTCGTACTCCTGGACGGACGTGGAACTGCACGCGGCAGCACGGGTGCTCGCCGGACGAGTACGCCCGCACGGGAGGCTCCCCGTACCGGTGAACCAACCGGACAACCCGACCCAAGTGCTGTACCCCCTCGGGTACGGGCTGTCCTACTGACTGAAGCGACCGTAGAGGTCTCTGTCCCTCCAGTTGTCCGAGAAGGCGTCGAGCATCGCCTCATAGTGGCGGCGAGCGCTGACATCGGCGGTCGGGCTCATGAGGCGTCGCTCGATGTCCTGCCTGACTGGTTCCCAGCGCACTTCATGCATCGTGTAGGAAACCAGCTCGATGACTCCTTCGTCGATCCTGTCCAGCAAGGAAACGATCTCCCTCTCGAACTGCGCTCTGAGGTGGAGATTGCCGAGCAGAACACCGAGGGCGGCCTCCAGCTCCGGTTCCAGCTCCTCGACTCCGCACGAGGCGTCCGCGCTACGCATCACCTCTTGGGCGTGCGCACGGAACTCCTCGACGGCGTCAGGGGCAGCGCCCTGCGGCGATGTACGTGCCACGTGCTTTCAATCCATTCCACGGTCGGCGGTGGCCCGGCGGCTCTGGTGCCGCCGGGCGCAGCCGGGATGTCAGGGTCTGAGGGACTGGCTTCGGTCTGTGTCCCGGTGGTCCAGTCGGGGGTCGTAGTGGGCCAGGGGGCGGGCCGTCGAGGGGTCTGACTGGACCGCTGCCGGGGCCACGCCCGCCCAGTCCAGGATGCGGGCCGTGGCCAGGGCCTTCTGGTCCGCGACCAGGCCGGCCACGTTCGCGCCGTGGTTCATGCCGGGCGCCGTGAACACATAGGAGTCCCGGGCGCCCGCGCCGAGCCGGAAGCGTTCCGCGCCCCAGGGGTCGTTCTGCCCGTAGACGAAGAGCATGTGCCGGGCGTGGTGGCGCACCCAGGAGTCCACGTCCCGCATCGCCCACGGCTGGAACCGCATCGGGATCGAGCGGGGCACGAAGTTCCGGGGCGGCTGGTAGCCGTAGCGGATCAGGCCCTTCTCGATGGACGGGAAGTGGATGGTGGGCGAGCCGAGTTGGGTGCCCGCCTGGTAGTAGTACGGGGTGTAGGTCTCCAGGCCCTGGTCGGTGTAGGCCGAGAAGCCGGAGATGGTGTCCACCGAGTCCCAGATCTGCTGGTCGGTGGCGTGGGCGGCGTCCGCAGGCACCGTCCCGCAGGCGGACAGCCCGCTGTACTGCCAGAAGCCCCACACATAGTCCAGGACCACCGCCTCATAGGCCCGGTCGAGGCCGCCGATCGTGGTGAAGGTGGCGCCGTTGTCCGCCGCGTACTGCTGGTACTTCCGCTCCAGCGGCTCCCGCCGCACCAGCGCCTCGCGCTGCACCGCCGCCAGCCGGTCCCGGCACTCCTTGGTGCCGACCGTCGCGAAGAAGCGGTCGTAGGCCGAGTCCTCGTCGTTGACCACGTCGTTGGGCGCCACATAGGCCACGACGCCGTCCATGTCGTGCGGGTAGAAGCGCTCGTAGTACGTCGCCGTCATGCCGCCCTTGGAGCCGCCCGTCGCGATCCAGCGCTGCGGGTAGACCTGCTTGAGCGCCTCGAAGATCCGGTGCTGGTCGCTCGCCGCCTGCCAGATGTCCAGCTTGGACCAGTCGGCCGGGTCCGGGCGGGAGGGCGTGAAGAAGCGGTACTCCAGGGAGACCTGATTGCCGTCCGTGATCTGGGTCGGCTCCCGGCGGCCCGGGGTGGTGGAGACGTTGTAGCCGCTGGTGTAGAAGACCGTCGGCCGCGAGACGTCCTTGTGCAGCACGGTGATCCGCTGCTGGAAGGTGCCGCGGGACGGATGCCGGTGGTCGACCGGCTGGGTGTAGTCCAGGACGAAGAAGCGGTATCCGGCGTACGGCTTCTCCTCGATCAGGCTCATACCGGGGATGGCCAGCAGCCGGTCCTTGATGTCGGTGTCCGGGCCGCCGCCCGCGGCGGTGGCGGGGGCCGTCCCGGCCGTGCCCGCCGTACCGATCAGCACCAGGAGCACCAGCAGCCATCCGAGCGCCTTGCGCATGCACCCTCCCCTGAGAACGCGGATGTCCGCCGGAACCTAGCGGAGCGGCTCCGCACCGCACCAGGGGAAATGAGGGAAGCCTGTGAATTGACCGAGAAGCTCCCCCGTCCGCCGCAGCGGATCTCAGTACATGCTCCAGCCGGAGGTGACCGAGCCCGAGCCCACCGAGCCGTGGATCCGTACCGTCCGATGCCCGACGTAGACCACCACGGGCCCGGCCAGGCGGGTGAAACTGCCGCTGTCGGCCACCGGGCGGCTGCCGCGCGCCTGCACGCTGACCGACATCGCCTTCCGGCCCGCGGTGCTCTTGGCCACGGTCACCGCGCACAGAAAGCCGTCGCGCTTGTAGATCTGCACCGAGCCGGTGGAGAACGGGATCGTGCGCACCTTCCGGCCGGAACAGGGGTCGTCGGCCTGTGCGTGGCCCGGGCTCGCCACGGCGAGCAGACCGGACGACGTCAGGACGGCCAGGCCGAGCGCCAGGCGCCGTCGGCGTATCGCACCACTGTCCACTTCTCGTCCCTTCCGTGACCATCGGCGTACTGGTGTACGGACGCAGAACGTACGTCCGATGGTTGCGTGACACGCGTCCGTTCTCCACCCGGGGAGCCCCTGGCGCCGGTCCGCCGGGGACCTCACCGGTCAGGCCGTGGAACCGACCCGCTCCTCCGGCTCCGGCATGCCGATGAAGGTCCGCCACAGCCGTGCGTAGCGGCCGTCGAGCCGCAGCAGTTCCTCGTGCGTGCCGTCCTCCGCGACCCGGCCGTGGTCCATGACCACCACCCGGTCGGCGCGGGCGGCCGTGGTCAGCCGGTGGGCGACCACCAGCGTCGTACGGCGGCCGGTGAGGCGGTCCGTCGCCTGGTTGACCTGGGCCTCGGTGGCCAGGTCCAGCGCGGCCGTGGCCTCGTCCAGCAGCAGGATGTCGGGGTCGACCAGCTCCGCGCGGGCCAGGGCGATCAGCTGCCGCTGCCCGGCGGAGAGATTGCGGCCGCGCTCGGCCACCCGGTGGAGATAGCCGCCGTCGAGCCGGGCGATCATGTCGTGCGCCCCGACCGCCCGGGCCGCGGCCTCCACCTCCGCGTCGGTCGCCTCCGGACGCCCGTAGGCGATGGCGTCCCGGACGGTCCCCGCGAAGAGATACGCCTCCTGGGGGACGACACCGAGCCGGTGCCGGTACGAGGCCAGGTCGAGGGAGCGCAGATCGGTGCCGTCGGCCAGCACCCGGCCGCCCGTCGGGTCGTAGAACCGGGCGACCAGCTTGACCAGGGTCGACTTGCCCGCGCCCGTCTCGCCGACGAAGGCGACGGTCTGCCCGGCCGGGATCCTCAGATCGATACCGGCGAGGGCCTCCTCGCCGTCGCCGTAGGCGAAGTCGACGCCCTCGAAGGCGACCTCTCCGCGCAGGGACAGCACCTCCAGCGGCTCGTCGGCGGCCCCGGTCGTGGTCGGCTCCCGCAGCAGTTCCTGGATGCGGCCCAGCGACACCGACGCCTGCTGATAGCCGTCGAAGACCTGGGAGAGCTGCTGCACCGGGGCGAAGAAGAGATCGATGTACAGCAGATACGCGACCAGGGCGCCCGTGGTCAGCGTCCCGGCGTCCACCCGGTGCGCGCCCACGACCAGCACGGCCGCGGAGGCCACCGACGACAGCAGCTGGACGAAGGGGAAGTAGACCGATATCAGCCACTGACCGCGGATGCGCGCCCGGCGGTAGCCGTCGCTGCCCTCGGCGAACCGCCGGCCGCCGTCCCGCTCGCGCCGGAAGGCCTGGAGGATCCGCAGACCGGACACCGACTCCTGGAGATCCGCGTTGACGGCGGAGACCCGCTCCCGGGCCAGTTCGTACGCCTTCACACTGGCCCGGCGGAAGAAGAAGGTCCCCAGGACCAGCGGGGGCAGGGTGGCGAAGACCACCAGCGCCAGCTGCACATCGATCACAAGGAGCACGACCATGATCCCGAAGAAGGTGACCACCGAGACGAAGGCGGTGACCAGGCCGGTCTGGAGGAACGTCGACAGCGCGTCGACGTCCGTGGTCATCCGGGTCATGATCCGGCCGGTCAGCTCGCGCTCGTAGTAGTCGAGTCCGAGCCGCTGGAGCTGGGCGAAGATCTTCAGCCGCAGCGAGTACAGCACCCGCTCACCGGTGCGGCCGGTCATCCTCGTCTCGGCGATCTGCGCCGTCCACTGCACGAGCACGGTGACCAGGGCCAGCAGGGCCGCCGCCCAGACCGCGCCGAGGGCCATCCGGGAGACACCCCGGTCGATGCCGTGCCGGATCAGGACCGGCAGCAGCAGGCCCATCCCCGCGTCGACGGCGACCAGGGCGAGGCTGACCAGGAGCGGGGCGCCGAAGCCGCGGAGCAGCCGGGTCAGGCCGTACGACTCCTCGGGCCGGACCGCGCGGGCCTCGTCGATGCCGGGGGTGTCGGTGGCCGCGGGGAGCCGCTCCACCTGGGCGAGGAGTTCCGGGGTGGCCGGGCTGCCCGCCAGCGCCGGGTCCCCGGGGTCCCGGTCGCCGGTCCACAGATGCGGGGTGACGCCCCGCTCCGCGTCGAACTCGGCGTCCAGCTCCTCCCGGACGGAGGTGTCCTCCTCCGGCTGGGCGGGCGGCCGGTGGCCGGGCGAGACCCCGCCCAGCTCGTCGGGGTCGGTGAGCAGCCGCCGGTAGAGGGCGGAACGCTCCTGGAGTTCCTCGTGGGTGCCGATGTCGGCGAGCCGCCCGGCGTCCAGGACGGCGATGCGGTCGGCGAGGTTGAGGGTCGAGCGCCGGTGGGCGATCAGCAGGGTGGTGCGGCCCCGCATGACCTGCCCCAGCGCCTCGTGGATCTCGTGCTCGACCCGGGCGTCCACGGCCGAGGTCGCGTCGTCGAGGACCAGCAGCCGGGGGTCGGTGAGGATCGCCCGGGCGAGCGCGATGCGCTGGCGCTGGCCGCCGGAGAGGGTGAGTCCCTGCTCGCCGACCTTGGTGTCGTAGCCCTCGGGCAGTTCGGCGATGAAGCGGTCGGCCTGGGCCGCGCGGGCGGCCCGTTCGATCTGCTCGTCGGTGGCGTCCGGGCGGCCGTAGGCGATGTTGCTGCGGACCGTGTCGGAGAAGAGGAAGGAGTCCTCGGGGACCAGTCCGATCGCGGCGCGCAGCGAGGAGTGGGTCAGCTCGCGGACGTCGTGGCCGCCGACGAGGACGGCGCCGTGGCTGACGTCGTAGAAGCGGGGCAGCAGCAGGGAGACCGTCGACTTGCCGGAGCCGGAGGAGCCGACGACGGCGAGGGTCTCCCCGGGCCTGATCTCGAAGGAGAGGCCGTCGAGGACCGGGCGCCCGTCCTGGTAGGCGAAGGACACGCCGTCGAACTCGACGGTCGCGGGGGCGTCGGCGGGCAGTTCCCTGGTGCCGTCGGTGAGCGAGGGCTCGGTGTCGATCAGTTCCAGGACGCGTTCGGCGCCCGCCCGGGCCTGCTGGCCGACGGTGAGCACCACGGCGAGCATCCGCACCGGGCCGACGAGCTGGGCGAGGTAGGAGGAGAAGGCGACGAAGGTGCCGAGGGTGATGTGCCCGCGGACGGCCAGCCAGCCGCCGAGGGCCAGCATGGCGACCTGGCCGAGGGCGGGTACGGCCTGGAGGGCGGGGGTGTACCGGGCGTTGAGCCGGATGGTCCGCAGCCGTCCCGCGTAGAGACGGCGGCCCACCTCCCGGAGCTTGCCGGTCTCCTGCTCCTCCTGCCCGAAGCCCTTGACCACGCGGACCCCGCTGACGGCACCGTCCACCACGCCCGCCACCGCGGCGGCCTGGGCCTGGGCGTACCAGGTCGCGGGGTGCAGCCGGGTGCGGCTGCGCTTGGCGATGAACCACAGGGCGGGCGCGACGGCCAGCGCGACCAGGGTCAGCGGCGGCGACAGCCAGGCCATGATCCCGAGGGAGATCAGGAAGAGCAGTACGTTCCCGATGGTCATCGGGAGCATGAACAGCAGGCCCTGGATCAGCTGAAGGTCGCTGGTGGCCCGGCCGACGACCTGGCCGGTGGACAGCTCGTCCTGGCGCCGCCCGTCGAGCCGGGTGATCGTCCGGTACATGTCGGTGCGCAGGTCGTGCTGCACGTCGAGGGCGAGCCGGCCGCCGTAGTAGCGGCGGATGTAGGTGAAGACGTAGACGAGGACGGCGGCGCCGACGAGGGCGCCCGCCCAGGGGGCCATGGACCGGGTGTGCCTGCCCACGACATCGTCGATGATCACCTTGGTGATCAGCGGGACGACCGCCATGACCGCCATGCCGCCGAGGGAGGAGCCGAGCGCCAGCACCACGTCCTTCGGATAGCGCCATGCGTACCCCGTGAGCCTGCGGGCCCAGCCGCGTGCGTCCCCCTCGTGCGCCACCACGCCGGTCCTTTCCGTAGCCCTGGCCTTTGGCCATGGGTCGTCTCGTCCTCCGGCCTTGCGGCCTCTTCCGGCCTCTTCCGGCCTTGGCTTCCGCACCTCACCAACGCAGGCCAGAGTGGATTTCATCCCTCCGCAACGATCCCCGGCCGAAGGTCGGGGGCATCTGCGACCTCGGACCGAGGACTTGGTCCGGTGACTTGGTCCGAGGGCTTGGTCCGGTGACCCGGTCCGGTGACGTGGTTGCGGGGGCGGCCGACGGGGCCGCGGGGTACGAGTGACGTTTCTGCGGTGAAGATGGTCACCCGGGAGGGTGAGTAAAGGGTCTCTATAGAGAATTCCTAGCGCAGGTACAGAAATAATCCAGCGCAGGTAAAGACCCCTCCACGGAAGGGCTGGACGGTGGCCTACGGAAACAGGCTGCGGGAGCAGATCGCCGCGCAGGGAACGACACCGCTGATCGGTGTCTACGACATGTACTCCGCCTCGATCGCGGCCGCGCACTACGACGGGATGTTCGTGTCCGGCTTCGGCTTCGCCGCGTCGCACTACGGCCTGCCGGACATCGGCTTCATTGCCTGGCCGGACATCGTGGCATTCACCCAGCGGCTGCGGGGTGCCTTCCCCCGCCACCATCTGCTGGTCGACATCGACGACGGGTACGCCGATCCCGAGGTGGCCTGCCATGTGGTGGAGGCGCTGGAGCGGGCCGGGGCCTCCGGAGTGATCCTGGAGGACCAGAAGCGGCCGCGCCGGTGCGGGCACGCCGACGGCAAGATGATCCTGCCGCTGACCGAGTACGTCGAGAAGCTGGAGACGGTGCTGGCGACCCGCCGGGACCTGGTGGTGGTCGCCCGCACGGACGCCACCGAGGAGCGGGACATCCTGGACCGGGCCAGGGCCCTGGCCGACACCGCCGCGGATGTGGTGCTGGTCGACGGGGTGCGCAGCGTGGAGTGGATCCGGCGGATCCGCGAGGTGATCGGGGACAAGCCGCTGCTGTTCAACCAGATCGCGGGCGGGAAGTCGCCGCGGCTGTCCCTGAGTGAGCTGTCCGACCTGGGGGTGGATGTCGCGATCTACAGCACGCCCTGTCTGTTCGCGGCCCATGCCGCGATGGACTCGGCGCTGTCCGAGCTGAAGCAGGCGGACGGGCGGCTCCCGGCCGTGGAACCCGAGGACGGGGTGGGGGTGAGCGCCTCCACCGGACTGCTGGAGCGGAACATCGCGAGGTTCCATCCCGTACGGGCGGGAGTGCGGCTCCATCCGGAGCGTGCGGGCGTGGCCGGGTGACCGTCCGCGTGACCGCCCGGGCGCCGCGGCTGCGGGCCGCCCTGCTCCTGTCCGCGGCCCTGGTCGGCACCGCGGCGGGACCGGCGGCGGCCGACAACAGCGTGGTCACCGTGCTGGACAACTCGCACTCCGACTCGATCCTGGAGGTGGACCGCACGGCCAACCTCCAGACCGGCAGCGGCACCGCGGGCAGCGACCACGACGGCAGCGCGGTCGACGCGATCCAGGCCCTGGTCGGCCATCCGGAGCCGGAGGACGGCGGCTGAGGGGACCCCCGCCTCACGCGGGGGCGGCTAGGAACGAACGGCCGGGCGGTGCTGGACGCCCGGCCGTTTCGCTGGATCCGGCCTCCGGCCCCCGGCGTCACTGTGTGGTGCGGTGTGGGAGGTGTACGCGCAGGGAGTACAGGCGGGTGATCTGGGTCGCGCTCTGGTTGTCGTCGCTGACCAGCAGCACCTTCAGCCGGCCGGACGAGGCACCGGTGACCGCCATGCCCTCGATGTTGTCGAGCAGCGGGTTCGGCTGGGGCTGCCGGGCCGTGGCGCCGAGCGAGGGGCAGTTCACCAGGTCCGCGAGCAGGGTCTTGCGGACCAGTCGCACTCCGGTCTGCCCGGTCAGGGTGTCGATACGGCGGGTGTCGGTCGCATGCCGCAGATCCGCCAGATAGAGCCGGACCGTGTTGCCGAACCCGGCAGTGAAGCCGCGCTCCAGGACCAGCAGCCGCCCGTCGGGGGCCGCGGTGGTCTCGGAGACACCGAGTCCGCTGTCGGTGCGGTAGCCGTACTGGGCCGCGGGGACGAAGTGCGCTCCGCGGCGCGTCCAGGTCTGGAAGCGGACGGTGCCCGGGGTGTCGCCGCTCAGCGAGCCCTCCATTCCGGCCAGTAGCGTGCGGCCGCCGGGCAGCAGGGTCAGGCCCTCGAAGGTCTGGTTGGCGGTGGCGCGCCCGGCCGGGGCGACCGCCAGCGGGGCCGGGACCGGAAGCCGGTCCAGGAGCCTGCCGTCGCGGGCGTAGCGGCGTACG
Source organism: Streptomyces sp. NPDC052040 (assembly GCF_044548405.1). NCBI lineage: Bacteria > Bacillati > Actinomycetota > Actinomycetes > Kitasatosporales > Streptomycetaceae > Streptomyces > Streptomyces sp. NPDC052040. The sequence goes on along the minus strand of NZ_JBIUBV010000002.1, from coordinate 168,232 downwards.
GAGGGCTCGGTCTCGGAGGTGACCAGCCGGGTGCCGTCGCGGTCGACGACCAGGCCCTCGGAGTCGAGCGGGGTGCCCTTCTCGTCGGCGAGGTTCACCACACTCGTGGGGGCGAAGGTCCTCCGGTCCAGGGTGAACAGCGAGGAACGGTCGGACAGGGCGGCGATCCCACCGTCGCGGTCGACGGAGAGCGCGGAGAGATTGCCGACGAAGGCGCCCTCGTACGTGGTCTTGTCGAGGGTGTCGGAGAAGCCCGCCAGGGTGACGGAGGAGGAGCACGCGTGGGCCCCGGCGGCGGGCGCGGCGGCGGAGGCGGGGGGAGCGGCCGGTGCGGCGGCCACCGGTGCGGCGGCCGCCGTCAGGGCGGTGGTGACGGTGGCGAGAAGGATTCTCAGACGCATGCCGTCACGGTAGGGCGAGGCGGGTGGCCCCGGAGTGGACTACCCGTGAACCCATGGCAGTTGACCGGTTCAGCGCGCCGGGACCGCGGAGACCGCCGGGACCGCGGGGGCTCCCGGGACCGCCGGGATCGCCTCCTGCGGACGGCTCGTTGGCACATAGGCGGTCTGGGCGGAGACCGACGGCACCAGGTCCTTGTGGATGGCCCGAGCCACGTTCTGGATGGTGGCGACGCCGTAGTCCATGGTGCTGTTGTCCTGCGTCAGCACGGTGATCGTGTAGTCGTGCCCGGCGCCGCTGAAGGTGCCGAGGCTGTGCACCCGCCAGCCGTGCGTGGCCCGCTGGAGCCAGCCGTTCTTGACGTGCGCCGAGACACCGGAGGGTGTGCCCGCCGGGGTGCCCCAGCGCTGCTCGGGGATGACGTCCCCCATCAGCTTCTGGATATAGGCCCGGGAGTTGTCGCTGAGCACGGAGTTCTTGGCGGTGACCAGCCCCAGCAGCTTCTGCTCGTCCTGCACGGTGATCTGGGTCAGCCCCCAGTAGCCGTCCGCGCCCGGCTTGGTCAGCGTCATCCCGGCCGCGGTGAGGAAGCCGTTGACTTTGGTGAGGCCGAGCTGCTTCCACAGGGCGCTGGTCGCGTCGTTGTCCGACTCGGTGATCATCGCCGTGGCGAGAGTGTCCTCACGGTCGGTCAGATAGCGGTTGTGCTTCTTGGCGTCCCACAGCAGCGTGGCGAGCACGGTGACCTTGACGACGCTGGCCGAGTCGTAGGCGCTGGTGGCGCGCAGCGAGCAGGTGGTGCTGGTGGAACGGTCGTGAAGGCCGACCGCGACGGTGCCCTTGCGGCTCGCGAGAGCCGCGGTGATGTCCTTCTGGAGCTTGGCCGCGAGACCCGCGGTGCCCGAGGTGCAGGCGACCGCCGGGGGTGTGGCGGCGGCGGGCGCGGCGGCCGCCACGGTCGGTATGAGTACTCCGGCGGCCATGCCCGCGCCGAGCAGGCGGGCAGGCCGGGACCTGAGCTGAGTCATCGATTCCCCGTTCTTGGTACGGATTCGAACGTGCACCCGGCACGCTCCGCCCTATGACTCATGAGTACGCGTGAATGGTTGCCCGAGGGAACACACTTTCCCGGCCGCCCGTCCGCGCTCCTCCCCCGGCCGGGAAGTCACCGCCGCGACACGGCTCCCGGACACCGCCTGCACGGCGGCCGGGGCGATCATGGTCGGATGCGTCCGGACCACGGGGAGAAAACGTTGAGCTACTGCCTGGAGATGAGCACCGGGGACATGCGGAGTGTCATGCGGCTGCTCACCGCGGTGGAGCCGACTCCGCAGCAGGAGCGGCTGCTCGGGGTCGTGCGCGAGCGGTGCGCGAAGACCGACGCGCGGCTGCGGGAGCAGGGCGTCGATCTCGGGGTGTCCGTCGGGCGGGCGTTCGACGAACTGCTGGAGGGCACTCCCAGCGTGGATGTCAGCCCCGCCTACAGCTATGCCTTCCACGAGGTGGTGGCGTGCCACTTCTCCGACATCGTCGACCTCGGCTCCTGGCGGCGGATGTCCTGGTTCCGCTCGGTGGACGACGAACTGGCCCGGCACGGTGTGCCGTCGGAGCTGCGGCCGGGGTCGTTCCTGTTCAGCGGGCCGCCGGTGCGGCTGCCGCACCCCGGTGACATCGTGCCGCAGATCGGTGTGCTGCCCGCCCAGCGGGCCGCCGCGCTCGCCGACGCCTATGACGCGGTGCTGGAGGAACTGGACCCCGACCATCGGGGGACGGTCCGCCGCTTCGCCGAGGTGCTGCGCATCGAGGCCGAGGAGTGGGAGAACGCCCGGCGGCAGGGCCGGACCAATGACACGATTTTTTTCTGGTTCCGGTGAGCCGGGCTTCTTCTGGTTCCGGTGAGCCGGGTGACCCCGGTGGCCCCGGTGACCGAGGGGCGCGCCCCCTCGGTCCAGGGCCGGGGCCGGGGCCGGGGTGTCAGCCCAGGTGGGTCGGGGCGAACATGCGCAGGACCGCCGGGAGCACGACCACCGAGGGGCCCGGCTCGCTGAGGGCCTTGGCCAGGTCCTCCCGGAGGGTCTCCGGGGCCGTCCGGACGCCCGGGACGCCGAACGACTCCGCGAGGGCCACGAAGTCCGGACGGGTCAGCTCCGTCCCCGTGGGCCGGCCGAAGGCGTCCGTCATGTACTCGCGCAGGATGCCGTAGCCGCCGTCGTCCACGATCAGCCAGGTCACATCGAGGTCGTACTGCCTGGCCGTCGCCAGCTCCGCGATGGAGTAGAGGGCGCCTCCGTCGCCCGAGACGGCGAGGACCGGCCGGGTGGGATCCGCCGCGGCCGCGCCGAGGGCGGCCGGGAAGCCGTAGCCGAGACCGCCCGCGCCCTGGGCCGAGTGCATGGTGTTGGTGCCCCGCGGATCGAAGGCCGACCAGGCCCAGTAGGCCAGGATGGTCATGTCCCAGAACGAGGGGGAGCCGTCGGGCAGGGCGCGCCGCACGGAGTCCAGCAGCCGCTGCTCCAGGGTGAGTTCCTGGGCGGCGAGCCGCTCGGCGACCCGCGCGAGCAGGGCCCGGACGCGTTCGGGGGCCATCGGGTCCGTGCGCGCGGTCACCGTGTCCAGCAGGGCTCCCAGCGCCAGGCGGGCGTCCGCGTGGATGCCGAGGGCCGGGTGGTTGGACTCCAGCTTGCCGAGGTCCGCCTCGATCTGGATCACCCGGCCGCGCGGGGCGAACGTGTGGTAGTTCGAGGACAGTTCACCGAGGCCCGAGCCGACCACCAGCAGGACGTCCGCGTCCTCCAGGAAGTCGGTGGTGTGGCGGTCCTCCAGCCAGGACTGGAGGGAGAGGGGGTGCTTCCAGGGGAAGGCCCCCTTGCCGCCGAAGGTGGTGACCACGGGCGCGTCGAGCTTCTCGGCCAGCAGGCGCAGCTTGCCCGCGGCGTCCGCCCGGACCACTCCCCCGCCCGCGATGACGGCCGGGCGGGCCGCCGTCGACAGCAAGTGCGCGGCGAGCGCGGTCAGTTCGGGCCGCGGGGCCAGGTCCTCCGGGATCGCGTCCGGCGCGGTCACCACCGGCAGTGGGGTCGGGGCGAGCAGCACGTCCTGCGGGATCTCCACCCACACCGGGCCGTGCGGGGCCGTCAGCGCCGACTTCCAGGCCGCCGCGACCGCCGACGGGATCTGCGACTGTGTACGGACCGTGTGCACCGACTTGACCACGCCCCGGAACGAGGCCGCCTGGTCGGGGAGTTCGTGCAGATAGCCGTGGCGGCCGCCGCCCAGACCGGCGGCCGGGATCTGGCTGCCGATCGCCAGGACCGGGGCCGAGGCGGCCGCCGCCTCCTGGAGGGCCGCCAGCGAGGTCAGTGCGCCCGGGCCGGTCGACAGCAGCAGCGGGGCGGCCTCTCCGGTGATCCGGCCGTAGGCGTCCGCGGCGAAGCCCGCGTTGTTCTCCACCCGCAGACCGACATAGCGCAGGGTGGAGCGGCCGAGCGCGTCGAACATGCCGAGCGCGTGCTGGCCGGGCAGGCCGAAGACGGTGGTGGCGCCCAGCCCGGCCAGGGTCTCCACGACCAGGTCCCCGCCGTTTCTGCCGGGGGGCGGGTTGAGCGCTGCCTCGGTCTGTGCCGCCGTCGGAAGGAGGACCGGGTCGTGGTCGTGGCTCACCGGGTCCCGGCCTCCTCACCGGCGCGGGCGGCCGCGATCTGGCGGCTCATGATGGTCGTCAGCTCGTAGGCGGTGTGGGAGGCGGCCACCGAGGTGATCTCCGCGTGGTCGTAGGCGGGCGCCACCTCGACGACATCGGCCGAGACCAGGTTGCAGGAGGCGAGGCCGCGCAGGATCTCCAGCAGCTCGCGCGAGGTCATGCCGCCCGCCTCGGGGGTGCCGGTGCCGGGGGCGTGCGCCGGGTCGAGGCAGTCGATGTCGATGGAGATGTAGAGCGGGCGGTCGCCGATGCGCTGGCGCAGCTGGTCGGCGACCTCGTCCGCGCCGCGCCGGTAGATGTCGGCGGAGGTGACGATGCCGAAGCCCATCTTCTCGTCGTCGGTGAGGTCCTGCTTGCCGTAGAGCGGACCGCGGGTGCCGACGTGGGAGAGCGCGGAGGTGTCGAGGATGCCCTCCTCGACGGCGCGGCGGAAGGGGGTGCCGTGGGTGTACTCGGCGCCGAAGTAGGTGTCCCAGGTGTCGAGGTGGGCGTCGAAGTGGAGCAGGGCGACCGGGCCGTGCTTCTTGGCTACGGAGCGCAGCAGCGGCAGGGCGATGGTGTGGTCGCCGCCGAGCGTCATCAGCCGGGCGCCGGTGCCGAGCAGCTCGTCGGCGGCGGCCTCCACGGTCTCCACGGCCTCGTTGATGTTGAACGGGTTCACCGCTATGTCGCCGCCGTCCGCGACCTGCGCGAGCGCGAAGGGGGAGGCGTCCTGCGCGGGGTTGTACGGGCGCAGCAGCCGGGACGCCTCGCGGATGGCGTTGCCGCCGAAGCGGGCGCCGGGGCGGTAGGAGACACCGGAGTCGAAGGGGACACCGACGACCGCGACGTCCGCGGTGCCGACCTCGTCCAGGCGGGGCAGCCGGGCGAAGGTCGCGGGGCCCGCGTACCGCGGGATGCGGGACGAGTCCACGGGTCCGCGGGGGCCGCCCGCGGCTGCTGCGGGGTTCTCGGTGCTGGTCATCGTCGGAGTCCTCCGGGTCATGCGTGTTTCTTCTGTTCTTCCAGTGTCGCGGACCCCGGGACGGGGTCCGCCCGGCCCGGGCGCCGCACGGCGGCCGGGCCGTTGTCTTTGGGCCGGGCGCCGCGGCGGGGCCAGACCGTTGTCCTCGGCCCGGGCACCGTGGCGGCCAGCCGGACCGATGTCCTCGGCCCGGGCACCGTGGCGGCCAGCCGGACCGATGTCCTCGGCCCGGACGTCGCGCGGCGGCCGAACCGATGTCCGCGGCTCATGCGCCGTGCGGCAGCCGGACCGTTGTCCTTGGCCGATGTCCTTGGGCCAGGCGTCGCACGGCGGCCGGGCCGTTGCCCCTGGCCCTAGGCGCCCACGGCCGCAGGCTCCTCCTCGGCCGGGGCGTCGCGGCCCGCGAGTCGGTCGCGCCAGGCGGCGAGCACCCGCTCCTCGGTCGGCCTGGTGGCCAGCGACACCGCGACATAGGCCGCCAGGGAGGCCGCGAGGCCGTAGTAGACGGGCTCATTGGCGAGGATGCCGTAGGCCGCCATCAGGGCGAGGACCGCGAGACCGCCGACGGCGACCGCGGCGAGCGCGCCCTGCGCGGTGCCGCGCTTCCAGAGCAGTCCGCCGAGGATGGGCACCAGCAGACCGCCGACGAGCAGGTTGTAGGCGACGGTGAGCGCCTCGACCACGTCGTTCAGCGCGACCGCCGTGACGATCACGACGATCCCCATGACCAGGATGAAGGCGCGGTTGCCCCGGACCTCGTCGGGGGCGTCCCCGCCGGGCGTCTCCGCGTCGCGGCGCACGGCCCCGCGCAGCCGCGACCAGATGTCGTTGTGAGCAACGGTCGCACAGGCGATCAGTGCTCCCGAGGAGGTCGACATCACCGCGGCGAGGGCCGCGGCGAGCACCAGTCCGCGCACCCCGACGGGGAGTTCCTGCTTGACGATGGTCGCGAAGGCGTCGTCCGGGCTGCCCAGTTTCGGGTACAGCACCTTGGTGGCGGTGCCGATGACGGCGCCGGCGAGCGCGTAGACCAGGCAGTAGGTGCCGGCGACCGTGCCGCCCCACCGGGCCGTGGAGTCGCCGCGCGCGGTGAACACGCGCTGCCAGATGTCCTGCCCGATCAGCATGCCGAACGTATAGATCAGGACATAGGTGAAGATCGTCTCGCCGCCGATGCCCAGCGGGTCGAAGTACGAGGTCGGCAGCTTGGCCCGCATCCCGTCGAAGCCGCCCGCCCGGACCACCGCGAGCGGTGCCAGCAGAAGCAGCACGCCGATGGTCTTCACCACGAACTGCACCATGTCGGTGAGGGTGATGGACCACATGCCGCCGAGGGTGGAGTACGCGACGACGATGGAGCCGCCGAGGACGATGGCGAGGGTCCGGTTCATGTCGAGGAGGACGTCGAAGATGGTGGCGTAGGCGATGGTCGAGGTGACCGCGAGCATCAGTGTGTACGCCCACATGACCACGCCCGAGATCACCCCGGCCCGGCCGCCGTAGCGCAGGTCGAGCATCTCGGAGACGGTGTAGACCTTCAGCCGGGCGATGCGCGCGGAGAAGAATATGGAGAGGGCGAGCAGGCCGAGGCCGATGGTGAAGACCATCCAGGCGCCGGAGAGGCCGTACTGGTAGCCGAGGCCTACGCCGCCGATGGTGGACGCGCCGCCGAGGACGATCGCGGCCATGGTGCCCGAGTACATGACCGGCCCGAGGCGGCGGCCCGCGACCAGGAACTCGCTCTTGGACCTGGCGCGGCGCATGCCCCACCAGCCCATGGCCAGCATCCCGGCCAGATAGACGACGATCACTGTGTAGTCGACGGCCATACGGGGCTCTCCTTCGCGCGCTGTCCGGTGGCGTGTCGTGCAGTTGCCCGGGCCCTTCGGAAAGGGCCGCCGGCAGCGGAACGCGGGGACATCCGCCCGTACCCGCGGCTGCCGGTCCCGAGAGACATTAGGTGGCCGGAAAGCGACTCTGAAGTGTACGTTTCATCCATTCGTCCCGAGTGGAATGGAGGAACCGTCCACCATGCCGGACCCGTCCTCGCTCCCGCTCCCGCCCGCGGCCTCCACGCCACCGGCGTCGACGCCCCCGGTGCAGCCGACTCCCGCGGTGCAGCCGTCGCCGCCGGTGCAGCCGGCATCCCCTGTGCCGTCGGCTCCCCCGGTGCCGCCCACGCCCCCGGTCCCGTTGTCGGCCCTGCTCGCCCGGGAGGACCTGGCCCTGCGGCAGATCGCCGGGCCCACCGGCCCCGGGACCGTGATCCACTGGGCGCACACCTCGGAGATGGCCGACCCCTATCCGTATCTGCTGGGCGGGGAGCTGCTGCTGACGGCGGGCGTGCACGTCCCGGAGGCCGGGCCCGGCCTCGCCCCCTACTTCGACGCCTATGTCTCCCGGATCGTGGCGGCGGGCGGTGCGGCCCTCGGCTTCGGCCTGGTTCCGGTGCACGAGGCGGTGCCCGAGGCCCTGGTCGCGGCCTGCGAACGCCAGGGGCTGCCGCTCCTCGAGGTCCCGCCGCAGACGACCTTCTCGGGCGTGGCGCGGGCGGTGTGGCAGCTGATGGCCCAGGCCCGGCTGACGGAACTGCGCCGGGTCACGGAGGCCCAGCAGAGCCTGGCCGCGGCGGCGGCCCGCCCGGACCCGGTGCCCTCGGTGCTGCTCCGGCTGGCCCGGCGGACGGCGGGCCGGGCGGTGCTCTACGGCCCGGACGGCACCCTGATCGCGGCGGCGGGCCGGGAGCCGGAGGTCGAGGTGCTGGAGGCGCTGGAGGAACTGGCGCGGGTGGTCCGGCCCGCCGGGGCGGCGACGGCCCGGCTCCCGGGCGGCACACCCCCGGGACCGGCGGCCCGGACCCACCCCGCGCCCTCCTCCGCGACCACCACCGTCGCCGGGACCCACCTCGCCGCCTACGCGCTGGACCCGGTCCGGGGCTTCGTCCTCGGGCTCGCGTCACCGCGCCGTGACGCCGGGGACCACACCATCGCCTCGGTCGCCGCGGTCCTGCTCTCCCTGCTGACCGGGGAGCACCACAGCGGGGCGGGCGCGGCCCGTTCGTCGGCGCTGGTGCGGCTGCTGCTGGGCGCCGCACCGGAGGAGGTCGCGCCGCTGCTCGGGGAGGGGCGCTGGCTGGTGGTGCACGCCTGCCCGGACCCTGCGGCGCCCGGGTCCGGGGAGGCCACGCCGGGGTCCGGAGAGGGGACGCGCCACGGTCCGCATGACGCCGTGGCCGCCTCCGCGCTGGGCGCCGCGCTCGGGTCCTCGCTGGTCGACCTCGGAAAGGGCGTCGTACGGGTCCTCGTCCCGGTCGGCCGGGAGCCGGTCCCGGTGCCCGGCTGGACCCTCGGGGTGAGCGCCGCCGCCTGCCCGGACGACCCTGCCGCCGCCGAGAGCGAGGCGGCCCGCGCCCTGGCCCGCGCCCGCGCGACCCGTGCATCCCTGGTGCGGCACGGCGGCCGCACCGGACTGGCCGCTCTGGTCCCGGCCGAGCAGGCCCGGCAGCACGCCCGCACCCTGCTCGCGCCGATCGCCGGGTCGCCCGCCCTGGTCGAGACCCTGCACACCTGGCTCTCGCTGCACGGCAGCTGGGACCGTACGGCGGTGGCCCTCTCGGTGCACCGCAACACCGTGCGCCAGCGCATCGCCCGCTGCACGGTGTCGCTGGGGGTGGACCTGGACGACCCGGACGTACGGATGGAACTGTGGTTCGCGCTGCGGCAGCAGGGGCCGGGCGGACCGGAGAGCGACCGGCCCGAGTGACACACGTCCCACGCCGCGCAACGACGGCCGGAGCGGCGGAGGGCGACGGCACAATGGGTCCCATGCCGATACCCGGGATCCCCAGCCGCGCCGAACTGGTCGACCATCTCGTACGGACCCGTATCGCGGGCGACGTCGCCACGCCCCGTGAGAACAACCTCTCCCACTACCGCAAGCTCGCGAACGGCGACCGCCACTTCTGGCTCGGACTGGAACTGGGCGACCGCTGGACCGACGAGCAGGACATCCTCGCCGTCATGGCGGAGCGCTGCGGTGTCAACGACGATCCCGAGTACCGCTACGGCCAGGACACCATCGACCCGGAGCTGACCGTCGGCGCCCTGGACCGCTTGGCGGCCCGCCTGCGCAAGGCCGCCGAGGGCGGGGAGCGCGTGCTGCTGGCCACCGGGCACCCGGGCGGCCTCCTCGACGTGCACCGCGCCACCGCGGCCGCGCTGCGGGCGGCCGGCTGCGAGATCGTCGTGATCCCGGACGGACTCCAGACGGACGAGGGCTATGTGATGCAGTTCGCCGACGTGGCCGTGCTGGAGCACGGCGCCACCCTCTGGCACACCCACTCCGGCGAGCCGATGCGCGCCATCCTGGAGGGACTTGGCGCCGCGGGCCGCCCGCTGCCCGACCTGGTCGTCGCCGACCACGGCTGGGCGGGCCGCGCGGGCCAGCAGGGCATCGACGCGGTCGGCTACGCGGACTCCAACGACCCGGCCCTCTTCCTCGCCGAAGCCGAGGGCACCCTCCAGGTGACGGTCCCCCTGGACGACCACGTCACCAGCCCCCGCCACTACGACCCGTTGACGGCCTACCTGCTGAACGCGGCGGGACTGGCTTAAGCAAGAGGTCAAGCGCAGGTCAAGCGTCAGTAAGTTAATCACAACCACCCGGCACTCAAAGTCGGGCGGATACCTTCATGTTGACCATTAATCACTCCGCTCTTACCTACCCGGTTGTTACTTTCGACGCGGCCCTGACACGACCAGTCAGGACCCGCAACAGAAAACAAAAAACGGGAGAAAACAATGCGGAAGCTGGCATTGGGCGCCCTCGCAGCGGCGCTCTTCGCCACGGGGGCAGGAACCGCGTTCGCCGCCTCATGGCACACCATTCCGACGCTCACGACCGGGGGCGCGGAGTTCAACCACGGCAAGTACACCTTCTGGCCCGCGAGCCAGAATCACGGTGCCTTCGAGTGGAAGGGCAACCTGAAGGACACCGACCCGAATGACGGGCACAATGTGTACATGCAGGTGAAGGTCGAGGGTTACGGCTGGAGCCGCTACAACGGCCAGCAGAAGAAGAGCGTCCCGATGGACCGCCTCAACTGGGACGGCGCCGAGCGCTACACGGTCAACGCCTACCTGCGCGTCTGCCGGGACAAGGGTTCCTTCCACCCGGACAACTGCTCCGTGACCAAGCACTACAAGCGGCCGTAGCAGGCCACCCGCGTGAGTCTGGGCCCAGGTGTGAACCTGGGCCCATCCGCTTCTTGGGGGAAGCCATCAGTACGTCAGAAATCCTCTCTGCCAACGGAGTCGACCTCTCCTACGGCAGCCAACTCGCCGTTCGCGACGCGCATCTGTCGATCGCGCGGGGCGAGGTCGCGGCGGTTACCGGGCAGAGCGGCTCGGGCAAGTCCTCGCTGCTGTACTGCCTGGCCGGGGTGCTGCCCGCGGCGCGCGGACAGGTGCGCTTCCAGGGGCGGTCGCTCGGGGACCTCGACGACGAGGCGATGAGCTCGCTGCGCCGGGAGAGCTTTGGATTCGTCTTCCAGTACGGCGAGTTGCTGCCCGAACTGACCATCGAGGAGAACGCCGCGCTGCCGCTGCGTCTCGCCGGGCGCAGCAAGAAGGCCGCGCACGAGGCCGCGGGCGCGGTCCTCGAACGGCTGGGCCTCGGTGAACTGCGCGAGCGCCGCCCCTCGCAGGTGTCGGGCGGCCAGAGTCAACGCGTGGCCGTGGCCCGTGCCCTGGTGCACCGGCCCGCCGTCGTCTTCGCCGACGAGCCGACCGGTTCCCTGGACAGCGCCAACGCCACCGCCGTACTGGAGGAGTTCCTCGGTCTGGCGCGTTCCCAGGGCACCGCCGTGGTCCTGGTGACACACGACCCCGCCGTGGCCGCACAGGCCGACAGCCACTACACGATGACGGACGGCGTGCTGACCCCGCGGGGGCAGGTGTGAGGGAGTTCCTGCTCGGCCTGCGCCTGCTGTTCGGCGCCGGGCGCGGAAACCGCGTCCGCTTCCTCCTGATGGCGGTCGGCGGCTCGCTCGGCGTGTGCTGCCTCGCCCTCGTACTGACCATCCCGGCGATCCTCGACGCACACGACGGACGCGCCGCGGCACGGGAACCCCAGACCGCGGGCAAACGGACGGCCGCGACCCTCGTCCTGGAGCGCAAGGACCCGCACGGGTCCAGGCCGTTCACCCGCGTCTTCGTCGCACGGGACGACAGGGGCACCCGCACACCCCCGCCCGGACTGAGCGAACTGCCGGGCCCCGGTGAGGTGTTCGTCTCCCCCCGGGTACGGGATCTGCTCCGCGCCGAGCCCGATCTCAAGAGCCTGCTGCCGGGCCGGGTGCGGGGCCTGATCGGCGCGCCCGGCCTCACCGACCCCGACGAGCTGTACGCCTACGTCGGGACGACCCGTGCCGCGATCGCAGACGACAGCGACACGGGCACGCTGAAGTCCTTCGGCTACGACTACGCGCCCACCCCGGCCGTCGACCCCTCCACCCTCACCAACCTCCGTTTCGCCCTGGGCACGTTGGTCCTCCTCCCGCTGGCCGTCTTCCTCTCGGTCTGCGCCCGGCTCTCCGCAGCCAGTCGTGCCCGCCGTCTCGCCTCGCTGCGGCTGCTGGGCCTGAGCGCCAAGGGCACCCAGCGGGTGAACGCGGCCGAGACCGTGGCGGCCGCCCTGCTCGGCGCGCTCCTCGGACTCGGTGAGTACGACCTCCTCAACCAGGTGATGTCCCGCACGGGCCTGCCCGCACTGCGCTGGTACCCGGCGGACGGCGCCCTGTCCTGGAGCACCGTCGCCGTCTGTCTGATCGGCAGCCCGGCGCTTGCCTGGTTCGCCGGGCGGGCCGGCGCCCGCAAGGCGGCCGCCGAGCCACTGGCGGTCCGGCGCACGGCCGTACCGAAGCCGCCGTCGGCATGGGGCGCCCTCGTGCTGGTCACCGGCCTGGGCATCGTGACCGGCTTCTGCGCCACCGGCCTCACCAGCCACCCGGCCTCCAGCACCGGCCTGTTCGCCGTCCTCCTCGCGGCCGGTGTCCTGCTCACAGGCATCGGGCTGGTGCTGACGCTGCCCCTGCTGTCCCATCTCCTCGCCCGCACGGTGGCCCGCAACACCCGCTCCCTGACCCTCACCCTGGCCATGCGCCGCAACGAGGTGGAGCCCGGCAGCACCATGCGGGTCGTCACCGGGCTGGTGCTGCTGGTGTTCGCGGCATCCCTGGCGCAGGGCGTACTGATCGAGTTCAAGCAGGTGAGCAAACCGAGCAGTCCCGCACAGGACTACGCCATCCCGCTGGCGGGACTCACCGACCGGCAGCAGCGCGCTCTCACCCAGGTGCCGGGGGTACGCGCGCACGGTCTGACGATGGACTCGTGGAGCGACCCCCGCTCCGACTCCATCGACGGAGTCTCCGTCGTCGTCGCCACCTGCGCCCAGTTCGCGCAGCTGGTGGAGCACGCGGAGGGCTGCGTCGACGGCAAGGTCATGCGGCTGGTCAATCGCAACTCGATCCCCAACCCGTGGGTCCGCGCGGGCGCCTCCTTCCCGTTCCACCTGCGGGAGGGCGGCCGGAAGGTGTCGCTCTCCCTCACCGTCCCCTCCGACGCGGTCGGATTCACCGCCTACGACCCCTCCGCGGCGGGCGGCGACGACCTGCTCGTCCCGCCCTCCGCGCTGCCCCCGGGCGCCCGCCCGGAATCGGCCCAGCTGATCCTCACCAGCGACTCCGACCCGCACCGGGTGCGCGCGGTCCTCGACGGCATCGGAGCCGCCGCACCGACCGCCTCCGTGGAACCGGTCGGCGTCAATGTGGACGCGCTCCAGCAGATCGCCGTCATCGAGACCCTGCTGATCCTCGGCATGGTCATGGGGCTGGTCATCGGGGTCGCGGCCTTCCTGGTGTCCGTCACGGACCGGGCCGTCGAACGCCGCGCCCAGGTCACCGCGATCACCCTGATCGGGGCACGGGCGCGAACCCTGCGCGCCGTCCAGAGCACCCAGGTCGTCCTGCCGCTGGCCATCGGCCTCGCCCTGGCCCTGGTGGCCGGGAAACTCGCCGAGTCCAGCTATCTCGTCAGCGGGGGCGGGGCGGTCTTCTGGGACTTCGCGGGGATCCCGGTCCTCGCCTGCGCCGCCCTGGGCGTGGTGGCGGTCGCCACGATCGGCACCCTGCCGCTCGTGGGCCGCCGCATCGACCCGGAGCTGATCCGCCGCGACTGAACACGACGCACGGGGTCCCGGTCAGGGCCCCCTCCCGCTCCGGTGTCACCAGGCATCCCCCGGCGTCACCAAGGGACGCGGACCACGCCCTCCTGGATCACTGAGATCGCCAGGCGGCCGTCCTGGGTGTAGATGCGGGCCTGGCCGAGGCCGCGGCCGCCATGGGCGGAGGGGGACTCCTGGTCGTAGAGGAGCCACTCGTCGGCGCGGAAGGGGCGGTGGAACCACATCGCGTGGTCCAGGGAGGCCCCGACGACATCGCCCACGGCCCAGCCGCCGCGGCCGTGGGCCAGCAGCACCGAGTCCAGGAGCGTCATGTCGGAGACATAGGTCGCGAGGACCACGTGCAGCAGCGGGTCGTCGGCGAGTTTGCCGTTGGTGCGGAACCAGACCTGGGAGTGCGGTTCGCGCGGTTCGCCGAACCTGCCGTACGGGGGCTCGTCGACGTAGCGCAGGTCGATCGCCTCGCGGGCCTCCAGGAACCGCTTGGCCACCTCTGGGTCGAGGTGGTCGTAGGTGCGCAGGCGGTCCGCGGAGGTGGGCAGGGTGACCGGGTCGGGGGCGGGCGGCATGGGGGCCTGGTGGTCGAGGCCCTCCTCCTCCCGCTGGAAGGACGCGGACAGCCCGAAGATCGGCTTGCCGTGCTGGACGGCGACGACCCGGCGGGTGGTGAAGGACCGTCCGTCGCGCAGCCGGTCGACGTTGTAGACGATGGGCGCGCCCGGGTCCCCCATGCGCAGGAAGTACGCGTGCAGGGAGTGGGCGAGCCGGTCCCCGGGGACCGTGCGCCCGGCGGCGACCAGTGCCTGGGCCGCGACCTGCCCGCCGAAGACGCGGGGGATGACGGCGGACCGGGACTGGCCGCGGTAGATGTCCTCCTCGATCTGCTCCAGGTCGAGCAGATCGAGGAGGTCGTGCAGTGCGGTGCTCATGGGAGAGTTGTATCCGCCGGTCGTTGCGCGGGGCTTACAGGCCCATGTCCTTCGCGATGATCGACTTCATGATCTCGCTGGTGCCGCCGTAGATGCGGTTGACGCGGTTGTCGGCGTACAGGCGGGCGATCGGGTACTCGTTCATGTAGCCGTAGCCGCCGTGCAGCTGGAGGCAGCGGTCGATGACGCGGTGCGCGACCTCGGTGCAGAACAGCTTGGCGCTGGCGGCCTCGGCGGGGCTCAGCTCGCCCGCGTCGAGGGCTTCGAGCGCGCGGTCGGCGACGGCCTCCGCCGCGTCCACCTCGGCCTGGCAGGAGGCCAGTTCGAACTTGGTGTTCTGGAAGTGGGAGACCGGCTTGCCGAAGACGGTGCGCTCCTGCACGTACTGCTGTGCGAACCGGACGGCGGCCTTGGCCTGCGCGTAGGCGCCGAAGGCGATGCCCCAGCGCTCGGAGGGCAGGTTGGCGCCGAGGTAGTAGAAGCCCTTGTTCTCCTCGCCGAGCAGGTCCTCGACCGGGACCTTCACGTCGACGAAGGCCAGCTCGGCCGTGTCGGAAGTGCGCAGGCCGAGCTTGTCCAGCTTGCGGCCGATGGAGTAGCCCTCGGACTTGGTGTCGACGGCGAACAGGGATATGCCGAAGCGGCGGTCGTCGGCGGTGGGGGCGGAGGTTCGGGCACAGACGATGACCCGGTCGGCGTGCACACCGCCGGTGATGAAGGTCTTGGAGCCGTTCAGCACGTAGTGCGTGCCGTCCTCGGAGAGCTTGGCGGTGGTCTTCATGCCCGCGAGGTCGGAGCCGGTGCCCGGCTCGGTCATCGCGATGGCCCACATCTCCTCGGCGGAGACGAACTTCGGCAGGAAGCGCTTCTTCTGCTCGTCGGTGGCGAGCATCTTGATGTACGGGAGGGCGAGCAGCACATGCACGCCGGAGCCGCCGAAGGCGACGCCCGCGCGGGCGGTCTCCTCGTACTGGATCGCCTCGAACTTGTGCGTCTCCAGACCGGCGCCGCCGAACTCCTCGGGCACGTTGATGCCGAAGAGGCCCAGCTCAGCGAGCTTGTAGTAGAACTCGCGCGGGGCCTGGCCGGCGGCGAACCACTCGTCGTACACCGGGACGACCTCGGCCTCGATGAAGGCGCGCAGGGTCTCCCGGAACGCCTCGTGATCCTCGTTGAACACCGTACGGCGCACGCCGCCACCTCCGCGTACCTTGACTGTCTAAGCGCTTGCTCATGTCAACGTACCGGCGAGTACGGCCGGGCGTCCAGAGGTCCCCCGGTAACGCTCGTCACGCTCCCCGGGGGAACCCGGCAGTCACTCGCCCCCCCATCGCTTCAGTCCCCCGCCGCCGCGAAGGCGCCCCGGGCCATCCGGCGCAGCAGCTCCGCCGTGGCGGCCCGGCTCGCCAGGGAGCCCCGGCGGCCCAGGTGCGGGGTCGAGTTCAGCAGGCCGAAGACCGAGTGGACCGCCGAGCGGGCGGCGGGCTCCCCCAGCTCCGGGTAGACCTCGCGCAGGACCTCCACCCACAGCTCGACGTACTGCCGCTGGAGCTGCCGCACCAGCTTGCGGTCGCTGTCCCGGAGCCGGTCCAGCTCGCGGTCGTGCAGGGTGATCAGGGGCCGGTCGTCGAGCGCGAAGTCGATGTGCCCCTCGATCAGCGAGTCGAGGACCGCCTCGGGACCGCGCGCCCCGTCGGCCTCGGCCAGCCGCCGCCGCGCCCCCGTCAGCAGCTGGCCGCTGATCCCCACCAGCAGCTCCGCGAGCATGGCGTCCTTGCCCGCGAAGTGCCGGTACAGCCCCGGTCCGCTGATGCCGACGGCGGCGCCTATCTCGTCGACGCCGACACCGTGGAAGCCGCGTTCGGCGAAGAGCCGCGCGGCCTCCTTGAGGATCTGCTGCCGGCGGGTGGGGGCGTCGGTTCTGGTGGCCATGGAATTAATTCTAGACAGGGAGGTTAGCGGTCGTTAACCTGAAGGAAAATGCGTTAACGCTCATTAACAAAGTGAGGGGATCGCAGGATGCTGGAGGCACCGGAGCTGACGAGCGCGGGCGACCCCGCGTCGGAGGCCTGGCGGGCCAACGAGGCGGCGCACCGCGCGCTGGGCGAGGAGCTGCGCGCCAAGCTGGCCGCGGTCCGGCTCGGCGGCGGCGAGAAGGCCCGTGCGCGCCACACCGCGCGCGGCAAGCTGCTGCCGCGCGACCGGGTGGACACGCTGCTGGACCCGGGTTCGCCCTTCCTGGAGCTGGCTCCCCTCGCGGCCGACGGGATGTACGAGGGGCAGGCCCCGGCGGCCGGGGTGATCGCCGGGATCGGGCGGGTCTCCGGCCGTGAGTGCGTGATCGTCGCCAACGACGCCACGGTCAAGGGCGGCACGTACTACCCGATGACGGTGAAGAAGCACCTCCGCGCCCAGGAGGTGGCGCTGGAGAACCGGCTCCCCTGTCTGTATCTGGTCGACTCCGGGGGCGCCTTCCTGCCCATGCAGGACGAGGTGTTCCCCGACCGGGAGCACTTCGGGCGGATCTTCTACAACCAGGCGCGGATGTCGGGCGCCGGGATCCCCCAGATCGCCGCGGTGCTCGGCTCCTGCACGGCCGGCGGCGCCTATGTCCCGGCGATGAGCGACGAGGCCGTGATCGTGCGCAACCAGGGCACGATCTTCCTCGGCGGCCCGCCCCTGGTGAAGGCGGCCACCGGCGAGGTGGTCACCGCCGAGGAGCTGGGCGGCGGCGAGGTCCACTCCCGGGTGTCGGGCGTGACGGACCATCTCGCGGAGGACGACGCGCACGCGCTGCGGATCGTGCGGACCATCGTCTCCACGCTTCCCGCGCGCGGGAAGCTGCCCTGGGAGGTCGTCCCCTCCGTGGAGCCCAAGGCCGACCCCTTCGGGCTGTACGGGGTGGTGCCGGTCGACTCCCGCACCCCCTATGACGTGCGCGAGGTCATCGCACGCGTGGTGGACGGCTCCCGCTTCGCCGAGTTCAAGGCGGAGTTCGGGCAGACCCTGGTCACCGGCTTCGCCCGGATCCACGGCCACCCGGTCGGCATCGTCGCCAACAACGGCATCCTGTTCTCCGAGTCCGCCCAGAAGGGCGCCCACTTCATCGAGCTGTGCGACCAGCGCGGCATCCCGCTGGTGTTCCTCCAGAACATCTCGGGCTTCATGGTGGGCCGGGACTACGAGGCGGGCGGCATCGCCAAGCACGGCGCCAAGATGGTCACGGCGGTCGCCTGCACCCGGGTGCCGAAGCTCACGGTCGTCATCGGCGGCTCCTTCGGCGCGGGCAACTACTCGATGTGCGGGCGGGCCTATTCACCGCGCTTCCTGTGGATGTGGCCCAACGCCAAGATCTCGGTGATGGGTGGCGAGCAGGCCGCGTCGGTCCTCGCGACCGTCAAGCGCGACCAGCTCCAGTCGCGCGGCGAGACCTGGCCCGTCGAGGAGGAGGAGACCTTCAAGGACCCCATCCGCGCCCAGTACGAGCGCCAGGGGAACGCGTACTACGCCACGGCCCGCCTCTGGGACGACGGTGTGATCGACCCGCTGGAGACCCGGCAGGTGCTGGGCCTGGCCCTGACGGCATGCGCCAACGCGCCCCTGGGTGAGCCCCAGTTCGGCGTCTTCAGGATGTGAGGGGGACCATGTTCGACACGGTGCTTGTGGCCAACCGGGGCGAGATCGCCGTACGTGTCATCCGCACACTGCGGTCGATGGGCGTGCGTTCGGTGGCCGTCTTCTCGGACGCCGACGCCGACGCCCGCCATGTCCGGGAGGCCGACACGGCGGTGCGGATCGGACCGGCGCCCGCGGCCGAGAGCTATCTCTCGGTGGAGCGGCTGCTCGAAGCCGCCGCCCTGAGCGGCGCCCAGGCGGTGCACCCGGGGTACGGATTCCTCGCGGAGAACGCGGCGTTCGCGCAGGCCTGCGCCGACGCGGGCCTGGTCTTCATCGGCCCGCCCGCCCGGGCGATCTCCCTGATGGGCGACAAGATCCGCGCCAAGGAGACGGTGCGGGCGGCCGGGGTACCGGTGGTGCCCGGTTCGAGCGGCAGCGGCCTCACCGACGAGGAACTGGCCGCCGCGGCCGGGGAGATCGGTGTGCCGGTGCTGCTGAAGCCGAGCGCGGGCGGCGGCGGCAAGGGCATGCGGCTGGTCCGGGACCCGGCCGCGCTGGCGGACGAGATCGCGGCCGCCCGCCGTGAGGCCCGTGCCTCCTTCGGCGACGACACCCTCCTGGTCGAGCGCTGGATCGACCGCCCCCGCCACATCGAGATCCAGGTCCTGGCCGACGGCCACGGCCGGGTGGTGCACCTGGGCGAGCGCGAGTGCTCCCTCCAGCGCCGCCACCAGAAGATCATCGAGGAGGCGCCGAGTGTGCTCCTCGACGAGGCCACCCGGACCGCGATGGGCGAGGCGGCGGTCCAGGCCGCCCGCTCCTGCGGGTACGAGGGCGCGGGCACGGTGGAGTTCATCGTGCCGGGCAGCGACCCCTCCTCGTACTACTTCATGGAGATGAACACCCGCCTCCAGGTGGAGCACCCGGTCACCGAGCTGGTCACCGGACTGGACCTGGTGGAGTGGCAGCTGCGGGTGGCGGCGGGCGAGCCCCTCCCCTTCGAACAGAAGGACATCACCCTCACCGGGCACGCCGTCGAGGCCCGCATCTGCGCCGAGGACCCGGCCCGCGGCTTCCTGCCGTCCGGAGGCACCGTCCTCTCCCTGCGCGAGCCCGAGGGCGACGGGGTGCGCACCGACTCGGGCCTGACCGAGGGCACCGAGGTCGGCAGCCTGTACGACCCGATGCTGTCCAAGGTCATCGCCTACGGCCCCGACCGGGCCACCGCCCTGCGCAGACTGCGGTCGGCCCTCGCCCGGACGGTCACCCTGGGCGTGGTGACCAACGCCGGTTTCCTGCACCGGCTGCTGGCCCATCCGGCGGTCGTGGCGGGCGATCTGGACACGGGCCTGGTGGAGCGCGCGGTGGACGGCCTGGTCACCACCGAGGTGCCCCAGGAGGTCTACGAGGCCGCGGCCGCCGTCCGGCTGGAGGCGCTGAAGCCGGGCACTGCGGGCTGGACCGACCCGTTCTCCGTGCCGAGCGGCTGGCGGCTGGGCGGCGAGCCCCGGCCGGTCGCCTTCCCGCTGCGGGTGACCGAACCGGTGGAGTACGCGCCCCGGGGCACCCACACCGTCACGGAGGACTCGGTGTCCGTCGTCCTGGACGGTGTGCGCCACACCTTCCACCGGGCCGGGGACTGGCTGGGCCGCGAGGGCGACGCCTGGCATGTGCGCGATCACGACCCGGTCGCCGCCTCGCTGACCGGGGCGGCGCACGGAGGCACCGAGTCGCTGACCGCGCCCATGCCCGGCACGGTCACGGTGGTGAAGGTGGCCGTCGGGGACGAGGTGACGGCCGGGCAGAGCCTGCTGGTGGTCGAGGCGATGAAGATGGAGCACGTCATCTCCGCCCCGCACGCCGGGACCGTCGCCGAACTCGACGTCACCCCGGGCACGGCGGTCGCCATGGACCAGGTGCTGGCCGTGATCGCACCGCACGAGGACGCACACGAGGACGAGCACCAGGACACGCGCCAGGACACGTCCGGGGATGCCCGCGAGGACAGGACCGAGGGCGCGCGCAAGGACACGGAGGCGGGGACATGACCGCTCAGGGACTGCCCATGGTGGTGCCGGTCCAGGATCTGCCCGCACGGGTCAGGATCCACGAGGTCGGCGCCCGCGACGGGCTTCAGAATGAGGCACGCACGGTACCGACCGAGGTGAAGGCCGAGTTCATCCGACGGCTCGCGGACTCGGGCCTGACCACCATCGAGGCGACCAGCTTCGTCCACCCCAAGTGGGTGCCCCAGCTCGCCGACGCCGAGCAGCTCTTCCCGCTCGTCTCCGACCTCCCGGTGGCGCTGCCGGTCCTCGTGCCGAACGAACGCGGGCTGGACCGCGCCCTCGCGCTCGGCGCCCGCCGGATCGCCGTCTTCGCCAGCGCCACCGAGTCCTTCGCCAAGGCCAATCTCAACCGCACGGTCGACGAGGCCCTCGCGATGTTCCAGCCGGTGGTGGCGCGGGCCAAGGAGCACCGGGTGCATGTCCGGGGCTATCTGTCCATGTGCTTCGGCGACCCCTGGGAGGGGCCGGTCCCCATCCACCAGGTCGTCCGGGTCAGCAAGGCGCTGATGGACATGGGCTGCGACGAGCTGAGCCTCGGCGACACCATCGGGGTGGCGACCCCGGGCCATGTCCAGGACCTGCTGTCCGAGCTGAACGAGGAGGGCGTGCCGACCAGTGCCCTCGGCGTGCACTTCCACGACACCTACGGCCAGGCCCTCGCCAACACCCTGGCGGCGCTCCAGCACGGAGTGACGACGGTCGACTCCTCCGCGGGCGGCCTCGGCGGCTGCCCCTACGCCAAGTCCGCCACCGGCAACCTCGCCACCGAGGACCTGGTCTGGATGCTGAACGGCCTCGGCATCGACACCGGTGTCGACCTCGGCCGTCTCACCGCCACCAGCGTGTGGATGGCCGCCCATCTGGACCGGCCCAGCCCCTCCCGTACCGTCCGAGCCCTCTCCCACAAGGAGTGACCCCCATGGACCACCGCCTCCCCTCCGAGCTGGAGGAACTCCGGCGCACGGTCGAGGAGTTCGCCCACGATGTCGTGGCGCCCAAGATCGGTGACTTCTACGAGCGCCATGAGTTCCCGTACGAGATCGTCCGCGAGATGGGCCGGATGGGCCTGTTCGGGCTGCCCTTCCCCGAGGAGTACGGGGGCATGGGCGGCGACTATCTGGCCCTCGGCATCGCGCTGGAGGAGCTGGCCCGGGTGGACTCCTCCGTCGCCATCACCCTGGAGGCGGGGGTGTCGCTCGGCGCGATGCCGATCCACCTCTTCGGCACCGAGGACCAGAAGCGCGAGTGGCTCCCGCGGCTGTGCTCGGGCGAACTGCTGGGCGCCTTCGGTCTGACGGAGCCGGACGGCGGCTCGGACGCGGGCGCCACCCGGACCACGGCACGGCTGGACACCGAGACCGACGAGTGGGTGATCAACGGCACCAAGTGCTTCATCACCAACTCGGGCACGGACATCACCGGACTGGTGACGGTCACCGCGGTCACGGGCCGCAAGGAGGACGGCCGCCCCCGGATCTCCTCGATCATCGTCCCGTCCGGCACCCCCGGATTCACGGTGGCCGCCCCCTACTCCAAGGTGGGCTGGAACGCGTCGGACACCCGTGAGCTGTCCTTCGTGGACGTCCGCGTCCCCGCGGCGAATCTGCTGGGCGAGGAGGGCCGGGGCTACGCACAGTTCCTGCGCATCCTGGACGAGGGGCGCATCGCGATCTCGGCACTGGCGACGGGCCTGGCGCAGGGCTGCGTCGACGAGTCGGTGAAGTACGCCAAGGAGCGGCATGCGTTCGGCCGCTCGATCGGGGCGTACCAGTCGATCCAGTTCAAGATCGCCGACATGGAGATGAAGGCCCACACGGCCCGGCTGGCCTGGCGGGACGCCGCGTCCCGCCTGGTCGCCGGGGAGCCCTTCAAAAAGGAGGCGGCCCTCGCCAAGCTGTACTCGTCCACGGTCGCCGTCGACAACGCCCGCGAGGCCACCCAGATCCATGGCGGCTACGGCTTTATGAACGAGTACCCGGTGGCCCGGATGTGGCGCGACTCCAAGATCCTGGAGATCGGCGAGGGCACCAGCGAGGTCCAGCGCATGCTGATCGCCCGCGAGTTGGGCCTGCCGGACTGAGCGACTGACGGACTGAGAGGCTGACGGGCCGACCGGCTTCCGGGCAGCCCCCGGAAGCCGGGGGCTGGACCGTCACGGACCCGCGCCCACCCCGGCACGGGCCATTGCGCGGCGAGGGCCGGGCCCCCTTCACCCGGCGGGCCCGGCCCTCTCCACACCCCGGGGGCGGTGCCGGGCCTCTCGGCCGACCCCGCCCCCTGGACACGGGATGAGGTTAGGCTAACCTACCTTCGACTCGTCCGGCGGATGCTCCGCCCCGTTCGAAGGCAGCACACTCATGTCCCATGCCCGTGCCACCCGTCTCACCCGTCGCGGCATCCTCGTCGCAGGCGGCGCCCTCGGCCTCGGTGCCGCGCTCGCGGCCTGTGGGGACGACAAGGGGAAATCGGCAGGCTCGGACAGCGGGAAGGCCGGGACCAAGACCGGCCCCTGGTCGTTCAAGGACGACCGCGGGCAGACCGCCAAGGCGGACAAGGTCCCCTCGAACATCGTGGCATTCATCGGTGTGGCCGCCGCGCTGCACGACTACGGCGTCGGCGTGAAGGGCGTCTTCGGCCCGACGAAGACCAAGGACGGCAAGGCCGATGTCCAGGCCGGCGACCTCGACATCAGCAAGGTCACGCTCCTCGGCAACGAGTGGGGCCAGTTCAACATCGAGAAGTACGCGGCCCTCTCCCCCGACCTGCTCGCCACCACGATGTTCGACGGCGCCGGCACCCTCTGGTACGTCCCGGAGGAGTCGGCCAAGAAGGTCCTCGCGGTCGGCGCCCCCAGCGTCGGCATCTCCGCCTACGACCGCCAGCTGACCGAGCCCCTCCAGCGGATGCTGGAGCTGGCGAAGTCGCTCGGCGCGGACACCACCTCCTCGACCATCACCCAGGCCAAGAAGCGTTTCGAGGACGCCGCCGCCCGGCTGCGCGCGGCCACCAAGGCCAAGCCTGACATCAAGGTGCTGGCGGGCTCGGCGAGCCAGGACGTGTTCTACGTCTCCGGCTCCAACCTCTCCATCGACCTGGAGTACTTCAAGGCCCTCGGCGTGAACTTCGTCGAGCCGTCCGCCGCCGCGCTCAAGGCCAGCGGCGGCTGGTTCGAGAACCTGAGCTGGGAGAACGTCGACAAGTACAAGGCCGACGTCATCATGATGGACAACCGCAGCTCGGCCATCCAGCCCGCCGGCATCACCGAGGCGACCTGGAAGAAGCTCCCCGCGGTCAAGGCGGGCCAGGTCATCGCCCGCAACCCCGAGCCGATCCTGTCGTACGACAAGTGCGCCCCGCTGCTCGAGGACCTCGCCAAGGCCATCGAGTCGGCCAAGAAGGTCAGCTGACCCACGCCGCCACCCCCAAGTCGGCTTTCTTTACTCGCCTTGAGGTCTGTCTCTGCATCGCCGGAACCCGACGGGTCCCGACGATGCGGCCGTTGCGCCACCAGTGAGTCGAGTCCCTGGCGGTCCATCAGATGCCGCCGGTGGTCGCATGGTTCGGCGCTGCACGGGGGTGCGCGAGCGCGGGGGCATTCGACGTTGTGACGCAGCCAGGAGGCGCGGGTGAAGCCCGACACCGAGGAGCTGCCCGCCGCCCGGGACACCCATGGCATCCAGCACGAGGCCGCCCGGGAGGCGAAGGCTCTGGCCCTGGTGGCCCAGGACGTGCTCCGCCGACTCGAGGAGGTCACGGAGTGAGCAAGCTGGTCAGTCTGTCGGAGGAGAGCCACGACTTCGACTGGTTCGCCACCAGGGGCCTGTTCGCCTGGGTCGCCGACTTCCTGATGGCCCGGGTCGAGGACCCGGAGGTCCGGGAGGAGATGCGGCGGGACGCGCTGTCGGGCTACCTCTACGTCGGCGATCTGCCCGAGGCCGCCCGGGCACAGGCCCTGCGAGCCCTGCGCGAGGAGCTGATTCCGGCCGTCGACGAAGAGCTGTACCCCCGCCCCCTGGGCGAGGACGCGCTCTTCGCCGCACGGGTGAAGACGCTCGCGGTCCTGGCCTGGGAGCTCGCACGCCGCACGGCGCGGGACCCGTCGGCGCCGGTGGTCGTCGTGGCGGACGGCTACGAGTGGACCGTACGCCACGGTCTGCACGCCTGGCTTGTGGCCTTCCTGCGGGACGGGACGGCGCACCCGGAGGTGCGGGAACAGCTCACGGAGATCCTCGACGGCCGACGCCCCGGGCTCGACCTTCGCGCCCTGGCCGAGCCGGGCCGCAGCGAGGTGCTCAGGATGCTGGCCGAGGACGCGGTGGCCGCGGCGCAGCGGAACACCGAGGCCGTCCTGGACTGCGCGCCCGAGTCCGCGCGGTGGGCCGTCGGCGATGTCCGGATCCTGGCCCTCATGGCCGGGGAGGTCGCGGACCGCACCCAAGTCTGACGTCGGCCAGAGTTCCTGACGCCGACGAATCCCGGCGCCCCCGGCCCCCGTTGCCCCGCCCCGAGCGGAGTGGCGGGGTCCGGGCGTTTCCGGGTGCGCGGGCGACGACGGGAACCGGGTGCTCCGAGTGGGCGGAACTTAGGTTAGGCTAACCTCGCTCGACGGGCGGGCCTCCGCCCTCGTCTGTCCCCGCCGGGAGGACCCCCACATGCGCTCGCACCTGCTCAATGACCTCACCGCGGAGCACTACCGCCGCTCCGTGACCGAAGGAGTAGAGCGGGTGGCCGCCAAACTCGCCGCCACCGACCGCCCGTTCACCGGTGTCACGGTGGACGACCTCACCCCCCGTATCGAGGGGATCGACCTGGACCGCCCGCTCAGCGACACCACCGCGGCCCTGGACGAGCTGGAGGAGCTGTACCTCCGTGACGCCGTCTACTTCCACCACCCCCGCTACCTCGCCCACCTCAACTGCCCGGTCGTCATCCCGGCCGTGCTCGGCGAGGCCGTGCTGTCCGCCGTCAACTCCTCCCTCGACACCTGGGACCAGTCCGCCGGCGGCACGCTGATCGAGCGCAAACTCGTCGAGTGGACCACCGGACGCATCGGCTTCGGCCCCGCCGCCGACGGCGTCTTCACCTCCGGCGGCAGCCAGTCCAACCTCCAGGCGCTGCTGCTGGCCCGCGAGGAGGCCAAGACCGACTCCCCGGAGAAGCTGCGGATCTTCGCTTCCGAGGTCGGCCACTTCAGTGTGCAGAAGTCGGCGAAGCTGCTCGGCCTGGGCCCGGACGCCGTCGTCACTGTCCCGGTGTGCGCCGACAAGCGCATGCAGACCGTCGCCCTCGCCCACGAGCTGGAGCGCTGCGCCGCGGAGGGCCTGGCCCCGATGGCCGTCGTGGCGACCGCCGGTACCACCGACTTCGGGTCCATCGACCCGCTGCCGGAGATCGCCGAACTGTGCGCCCGCTACGGCGCCTGGATGCACGTGGACGCGGCCTACGGCTGCGGCCTGCTCGTCTCGCCCGCCCGCCGCCACCTCCTGGACGGCATCGAGCGCGCCGACTCGGTCACCGTCGACTACCACAAGTCCTTCTTCCAGCCGGTGAGTTCGTCCGCCCTGCTGGTCCGGGACACCGCCACCCTGCGCCACGCGACCTACCACGCGGAGTATCTGAACCCGCGCCGCATGGTCACCGAGCGCATCCCCAACCAGGTCGACAAGTCCCTCCAGACCACCCGCCGCTTCGACGCCCTCAAGCTGTGGATGACCCTGCGGGTGATGGGCGCGGACGGCGTCGGATCCCTGTTCGACGAGGTGTGCGACCTGGCCCGGCAGGGCTGGGACCTGCTGGCCGCCGACCCCCGCTTCGACGTGGTCGTAGAGCCGCAGCTGTCCACCCTCGTCTTCCGCTACATCCCGGCGGCCGTCACCGACCCCGCCGGAATCGACCGCGCCAACCTGTACGCCCGCAAGGCCCTGTTCGCCTCCGGCGACGCCGTGGTCGCGGGCACCAAGGTCGGCGCCCGCCACTATCTGAAGTTCACCCTGCTCAACCCCGAGACGACGGCCGAGGACATCGCCGCCGTCCTCGATCTGATCGCCGGCCATGCCGAGCAGTACCTGGGAGAGTCCCTTGACCGCGCTTCCTGAGACCACCGACACCACCCACGACTTCGTGGGGATCGGGCTCGGCCCCTTCAACCTCGGCCTCGCCTGCCTCACCGAGCCGATCGACGGACTCGACGGCGTCTTCCTGGAGTCGAAGCCCACCTTCGAGTGGCACTCCGGGATGTTCCTGGAGGGCGCGCACCTCCAGACCCCGTTCATGTCCGACCTGGTCACCCTGGCCGACCCCACCTCGCCGTACTCCTTCCTGAACTATCTGAAGGAGCGCGGGCGGCTGTACTCGTTCTACATCCGCGAGAACTTCTACCCGCTGCGCGTCGAGTACGACGACTACTGCCGCTGGGCCGCCGAGAAGCTGAGCTGTGTCCGCTTCAACACCACGGTCACGGAGGTGACCTACGAGGAGCAGGACGAGCTGTATGTGGTCCGGACCCGGGAGGGCTCCGTCCACCGGGCCCGCCGTCTGGTCCTCGGCACCGGCACCCCGCCCCACATCCCGGACGCCTGCCGCGGCCTTGAGGGCGACGCCATCCACAACTCCCGCTATCTGGACCACAAGCACCAGCTCCAGGCCAAGGAGTCGATCACGCTGGTCGGCAGCGGCCAGTCCGCCGCCGAGATCTACTACGACCTGCTCAGCGAGATCGACGTCCACGGCTACCGGCTGAACTGGGTGACCCGCTCCCCGCGCTTCTTCCCGCTGGAGTACACCAAGCTCACCCTGGAGATGACCTCCCCGGAGTACATCGACTACTTCCGGGCCCTGCCCGAGCGGACCCGCTACCGGCTCACCGAGCAGCAGAAGGGCCTGTTCAAGGGCATCGACGGGACCCTGATCGACGAGATCTTCGACCTGCTGTACCAGAAGAACCTCGACGGCCCGGTGCCCACCCGCCTGCTCACCAACTCCGCGCTCACCAGCGCCCGCCACGAGGACGGCACCTTCACCCTGGGCTTTAGGCAGGAGGAGCAGGAGAAGGACTTCGAGCTGACCTCCCAGGGCCTGATCCTGGCGACCGGCTACCGCTATGTCGAACCGGAGTTCCTGAAGCCCGTCCGCGACCGGCTGCGCTACGACGGGAACGGCAACTTCGACGTGGGCCGCAACTACGCCATCGACGAGACCGGCCGGGGCGTGTTCCTCCAGAACGCCGGGGTCCACACCCACAGCGTCACCAGCCCCGACCTGGGCATGGGCGCCTACCGGAACGCGTACATCATCCGGGAGCTGCTGGGCACCGAGTACTACCCCGTCGAGAAGACCATCGCCTTCCAGGAGTTCGCGGTATGAGCACGACCACCGGTGCCGTCGGCACCCTCACCCTCCGTCCCCTCGCACCCCTCAAGGACGCGGAACTCCTGCACCGCTGGGTCACCCACCCCAAGTCCGCCTTCTGGATGATGCAGGACGCCCGGCTGGAGGACGTCGAGCGTGCGTACAGGGAGATCGCGGCCGACCCGCACCACCACGCGCTCCTCGGACTGCACGACGGCGAGCCCGCCTTTCTGATGGAGCACTACGACCCCGCCCACCGGGAACTCGTCGGCCTGTACGAGCCCCGGCCCGGCGATGTCGGCATGCACTTCCTGGTCGCGCCCACCGAGACGCCCGTGCACGGCTTCACCCGGGCCGTGATCACCGCCGTAGTGGCGCACTTGTTCGAGGACCCGGCCACCGAGCGGATCGTCGTCGAGCCCGATGTGCGCAACTCGGCCGTGCACGCGCTGAACGCGGCGGTCGGCTTCGTGCCCGAGCGCGAGATCACCAAGCCGGAGAAGACGGCGCTGCTCAGCTTCTGCACCCGCGAGCAGTTCGAGAAGGCGGTGTCGGCATGAGCCTCACGGAATCCATCGCCCATCTCTCCCCCGAGCGCTGGGAGCGGGCCAACCGCCTTCTCATACGCAAGGCGCTGGCCGAGTTCGCGCACGAGCGGCTGATCACCCCCGAGGCGGGGGGCGACGGCCACTACACCGTCCGCAGCGACGACGGGCTCACCCGCTACCGGTTCCGCGCCACCCTGCGCGCCCTCGAACACTGGGAGGTCGACCCCGAGTCGATCACCCGTCACCGCGACGGCGCCGAACTGCCCCTCGAAGGCCTGGAGTTCTTCATCGAACTGCGGGCGGCCCTGGGCCTGAGCGACGAGATCCTGCCCGTCTATCTGGAGGAGATCTCCTCCACTCTCTCGGGCACCTGCTACAAGCTCGCCAAGCCGCAGATCCCCTCCGCGGAGCTGGTCCGCAGCGGCTTCCAGGCCATCGAGACCGGGATGACCGAGGGCCACCCCTGCTTCGTCGCCAACAACGGGCGGCTCGGCTTCGGCATCCACGAGTACCTGTCCTACGCGCCCGAGACCGCCCACCCGGTACGGCTGGTGTGGCTCGCGGCCCACCGCTCCCGGGCCGCGTTCACGGCGGGCACGGGCATCGCCTACGAGTCCTTCGTCCGGCAGGAGCTGGGGGCCGGGACCCTGGAGCGGTTCCACCGGCAGCTGACGGACCTGGGCCTGGACCCCGAGGACTACCTCCTCATCCCCGTCCACCCCTGGCAGTGGTGGAACAAGCTCACCGTCACCTTCGCGGCGGAGGTGGCCCGGCGCCACCTCGTCTGCCTCGGCGAGGGCGACGACGAGTATCTGGCCCAGCAGTCCATCCGGACCTTCTTCAACACCAGCGCCCCCGAGAAGCACTATGTGAAGACGGCGCTGTCCGTGCTCAACATGGGCTTCATGCGCGGTCTTTCGGCCGCCTACATGGAGGCGACCCCGGCGATCAACGACTGGCTGCACGGTCTGATCGAGAGCGACCCGGTGCTGAAGTCGACGGGCCTGTCGATCCTGCGCGAGCAGGCGGCGGTGGGCTACCGCCACCTGGAGTACGAGGCGGCCACCGACCGCACCTCCCCGTACCGCAAGATGCTCGCCGCGCTGTGGCGCGAGAGCCCCGTGGCCTCGCTCCAGGAGGGCGAGACCCTGGCGACGATGGCCTCCCTGGCCCATGTCGACCACGAGGGCGCCTCCTTCGCGGGCGCGCTGATCGAGCAGTCGGGGCTCGCCCCGGTCGAGTGGCTGCGCCGCTATCTGCGGGCCTACCTCACCCCGCTGCTGCACTGCTTCTACGCCTACGACCTGGCCTTCATGCCGCACGGCGAGAACGTCATCCTCGCCCTGGAGGACGGTGTGGTGCGGCGCGCGGTGTTCAAGGACATCGCCGAGGAGATCGTGGTGATGGACCCGGACGCGGTGCTGCCGCCGGAGGTCGCCCGGATCCGGGTGGAGGTGCCCGAGGACGAGAAGCTGCTGTCGATCTTCACGGACGTCTTCGACTGCTTCTTCCGCTTCGTCTCGGCGAACCTCGCCGCCGAGGGCGTGCTGACGGAGGACGAGTTCTGGGGCACGGTCGCGGAGATCGTCCATGAGTACCAGGACGCGCATCCGCACCTTGGCGAAAGGTTCCAGCAGTACGACCTGTTCGCCCCGGAGTTCGCCCTGTCCTGCCTCAACCGGCTCCAACTGCGCAACAACCGGCAGATGGTGGACCTCTCGGACCCGTCGGGGGCGCTCCAGCTGGTCGGGACCCTGAAGAACCCGATCGCGGGCCGCTAGCACAACAGCCCCCGGACCGCTGGCCGCTTGGCCGCGGCCCGGACAGACGGGCGGGCGGGCGGGCACCCCGGTGTACGGTCCACCGGGGTGCCCGTCGTCGTCCTCCTGCGGCCCGATCACAACGATTGGGCTCAGGAGGCCCAGGGCACCTGCGGGGACCGGTAGTAGCCGATGCCCAGCGCGTCCCAGCGCGGGCCCTGCGCCGCGAGCCGCAGCCGGTAGGCGTCCCAGTCGTGGGTCGCGGCCGGTGACCAGCCCAGCTCGGCCACGCCCGGCAGCCGGGGGAAGGTCAGATAGTCGATGTCGGCGGCGGTGGTGATCGTCTCGGACCACAGCGGTGCCTCGACTCCGGCGACCGCCGACGCCGGTACGCCCGGCAGATAGGTGCCGGGATCCCAGTCGTAGGACCGCCGGACCTCCACCAGTCCGGCCCAGTCCTGCCCGACCGGGGTGTCCTCGGTGTACTTCATGTCGAGGTAGACCCGGTCGGCCGGGGACAGGATCAGCCCGGTGCCGTTGCGCGCGGCCTGGACGACCTGTGCCTTCTCCTGGGCGCTGGTGCTGTCGAGGCCCCAGTACTGGGCGAGCGCGCCCTTCACCGGGTGCGCCCCGGTCAGCTGGTGCCAGCCGATCACGGTCTTGCCGTACCGGGCGACGATCGGCTGCACCCGGTCCATGAAGGTCACGTAGTCGGCATGGCTGGTGGAGTGCGCCTCGTCCCCGCCGATGTGGAGATAGCGGCCCGGGGTGAGGGCGGCCAGTTCCCGCAGGACGTCGTCCGCGAAGTCGTAGGTCTCCTGCTTGGACACGCACAGCGAGCTGAAGCCGACGTTGGTGCCGGTGTAGAGCGGGGGCGCGACACCATTGCAGTTCAGTCCGGCGTAGGAGGCGAGGGCGGCGTTGGTGTGGCCGGGCATGTCGATCTCGGGGACGATCTCGACATAGCGGGCGGCGGCATGGCGGACGATCTCCTGGTACTGCGCCTTGGTGTAGAAGCCGCCCGGGCCGCCGCCGACCTGGGTGGAGCCGCCGTAGGAGGCCAGCCGCGGCCAGGAGTCGACGGCGATGCGCCAGCCCTGGTCGTCGCTCAGATGCAGATGCAGGGTGTTGATCTTGTAGAGCGCCAGTTCGTCGATGTACCGCTCGACCTGGGCGACGGTGAAGAAGTGGCGGGAGACGTCCAGCATCGCGCCGCGGTAGGCATAGCGCGGGGAGTCCGTGACGGTGCCGCCCGCGACCGCCCAGGGGCCGGGCTGGGCGGTCTTCCGCTCGACGGCCGGGGGCAGCAGCTGGCGCAGGGTCTGCACCCCGTGGAAGAGGCCCGCGGGGCGTCCCGCGGTGATGGTCACGCCCCGGGAGTCACTGGTGAGCCGGTAGCCCTCGGCGCCGAACGGGCCGTCGCCCAGGGCCAGTCGGATGCCCCCGGTGCCGGTCGTGGTGAGGGGCAGGGGGTAGCCGGTCGAGGGCCGCAGGACCTGCGCGAGGTACTCGCCGACCTGGCGGCTCCCGCTCGTGCCGTCCACCCGGATGCGGGTGCTCCCGCTGATCTCGTACGGGGTGCCGCCCTGCTGGACGGAGGCGGGTGCCGGGACCACCCGGTCGAAGGGGGTGGTGCCACGGGCGGCCGCGGCGGGCCGGTCGCCCGCCCCGAGGGTCAGTGCGGCCGTCGCGACGAGCAGCAGCGTGCCGAGGATGCGGGGCGTTCTGTGGTGCCGTGTCACATGCGCTCCCTTCCACGAGACCCCTCCGACTCGCCCGCACCGGACGGGAGGGGTGGGCACCACTCTCCCGCATCACGGGCGGCAACGATCGCCGCCCCGGCGGAAATTCACCCCGGGGGCTCCGGACCGGCGAAGGGGCCCCGGAGGGGAGGCGCAGCAAAAACCAGCGGGCGGCCCGCCCCGGATGTCCCGTCCGGAAGGAGGACCGCCCGCTTTCCCGTGCCCCGCCGTGCGGGCGCCGGGATGGCCTTACTTCGCCCGGCGCGCCACCGTGAAGTGGTCGACCTGCTCGCCGGTCTCGGCGATGCCGCGCACCTTGAGGGTGGTGTAGTGGCCCTTGGCGGCGGGGGTGACGTCGACCCGCAGGAAGGAGTAGTCGAGGTAGCGCACGCGCGACCAGGTGACCGTCTCGTTCTGCTTGCCGTCCTTGAGGTTGATGAAGGAGGCGACCGAGTCGACCTCGTTCTCATGGCCCTCGTAGGACAGCGGGGCGGTGAAGGAGTACAGGCTGCGGCCCGCCGCGCCCGCCGTGACGTAGACCACGCCCTCGCTCTCGGGGTACGCCGTGCCGCCGATCGGGAGCTTCTTGGTGACCGCGCCCGCCTTGATGACGTCGGTGCGCTCGTACTGGTGGTTGTGGCCGTTGATGACCAGGTCCACGGTGTACTTCTCGAACAGCGGCACCCACTCCTGGCGCACGCCCCCCTCCGAGGCGTGCGCGGTGGAGGTGCAGTACGCGCAGTGGTGGAAGAAGACCACGATGAAGTCGATGTCGTGGCGGGCGCGGTACTTCTTGAGCTGCGCCTCCAGCCACTTCGTCTGGGTGCCGCCGGAGATGCCGAGGTTGGCCGGGATCTCGAAGGAGATGTCGTTGGCGTCCAGCGAGATGACGGCCGTGTTGCCGTAGGCGAAGGAGTAGACGCCGGGCAGGTTCTTCTTGTCCGGGCCGTTGTCCGGCAGGGTCCAGCGGGCCTCTTCGCCGCCGTAGCCGTTGGGCGAGTACCAGGCCTCCATGTCGTGGTTGCCGTAGGCCGGCATCCACGGGACCTGCTTGGCGACCGTCTCGGTCTGGGCCAGGAACTGGTCCCAGACCCGGGAGTCGAAGCCGGTGTCGGCGGTCTTGCCGGAGCCGGACGGGTCGGCGTAGGCGATGTCGCCCGCGTGCAGGTGGAAGGCCGGGTTCTGGCCGAGGAGCAGGCTGTTGTTGGCGAGGCCGTGGTAGCCGACACCCTCGTCCCCGAAGGCGGTGAAGGTGAAGGGCTCCTTGCGGTCGGGAGCGGTGGTGAAGGTGCCGAGGGTGCCGAGCAGGTGCCGCTCGGCCGGGTCGAAGCCCACGTGGCCGACGCCGTAGTAGTAGGTCTTGCCGGGGCGCAGGTTGGCCAGCTTGGCGTGCAGGTAGTACTGGGTGTGGTCGCCGCTGGCGCCGACACCCGCCGGGGTGTAGAGGGTGCGGACCTCGGCGGGGATCTTGCGGGAGAGGTCCCAGGGGTGGGCGCCGACGCGGATGAACGGCTTCTTCACGGCGACCGGGACCTGCCAGGAGACCGTGATCTCGGTGCGCGGGTCGTTGCCGAAGGCGAGGTGGCGGCCGAAGGGGGCGACGAGGGCGCCGTCGACGGTCTCGGTCGCGGGGGCGGTGCTGCGGGTGGGGGCGGCCTGAGCGGTACCGGCGGCCTGGGCGGTGGCGCCCGGCACGAACGCGCCACCGGCCACGGCGCCCAGGGTGACGGCGCCGCCCCTGATCATCGAGCGCCGGGAGAATCTCGAACGCAGGTACTCATGCTGCTCCGCCATGCTCATCTTGGCGGCGAGCTTCTCGGGTACTCCCATACGAGGTGTGTCCATGTGGCCTGAACTTCCTCCACACAGGCAACGTGGCGCAAGACACAGAATGGACAGCCGTCGAACACAGCCCCATGAGACGCTCAAGGCGGATCTGCCCGAAATCGGGCACGATTCTTGCGGATCCAGCTTTCATATCGCAGGATCTACCGGGTGCACGACGAACTTGTAGATCATCTGACGCGGTCCACGACCCTGAACCGGGGCGAGGCGCTGCGTGTGGTCCAGGACGTGCTCGCCTACTTCGACGAGACGGCCGAGGAGTTCGTCCGCCGCCGCCACCGCGAGCTTCAGTCCCAGGGCCTGATGAACGCGGTGATCTTCGAGCGGATCGAGGCCGATCTGAGGTACCGCACGGTCGCGCCGCCGGAGCTCACACTCCGCCAGCTGCGCCGGATCGTCTACGGCTGAGCCGCCGGGGGCCACCTCAGGGCCATTTCACCACAACGGGGACAAAAGGGACTTAGGGATATATATGTGCGGAATCGTTGGATACATCGGTAAGCGCGATGTGGCCCCGCTGCTGCTGGAGGGCCTCCAGCGGCTGGAGTACCGAGGCTACGACTCGGCGGGCATCGTCGTCACCTCCCCCAAGACCTCCGGCCTGAAGATGGTCAAGGCCAAGGGGCGGGTCCGCGACCTGGAGGCCAAGGTCCCCGCGCGCTTCAAGGGCACCACCGGCATCGCCCACACCCGCTGGGCCACCCACGGCGCGCCCTCCGATGTCAACGCGCACCCGCACATGTCGGCCGACAGCAAGGTCGCCGTCGTCCACAACGGCATCATCGACAACGCCTCCGACCTCCGCAAGAAGCTGGAGGCGGAGGGCGTCGAGTTCCTCTCCGAGACCGACACCGAGGTCCTTACCCACCTCATCGCCCGCGCCACGGCCGAGACCCTGGAGGAGAAGGTCCGCCAGGCACTGCGGCACATCGAGGGCACCTACGGCATCGCCGTGATGCACGCCGACTTCACGGACCGCATCGTGGTGGCCCGCAACGGCTCCCCGGTCGTCCTCGGCATCGGCGAGAAGGAGATGTTCGTCGCCTCCGACGTCGCCGCGCTGGTCACCCACACCCGCCAGATAGTGACGCTGGACGACGGCGAGATGGCGACGCTGAAGTCCGACGACTTCCGCACCTACACCACCGAGGGCACCCGCACGACGGCCGAGCCCACCACCGTGGAGTGGGAGGCCGAGTCGTACGACATGGGCGGCCACGACACCTACATGCACAAGGAGATCCACGAGCAGGCCGACGCCGTGGACCGGGTGCTGCGCGGCCGGATCGACGACCGCTTCTCCACCGTCCACCTGGGCGGCCTCAACCTGGACGCCCGCGACGCCCGCGCGGTGCGCCGGGTGAAGATCCTCGGCTGCGGCACCTCGTACCACGCGGGCATGATCGGCGCCCAGATGATAGAGGAGCTGGCCCGGATCCCCGCGGACGCCGAGCCCGCCTCCGAATTCCGCTACCGCAACGCGGTGGTGGACCCCGACACCCTGTATGTCGCGGTCTCGCAGTCCGGTGAGACCTACGACGTCCTGGCGGCCGTGCAGGAGCTGAAGCGCAAGGGCGCCCGGGTCCTGGGCATCGTCAATGTCGTCGGCTCGGCGATCGCGCGCGAGGCGGACGGCGGCATGTACGTCCACGCGGGACCCGAGGTCTGCGTCGTCTCCACCAAGTGCTTCACCAACACCACCGTCGCCTTCGCGCTGCTGGCGCTGCACCTCGGCCGCACCCGGGACCTGTCGGTGCGCGACGGCAAGCGGATCATCGAGGGCCTGCGGAAGCTGCCCCAGCAGATCACCGAGGTCCTCAAGCAGGAGGAGGAGATCAAGGCGCTGGCGGCCCAGCTCGCGGAGGCCCGCTCCATGCTCTTCATCGGCCGGGTGCGCGGCTACCCGGTGGCCCGCGAGGCCTCGCTGAAGCTGAAGGAGGTCTCGTACATCCACGCCGAGGCCTACCCCGCCTCCGAGCTGAAGCACGGTCCCCTGGCGCTGATCGAGCCGGCCCTGCCGACGGTCGCGATCGTGCCGGACGACGACCTGCTGGAGAAGAACCGCGCGGCCCTGGAGGAGATCAAGGCCCGCAGCGGCCGGATCCTCGCCGTCGCGCACAGCGAGCAGGAGAAGGCCGACCACACGATCGTGGTCCCGAAGAACGAGGACGAGCTGGACCCGATCCTGATGGGCATCCCGCTCCAGCTGCTCGCCTACCACACGGCGCTGGCGCTGGGCCGGGACATCGACAAGCCGCGGAACCTGGCCAAGTCGGTCACGGTGGAGTAGCAGCTCCCCCGCCGGGCTCCACCCGGCATCCGCCACCAGGCATGAAACGGCCCCCTGTCCGCCAGCGGCACAGGGGGCCGTTCCGTTGGGGCTGGGGGCGCAAGGGAGTTGGAGGGGGTCGCGGCACCGGGGTCGGGGGAGTTGGGGCGTTCGTACCGCAACTCGACCGGGGTGGCGGGGAGTTGTACGGGCCGGTGAACCGTCCGGTGGCGCCTCGGGCGGCGGGTGGGTGGGCGAGCGGGCGGGCGGCCGGGTCAGGGGATGACGACGACCGGGCGCCGGGCGCGCTTGGCGAGTCGGCCGGCGACCGAGCCGAAGATACGGCCGACGATGCCCTGGGTGGAGCCGACGACGATCGCGTCCGCCTCGTACTCCTGCCCCACCTCTTCGAGTTCGTGACAGATGTCGCCGCCGCGCTCGACCAGGATCCAGGGCACTTCGGCGAGATGCTCCGCACAGGCCAGTTCCAGTCCGAGGACCTCCGTGCGGTGGTCCGGGACGTCGACGAAGACCGGCGGCTCACAGCCCGCCCACACCGTGGTGGGCAGCCGGTTGGCGACATGCACGATGATCAGACCCGCACGGGAGCGGTGGGCCATGCCGATCGCGTAGGCGAGCGCGCGCTCGCTGGAGGTGGACCCGTCGAAGCCGACCACCACACCGTGCTTGAAGGCGGGGTCGCAGGACGAGCGTGGCTCTGGCGCCGCCAAGGGCTCGGCCGCCGTGGGATCGGCGACGCGGCGCTTGCGGTCCGCGGAGTCGAAGAATTCGTGACCGGCCATGAGTGTCTCGGCGTTGTGATCCTCGTGGGTGGGACGACACTGGGCGGCGGAGCGGTGTCCGGGAATCATCTTTCCCACCCCATACCCCCAAGGGTACGGCGGCACGCCTCCTTCGCCCAGATCCCGCGCGCCCCCCGAGTCCTCGGCTTCGCCCGAACTCCGGGAGCCCCCGTCACGGGGTTCCAGAGAGCATGCACGAGGGGACACCCGTAACGCAATGGTTGCTGCCTCGTACAGGTGGTTTGTGCAGCGTTCACCGAGGAGGGGGGTGGCGATGGCGATGACCGCGCCACCGGGGAACGGACGGGGGGCGGCTCGAACGGCGGGGAACACCGGGGAACACCGGGAAACATCAAGGACTTTACGGTCATAACGGGCATACGGCCCGGTCGGCCGGGAACGCCGGTGACCGGTCCCCCGCACACGCGTTGATTCCGGTGACCCATCGCGCCCCGCGCGCCCCAGCGCCACAGGAGCCCGCCGTGCCCGCACCCCGCCCCGCCGTCCCGCGGAACAGCCCCGCTCCGGTCACGGCGGCCGTCGTCGTCCGCTGGGCCGTCTTCACCTGCGCCCTGGTCCCCGCGGTCCTCGTCTGGAACGGCATCCCGGCCCCCGGCGCGATCAGCGCCACGCTGGGCCTCGCGGCGGTCACCTGGGCATGCCGCACCCTCCTGCGCCGGGCGGAGCACGGAGCGGCGGGGGCCCCGGGGACGGCGGACGAGGGTGCGGCCGAGCGCGTGGGCCGTCGCGGCAGCCCCCGACCCGCCCCGCGAGCCCCCCTGCCCGGCAGCAGGCCGCCGCGAGTCCTCCACTACGCCGTCGCCGCACCGCGGACCGCCCGATACGAAGCCGCCGTACCGCGAGCCGCCTGGCGTCGCGGCGCCGTGCCTGGCACCTCTTGGTACGAAGGCGCCGCAACCGGGACGCATGGAGAGGGGCGGAACGGGGGAGCAAACACTCCGGTCGACTGACCGGTTTCCGCGCACGCGCCCGCTTCTTTTCAGCCAACTTCTCACACCTGTGCATCATGGGGCCGAATGGCCCCCCACCCCCCGTTTGACCTGCACTGAAAGGGTCCCGCGGGGCTCCCGGACCCTACGTGGATTGGCCACTGGGACGAGGCGCACTTCCCTGCACGGCCCACGAGTGCAACCCTTCGTGATCGAATGCTTCACGCCAAGTTGCCATGTCGACAATGTGCCGGATGGTGAACTGGTCACCCCGGTGTCCCGGGGAGCAGTAAATTCGATCATGATGTCTTACGGCGGGGGACTCGTGCAGGACCGAGGGGAAACGTGCAGGAGCGACACAACCGAGGAGCCGCGACCACCGAGGGGGGCTTAGCAGGATGAGCCACGACTCCACTGCCACGGCGGATGCCGCCAGCCGGAAGCTGTCCGGACGACGCCGCAAGGAGATCGTCGCGGTGCTGCTGTTCAGCGGCGGCCCCATCTTCGAGAGTTCCATACCTCTTTCGGTGTTCGGGATCGACCGCCAGGACGCCGGAGTTCCGCGCTACCGATTGCTGGTGGCCGCCGGAGAGGAGGGCCCGCTGCGGACCACAGGGGGCCTGGAACTGACCGCACCGTACGGGCTCGAAGCGATCTCACGGGCGGGCACCGTTGTGGTGCCGGCCTGGCGTTCGATCACTTCACCGCCACCGGAGGAGGCGCTCGACGCACTGCGCCGGGCGCACGAAGAGGGCGCCCGCATCGTCGGGCTGTGCACCGGCGCCTTCGTGCTGGCCGCCGCCGGACTGCTGGACGGACGGCCGGCCACCACACACTGGATGTACGCGCCGACGCTGGCCAAGCGCTATCCGTCGGTGCACGTCGATCCACGCGAGCTGTTCGTGGACGACGGCGACGTCCTGACGTCGGCCGGTACGGCGGCGGGCATCGACCTCTGCCTCCACATCGTGCGCACGGACCACGGCAACGAGGCGGCGGGCGCGCTCGCCCGGCGCCTGGTGGTCCCACCGCGCCGCAGCGGCGGGCAGGAGCGCTATCTCGACAGGTCTTTACCAGAGGAGATCGGCGCCGACCCGCTCGCGGAGGTCGTCGCCTGGGCGCTGGAACACCTCCACGAGCAGTTCGACGTGGAGACCCTGGCCGCGCGCGCGTACATGAGCAGGCGGACGTTCGACCGCCGGTTCCGCTCGCTGACCGGCAGCGCGCCGCTCCAGTGGCTGATCACCCAGCGGGTGTTGCAGGCACAGCGGCTGCTGGAGACCTCCGACTACTCGGTCGACGAGGTCGCCGGGCGCTGCGGCTTCCGGTCCCCCGTCGCGCTGCGCGGGCACTTCCGGCGCCAGCTCGGCTCGTCGCCCGCGGCGTACCGGGCCGCGTACCGGGCGCGCCGTCCGCAGACGGAGCGGCCGGGCGAGCCTGACGGCGCGATGGGACCGGCGGCGCCCCAGGCGATGCAGGAGGCCGCACCGGTTCCGATGCAGGCCCGCCGTACGGCGAGCGCGCTCGCGCCCGCGGCGTCCCTGTCCCCGGACCACCACGGCAAGCACGTCGACCACCCGGGACGGCAGCACGTCCCGGAGCTGTACGCGGCGGGCCGGCCGAGCCTGCCGGGGCAGCGCAGCGCGCACTAGCGCCGTTCCCGGGGCGCAGCCGGGCATGGGCGGGATCCGTGAGAAGTGGTACGTATCACGGATCCCGCCCCTTCGGCATGCCCTCGGGCGCCCGCCCCGGGGCCTTGCCCCGTGCACGGGCGGTCCGCACGGCCCGGACGGGCCATAAGGTGGGACACATGAACGATCGCATGGTGTGGATCGACTGCGAGATGACCGGACTCTCGCTGTCCGACGACGCGCTCATCGAGGTGGCCGCGCTGGTCACCGACTCCGAGCTGAACGTACTCGGCGAGGGCGTGGACATCGTTATCCGGCCGCCGGACGCGGCGCTGGAGACGATGCCGGAGGTGGTGCGCCAGATGCACACCACCTCGGGGCTGCTCGACGAGCTGGCGTCCGGCACGACACTCGCCGACGCCCAGGAGCAGGTCCTCTCCTACATCCGGGAGCACGTGAAGGAAGCCGGCAAGGCGCCGCTGTGCGGCAACTCCGTCGGCACGGACCGCGGCTTCCTGGCCCGCGACATGCCGACGCTGGAGGACTACCTCCACTACCGGATCGTGGACGTCAGCTCGATCAAGGAGCTGGCCCGGCGCTGGTACCCGCGGGCGTACTTCAACAGCCCCGAGAAGAACGGCAACCACCGGGCGCTGGCCGACATCCGCGAATCCATCGCGGAGTTGCGCTACTACCGGGAGGCGATCTTCGTACCGCAGCCCGGCCCGGACTCGGACACGGCCCGCACGATCGCGGCCCGCCACGTACTGCCCGCGGAGTAGCGTCCTCGACGGGGCCCGGACGGGCCCCGGAGAAAGCCTGGCGCGAGCACCCCGTCAGACCCTGTACACTTTTTCTCGGCCGGTACGGGAAACCGAAAAACACCGGTCATGGTGGGTGTAGCTCAGATGGTAGAGCACCTGGTTGTGGTCCAGGATGTCGCGGGTTCGAGTCCCGTCACTCACCCTTAGTCATCAAGGGCTGACCTGTACAAACAGGTCAGCCCTTGATCGTTTTCGTTTGCGGGAACAGCACGGGAACGCACACCCCTTCCCGCACCCCACCCAGACGCCACAGTGACGCCTTAGGCTGCTGGGGATGATTGACTGCATCGTCTTCGACGTAGGCGAAACGCTCACCCGCGATGATCGCTACTGGGCGCTGGGGCCGACTGGCTCGGCGTACCCCGCCACACGCTTTCCGCTCTCGTGGGCGCCGTCGTGACCCAGGGCCTGGACAACGCCGAGGCGCTGCGCCTCGTCCGACCCGGCATCGACGTCCAAGCCGAATACGCGGTGCGGGAGACGGCCGGGCACGCGAACTCCTCGACGAGGCCGACCTGTACGACGACGTACGCCCGGCCCTCGCCGCCCTGCGCGGCCTCGGATTCCGGGTAGTCGTCGCCGGGAACCAGACCGCCCGCGCCGGACAGCTGCTCCGCGACCTGGACCTCCCCGTGGATCTCGTCGCCACATCGGCCGAGTGGGATGTCGCGAAGCCTCAGCGCGCCTTCTTCGAGCGCGCACTGGAAGCGGCGCGGGCCGAGCCGCAGGCGACGGTGTATGTCGGCGACCATCCGGCCAACGACGTGTTTCCCGCGAAGGCCGCCGGGCTCCGGGTGGCGCACCTCCGGCGCGGCCCGTGGGGGCATCTGTGGGCGGACGACCCTCAGGTGGTGGCCGCGGCGGACTGGCAGGTCGACAGCCTCACCGAGCTCGTGGCACTGGCCGCCGACTGGCGGTGACGGGCGGCGCTGCTCGTCTGGAGTGAGCGGTGCCGTTTGCGTATCCGCAACGTGGCGGTGCGGGTACGGTTCGGAGCGGAAGCCCGAACGGAGCCACCATGCCCACAGACACCGTTCGCGAGACAGGCATCACCGACCGCGAGTTCGCCAGCGTCCGCAGCACCATCATGGATGCCAACCCGGACATGCCCGAGGAGATGGCCGCCCGCATCGTCGACGAGGGCTGAAGTTCGTGGCCGTCTGCGCGACGAACCCGACTACCGGGTTGGCCCCGTCGCGGATCGTGGACGAGGGCTGGCACGCCCTGATCCTGCACACCGCCATGTACGCCGAACTGTGCGAACGGCTTGGCAGCTTCGTGCACCACTACCCGGGCTACGACCCCACCCACTACGACCCGCCGGTCCTGGACCGCACCCGCGAGAAGATCACGGCCCTGGGCTGGGAGGCAGCCCATGCCGAAGCCCGAGTGGCCCTAGCCTCGCCTGTGAAGGGAGGTTGTATGTCCGAGTGGATTGACCCGCGGTACGCACAGTTGGTGGCAGCGTGGAAACGCACGCAGCAACAGGACTCGCGTGACCCGCACAACGAGCGGCCCGTGAGGGGATTCATCGTCCCTCAGAAGGGCTGATCTGCACGGCGTGGCCCCGGTCGGGAAGTATCGATCAGGAAGTCCCAGTCGGGGCCGCTGCTGTCGGACGAGGTCGGAAAGCGGCACGCCGGTGCCGTCGGCCATGCGGATCAGGGTATTCAACTCCCGAGACGAGTGGCCCGGTTGATCCGGCTGTGGGCGGCGACGTCGGCGTCATCCCGGCCCGTACACGTCGAGCCGCCGGAGTGGCGTCGAGCCGAGCACCGTCTGCGGCCGCGACGCCCTTCGCCACCGGTGAGCGCGGCGGGTGCCGGGCCGTTCAGGACGACGCCCGTTCCACCAGTTCCGTCGGGAGGACCAGCTGGCGGGGTTTCAGGAGTCGGGAGGGGGTCGGGCGGCGGTCGGCTATTTCCTCCAGGAGCAGGTCGATCATCGCGCGGCCCATCTCCTCGATCGGCTGGCGCACGCTCGTCAGGGGCGGGTCCATATGGCGGGCGATCGCCGAGTCGTCGAAGCCGACCAGGGCCACGTCGTCGGGGATGCGGCGGCCGGCCTCGCGCAGCACCTGGCGGGCACCCGCCGCCATCACGTCCGACTCCGCGAACACCGCGTCCAGGGCGGGGCGGCGGGCCAGCAGTTCCGTCATGGCGCGACGGCCGCCCTCCTCGGTGAAGTCGCCGGCGGCGATCAGGGCTTCGTCCACCGCGCGGCCCGCGTCCCGCAGGGCGTCCCGGTAGCCGTCGGCGCGCCGCTGGGCGCCGTAGACGTCGAGGCGTCCGGTGATGGTGGCGATGTGCGTCCGGCCGCGGGCTATCAGATGCTCGACCGCCGAGCGGCCACCGCCGTAGTTGTCGGAGTCCACCGACGGCAGGGCCTCATGCTCCGAGCGGGGGCCGCTGATCACCGCCGGGATCTCCAGCTGGGCGAGGAGGTCGGGCAGCGGATCGTCCGCGTGCACCGACACCAGCAGGACCCCGTCCACCCGGTGCGCCGCCAGATACTGGGCCAGTCTGCGGCGCTCCCGGTCGCTGCCCGCGAAGATCAGCAGCAACTGCATCTCGGTGTCGGCCAGTTGGGCGCCCACACCCTTGAGCATGTCCGAGAAGTACGGCTCGGCGAAGAAGCGGGTCTCCGGCTCGGGCACGACGAGGGCGATGGCGTCCGTGCGGTTGGCGGCCAGTGCCCGGGCCGCCGTGTTGGGCACATAGCCGAGTTCCGCGACGGCCGCCTCGACCGCGGCGCGGGTCGCGTCGCTCACCCGGGGCGATCCGTTGATCACCCGGGACACCGTGCCGCGTCCGACCCCGGCGCGTGCGGCCACCTCTTCGAGGGTGGGCCGACCGCCGCTCCGGCCCCGCGCTCCCTGGCCTGCCATGGGGACCTGCCTCCCGCAGTTGTCTCTTTGGCCTGGAATCTAACAGTCCGTCGGCCTCGTGATCGTCGTGCGCTCGGCACTGGGCACCGCGCACCGCGACACTGCGGCACCGCGCACCGCGCACCGCGCACCGCGCACTGCGGCACCGCAGCACCGCAGCACCGCAGCACCGCAGCACCGCAGCACCGCAGCACCGCAGCACCGCAGCACCGGCCGCATGGCCTTCTCCCGGTCCGGTCAACAGCCCGACCTCCAGCACGGGTTCGCAGCCCGAATTCCAGATCGGCCCAACGACCCCACAACTGAGTCCAGTTGGGCCCGTCCACTCCCTTGACACCCCCGCCCGGACCCACGACTCTTCAACACATCACAAGTGGGAGCGCTCCCACAGTACCTGACACCTACACATCCCGCACGTTCCCCGTCCGAGCCGCAGCGAACAAGTACGGCTTCAGTCAGTGCAGTTGGCCGGGGGCGGCACGTCAGGCAACAGGAGGACGCAATGCGTACGAGTACCCGCCGGTCCCCTCGACTGGTGGCCTTCGCGGCCGTCGCCGCGCTCGCCGCGGGGCTGCTGGCCGGCTGCGCCAACGACTCGGACGACGGCTCGTCGGACACCAGCGGCGGCGGCCACGGCAGAACCACCCTGACCGTGGGAACGTTCGGCGTCTTCGGCTACCAGCAGGCCGGTCTCTACGACGAGTACATGAAGCTGCACCCCGACATCACCATCAAGGAGAACGTCACCACCCGCACCGACGTCTACTGGCCGAAGGTTCTCACTCGCCTCCAGGCGGGCGCGGGCACGGACGATGTGCAGGCCATCGAGGTCGGCAACATCACCGAGGCGGTGCAGACCCAGGCGGACAAGTTCGTGGACCTCGGCAAGGAGGCCGACACCTCCCAGTGGCTGGGCTGGAAGCTGGCGCAGGCCACCACCAAGGACGGCAAGACCATCGGACTGGGCACCGACATCGGCCCGATGGCGGTCTGCTACCGCAAGGACCTCTTCCAGAAGGCCGGTCTGGAGACGGACCGCACCAAGCTCGCCGCGCTCTGGCACGGCGACTGGGCCAAGTATGTCGACCTCGGCAAGCAGTACATGAAGAAGGCACCCAGGGGCACCAAGTTCGTGGACTCGGCCGCCTCGGTCTACAACGCGGTGGTGGGCGGCGCGAGCGAGCGCAACTACGACAAGGACGGCAAGGTCGTCTGGGACACCTCCCCGGGGGTGAAGCAGGCCTGGGACGTCGCCATGACCGCGGCCACCAGCGATATGTCGGCCAAGCTGAAGCAGTTCGACCCGACCTGGGACCAGGGCTTCGCCAACGGCACCTTCGCCACGGTCGCCTGCCCTGCCTGGATGATCGGCTACATCGAGCAGAAGTCCGGTGACTCCGGCAAGGGCAAGTGGGACGTGGCGGCGGCCCCGACCGCCTCCAACTGGGGCGGCTCCTTCCTCGGCGTGCCGACGGCGGGCAAACACCGCAAGGAGGCCATCGCGCTGGCGAAGTGGCTGACCGCGCCCGAGCAGCAGGCGAAGGTCTTCGCCAAGCAGGCCAGCTTCCCGTCGACCCCGTCGGCGTACCCGGATCTGAAGCCGCAGGCCGACACCACCGCCTACTTCTCCGGCGCGCCGCTCACCCAGATCTTCTCCGACTCGGCCAGGACCATCCCCTCGCAGCCCCTCGGCCCCAAGGACAAGCCGATCGACGGCGCGATCTCCGACGTCGGCATCCTCCAGGTGGAGCAGAAGGGCAGGACCCCGGCCCAGGGCTGGGCCGCGGCCGCCGC
Source organism: Streptomyces sp. NPDC052040 (assembly GCF_044548405.1). Classification (NCBI taxonomy): domain Bacteria; kingdom Bacillati; phylum Actinomycetota; class Actinomycetes; order Kitasatosporales; family Streptomycetaceae; genus Streptomyces; species Streptomyces sp. NPDC052040. The sequence goes on along the minus strand of NZ_JBIUBV010000002.1, from coordinate 123,915 downwards.
GGAGATCAAGGACGTGCTGGGCCGGTGACCGGCTCCCAGGAGGCTCTCGCGCAGCATGCGTCGAGCGCCGGGGCCGCACCCGGCAACCAGCCGGGCGCGGCCCGGGGCGGGCACGGGCGCGGCACGCCGCCGACCGGCGGCGGTACCGGCTCCTGGCGCAGCAGGCTCTACCGCTGGGACACCAAGGCGTCGCCGTATGTGTTCATCGCCCCGTTCTTCGTGGTCTTCGGCGCGTTCTCGCTGGTGCCGCTGCTCTACACGGCCTGGTACTCGCTCCACGATGTGCAGTTGTCCGCGCTGCACGCCCAGACCTGGGCGGGTCTGGACAACTACCGCAACCTGCTGTCCTCGGAGTTCTTCTGGAACGCGCTGGAGAACACCTTCACCATCGGTGTGATCTCCACGGTGCCGCAGTTGCTTGCGGCGCTGTGGCTGGCGCATCTGCTCCACTACCGGCTGCGCGGCTCGACCGTCTGGCGGGTCGTGATGCTCACCCCCTACGCCACCTCGGTGGCGGCGGCGACGCTGGTCTTCACGCTGCTGTACTCCTGGGACGGCGGCCTGGTCAACTGGCTGCTGCATTTCGTCGGGGTGGGGCCGGTCAACTGGCGTGAGTCGGACTGGGGTTCGCAGTTCGCGGTGTCCTCGATCGTGATCTGGCGGTGGACCGGCTACAACGCGCTGATCTATCTGGCGGCGATGCAGGCGATCCCCAGCGATCTGTACGAGTCGGCGGCGCTGGACGGGGCGGGGCGATGGCAGCAGTTCCGCCATGTGACGGTGCCGATGCTGCGGCCGACCATCCTGTTCACGGTGATCGTCTCCACGATCGGCGCGACACAGCTCTTCGGGGAGCCCCTGCTGTTCGGCGGTGTCAGCGGCTCCAAGGGCGGCTCCGAGCACCAGTACCAGACCCTCGGCCTGTACATGTACGACCAGGGCTGGATCATCGGCAATCTCGGCAAGGCCTCCGCCATCGCCTGGTCGATGTTCCTGATCCTGCTGGTGGTGGCCGTGGTCAACATGCTGCTGACGCGCAGGCTGAGGAGGGACCGATGAGTACCGGTGACCCGGCGTTGACGCAGGTGCCCGCCAAGGGGGCAACCAGGAGCGTCCGGTGGCCGCGGCGGCCCCGGGTGATGGGGGCGGGCAGGCAGCTGGACGCGGGCCCGGTCACCTATGCCGTACTGACCGTCTTCGCGCTGGTCTCGCTGGCCCCGCTGGTGTGGACGGCGGTCGCGGCCTCCCGCACCGACCGGCGGCTTGCCCGGACCCCGCCGCCGCTGTGGTTCGGCGGGAACCTCTTCAAGAACCTCCAGACGGCCTGGGACCAGGCGGGTCTGGGCACCGCGATGTTCAACTCCGTGCTGGTGGCGGCCACCATCACCGCCAGTACGGTGCTGTTCTCCACGCTCGCCGGATTCGCCTTCGCCAAGCTGCGGTTCAAGTTCTCCGGCGCGCTGCTGTTGCTGACCGTCGGCACGATGATGATCCCGCCGCAGCTGGCCGTCGTACCGCTGTATCTGTGGATGTCCGACCTCGGCTGGTCGAACCGGTTGCAGACGGTGGTGCTGCCGACGCTGGTCACCGCCTTCGGCACCTTCTTCATGCGGCAGTACCTGGTGCAGGCGCTGCCCACCGAGCTGATCGAGGCGGCGCGGGTGGACGGAGCGAGCAGCGCACGGGTCGTCTGGCATGTGGTCTTTCCCGCGGCGCGGCCCGCGATGGCCGTGCTGGGGCTGCTGACCTTCGTGTTCGCCTGGAACGACTTCCTGTGGCCGATCATCGCCCTCAACCAGCAGAACCCGACCGTGCAGGTCGCGCTCAACTCGCTGGGCACCGGTTATGTCCCCGACCAGGCGGTGATCATGGCGGGCGCCCTGCTCGGCACGCTGCCGCTGCTGATCGCCTTTCTGCTGTTCGGGAAGCAGATCGTGGGCGGGATCATGCAGGGCGCGATCAAGGGGTGACTTCCCGCCTTCTCTCCTGCTTCCCCTCCCCACGACGTGAGTTGTCCCGACCATCAATGGGAGCGCTTCCATGACCGAGTCCGCGACGCCCGTGACCTTTCCCGCCGACTTCCTCTGGGGCGCGGCGACCTCCGCGTACCAGATCGAGGGCGCGGTGCGGGAGGACGGCCGTACCCCCTCCATCTGGGACACCTTCAGCCATACGCCCGGCCGGACGGCCGACGGCGACACCGGTGACATCGCCGTCGACCACTACCACCGCTACCGCGAGGACGTCGCACTCATGGCCGAACTGGGCCTGACGGCATACCGCTTCTCGGTCTCCTGGTCGCGGGTGCAGCCGACGGGCCGGGGTCCGGCCGTCCAGCGGGGCCTGGACTTCTACCGCCGACTGGTCGACGAACTGCTCGCACACGGCATCAGGCCCGCGATCACCCTCTACCACTGGGACCTGCCGCAGGAGCTGGAGGACGCGGGCGGCTGGCCGGAACGGGACACGGCGTTCCGGTTCGCCGAGTACGCGCGGATCCTGGGCGAGGCGCTGGGCGACCGCGTCGATCAGTGGATCACCTTGAACGAGCCCTGGTGCAGCGCCTTCCTGGGCTACGGCTCGGGGGTGCACGCCCCCGGCCGTACGGACCCGGTGGCCGCCCTGCGCGCCGCCCACCATCTGAATCTGGCCCATGGCCTCGGGACCTCCGCGCTGCGCTCGGTGATGCCGGCCCGCAACTCGGTGGCGGTGAGCCTGAACTCCTCCGTGGTGCGCACGGTGTCGCGGGACCCCGCGGACCTGGCGGCGGCCCGGACGATCGACGACCTGGCGAACGGCGTCTTCCACGGGCCGATGCTGCACGGCGCGTACCCGGAGACCCTGTTCGCGGCGACCTCCTCGGTCACCGACTGGTCGCAGGTGCGGGACGGGGATCTGGAGACCATCCGGCAGCCGTTGGACGCGCTGGGCCTGAACTACTACACCCCGGCCCTGGTGTCCGCGGCCGCTACGGCGGCCCCGGGCGGCCCGCGCGCGGACGGGCACGGCGCGAGCGCCCACTCGCCCTGGCCGGGCGCGGACGACGTGGTCTTCCACCGGACGCCCGGTGAACGCACCGGGATGGGCTGGACCGTCGACCCGACGGGGCTGTACGAGCTGCTCATGCGGTACACCCGGGAGACCCCGGGGCTGCCGCTGTACATCACGGAGAACGGCGCGGCCTACGACGACAAGCAGGATCCCGACGGCCGGGTCCACGACCCGGAGCGGATCGCGTATCTGCACGGGCATCTGTCGGCGGTGCACCGCGCCCTCTCGGACTGCGCCGATGTGCGCGGCTACTACCTGTGGTCCCTGCTGGACAACTTCGAATGGTCGTACGGCTACAGCAAACGGTTCGGGGCGGTCCATGTGGACTACGCGACGCTGGCCCGCACCCCGAAGTCGAGCGCCCGGTGGTACGGCCGGGCGGCCCGCACGGGGACACTGCCGCCGGTGGCCGAGTGACCGTCCGGGGCGCGGCACGAGGAGTGTGCCGCGCCCCGGACACCGCCGGTCCGGGACACCGCCGGTCCGGGGCTGACGGTCCGGAGTCGGGCGGCTTACTGGAAGGCGGCGAAGGCCTTGGAGAAGGCGAACGCCTCCTGGGTGACCGAGCTGCACGTGGGGTCCGCGTAGGACTTGGCGCCGCCGGGGCACTGCTTGTCCCGGGCCGCCGACCACATCGACAGTCCGCCCAGGCCCTTGGACTGGGCGAAGCCGACCAGCTGGGTGGCGTCGTCGACCTTGAAGATCTCGGTGGAGACGTCGTTGACGCCGATCATCGGGGTGACGGCGACCGTCTTCCAGGCGGCGCTGTCGGAGAGCGCCAGCACGCTCTTGATCTGCGCCTGGGTGGCGGTGGCGGCCTGCTCGGCGTAGGCGCCCATGTCGCCGTTGTAGGAGGCGCCGTAGTCCATCGCCATGATGTTGACGGTGGAGATCTTCACACCGTTCTTCTTGGCGTCGGCGAGCAGGTTCACGCCGTCCTGGGTCAGGCCCTCGGGCATGACGGGGAGGGTGAACGAGACGTCCAGGCCGGGGTGCTGACGCTGGAGTGCAGCGATGGCCTGCGCCCGGCGGGTGTTCGCCGCGGTGTTCGGCAGCGCGCCGCCCTCGATGTCGAAGTCGACCTTGGTCAGCTTGTAGGTGTCCACGGCCTTTCCGTACGCCGCCGCGAGCGCGTCCGCGGAGGAGCAGGTGGTCGCCAGCTCCGACCCGGAGGCACCGCCGAAGGAGACCCGGACGTCACCGCCCTTGGCGCGCAGGTCGCCGATCTGGGCGGCCACCGCGTCGCTGCCGATGGCCGTGACACCGCCCCACTTGGGGGTGCAGCCGCCGCCGTCGGTGACAAAGGCCAGGTTGTAGGTCTTGACCCCGGTCGCCTTCGCGGCGGCGAGCAGGTCGAAGGCCGGGTAGAGGGAGGTGTCGACGTACGGGGCGAATCCGGCGCCCGCCGCCGTGCCGCCGCCGGTGGTGCGGGTGGGGGCCGGGGCGGTGGGTGTGGTGGGTGTCGGCTTTGCGCGGGCAGAGGCGGTGGCGGTCGGCCCGGTGGTCGCCGTCGGGGACGGCTTGGGGGTCGTGGACGCGGTGGGGCGGCCGCTGGGCTCCGGGGTCGCGCCGTCGTCCGCCGAGCACTTCGCCCCGTCTATGAGACAGCCGGTCGGGTCGCCCGCTCCGTTCACCACGAAGCCCACGGTCACCGACTCGCCCGCGGCGAGGCCGTCCTTGTCCCAGGCGGGCGGCCGTACGGTGACATGCCGTCCGTCGACCGTCGAGGTGCCGTTCCACAGTGAGCTGAGCTTCGCGCCCGACGGCAGGTCGAACTGGAGCGTCCAGTTGTCCCCGGCCCGGCCGGTGTCGTTGGTGACGACGTACTGCGCGGTGTAGCCCGTCGACCAGGCGCTGGTCTTCGTGTACACGGCGCCGACTCCGGCGGCATGGGCCGTGCCGGTGATCAGGAGCGCTCCGCCGCCCACGACCGAGGCGGCGACCACGCCGCCGATCGCCTTGTTCCGACCGCTGATCCTGCGCCGGTGCGTACTGCTCATCACGTGCCTGCCTTCGCTGTTCACGGGGGGGGTACGGCAGCACGCTAGCGAGCCGGAACCGGTCGAAACCGGCCGTTCCGGGTGGGCGTTGCGGATCTTAGGGCGCGCTTAAGGAAGGGATCGGGGACGATTAAAGGTCGGGGCCTGTCTGCCGGGCCGACGGCGCCGGACCGACCCGCGGTGTCCTCGCCGCACCGGTGCCCGGCCGTCCAGCTGGAACCAGATCCGCACCTCCGTGCCGCCCAGCACCGAGGAGCCGATCCGCACGTCCCCGCCCGTCGACTCCGCGAGCCGCCGCACGATGTCCAGGCCGAGGCCGGTCGAGCCGTCGCTGCCCGAACCGCGGCCGCGAGCCATGGCGGCCTCCGGGTCGGTGATGCCCGGCCCCGCGTCGGAGACCAGCACGATCACCGCGTCCTCGCCGTTGTGCACATCGACCGCGAAGGCCGTGCCCTCCGCGGTGTGCCGGAAGACATTGCCGAGCAGTGCGTCCAGCGCGGCCGCGAGATCGGCGCGGGCCACGGGTATGCGCACCGGCCGCTCGACCCCGGCCACCCGCCACTTGCGGCCCTCGTCCTCCGCCAGCGCCGACCAGAACTCCATCCGCTCCCGGACCACTTCGGCGGCGTCGCACCCGGCGCCCGGTCCCGCCGCGGCGGTCTGCGGCTTGGCCTCCCGTGCCGTGCGGATGATCGTGTCCACCTCGCGCTCCAGCTGGGCCACGGCCGCCCGGGTCTGCTCCGCAGCCGGGCCCTCGCCCAGCGAGGCCGTGTTCAGCCGCAGCACGGTCAGCGGGGTGCGCAGCCGGTGGGACAGATCGGCCGCGAGCTCCCGCTCGTTGGCGAGGAGTTGGACGACCTGGTCGGCCATCGAGTTGAACGCGACCGCCGCCAGGCGCAGTTCGGTCGGGCCCTCCTCGGGAACACGGGCCCCGAGCTTGCCCTCCCCCAGCTTGTGCGCACCCTCCACCAGGCGCTGCGCGGGCTGCACCATGCGCACACCGAGCCGGTCGGCGACCGCCACCGAGCCGATGACCAGCGCGACGCCCACCCCGGCGAGCACCGCCCAGGCCGTGCCGAGGCCATTGGTCACCTCGGACTCCGGCACATACACCTCGACCACGGCGATCGCGCCGGAGCTGAGCGCGGTGGGCTGGAGCAGCGCGGAGCCGCCCGGGACCGCGGCGACGGAGGCGCGGCCCAGCCGCCGGGTGGCCGTGATGTCCTTGTCCGCGGCGCGGCGGCGGCCGATGTCGAGGGCCTTCGTGCCCTCGCCCGCCGGTATGTGCACCGCGATCCCGTCGTCAGAACCCGCCGAGGCCACGACCCGCTCCAGCTGGTCCCGGTCGGTGGTGATGGAGAGCGCGGGCGCGATCGCGGCCGCCTCCCGCTCCGCGTTCGAGAAGGCGCGGTCGCGGGCCATCTCCCGGATGACCAGTCCGAGCGGGACCGCGAAGGCGACCACCACCATCGTGGTCACCGCCAGGCAGACCTTGACCAGGGCCCACCTCATGGTCCCGGCTCCGTCCGCGGCGGTTCCAGCTTCACTCCGACGCCTCTGAGGGTGTGCAGATAGCGGGGTCGGGCCGCGGTCTCGCCCAGCTTCCGCCGCAGCCAGGAGAGATGGACGTCGATGGTCTGGTCGTCCCCGTACGACTGCTGCCACACCTCGGCGAGCAGCTCCCGGCGCGGGACGACCACTCCGGGCCGCCCGGCGAGGAAGGCGAGCAGGTCGAACTCGCGCCGGGTCAGATCCAGCCGGGCGCCGTCGAGTTCGACATGGCGGCGCAGGGGGTCGATGGCGAGGCCGCCGACCCGGATCACCGACGGGGACGCGGTGTCCGCGGCGAGCGCGCGGGAGCGGCGCAGCACCGCCGCGATCCGTGCCGAGAGGTGCTCGACCGAGAACGGCTTGGTCAGATAGTCGTCCGCGCCCGCGTTGAGCAGCCGGACGACCTCCGTCTCGTCGTCGCGCGCGGTGGCGATGATCACCGGTACGTCGGTGATGCCGCGCAGCATCTTCAGTGCCTCGGCCCCGTCCAGATCGGGCAGTCCGAGGTCGAGGATCACGACGTCGAAGGAGAGATGGGCGACCTCGCGCAGCGCCTCGAGCGCCGTCCCGACGCTGCGCACGATGTGCCCGGCGTCGGTCAGGTGCCTGATCAGCGCCGAGCGTACGAACTGGTCGTCCTCGACCACGAGCACACTTGCCATGGGCGGCACCGTACGCCATACGGAGGAGCCCGGCCGTGGCCTGTGGACAACTCCCGCGGACCCCGGGGCCGTACGGAAGTGTGTGCGACTCGTGAGACACGGGTGGGACGCGTGAGGCACTATGGCCGGGATGCTCAGAGGACTCGTACACGTACTGGCCTGGTCGCTCGCCACCGGCGCGGCGGTCACCCTGTCGTGGTGGGGCGTCCACACGGTGATGGCGGGGACCGCCTACGATCCGCCGCGCGCCCTGCCCATCACGGCGGGCGGCGCCACGGCACAGGGCGCGGCGGACCCGCTGGCCTCGTCGACGGGCCGACCCGAGGCGTCGAAGGGTCCGGGCGGGACGACGCCGCCGCGCCCCGGGCCGACCTCCTCCCCGACGGGCGGCACCCGGCACACCCCGTCCACGACCGCCCCGGCGCCGTCGTCGCCCAGCCCGTCCTCCCCTTCCACCGCATCCTCCTCGGGCCGGGTCAAGAGCTACGACACCGATGGCGGACGTGCGGTCTTCGACCTCGGCGGCACCTCCGCGACCCTGGTGTCGGCCACGCCCGGCCCGGGCTGGTCGATGCAGGTGTGGAAGACGGAGTCCTGGATCCGGGTGGAGTTCGCCTCGGGCACCGACCGGGTGTCGGTGTTCTGCACCTGGCACGACGGACCGCCCCGGGTGGAGATCGGGACCTACTGACCGCAGCCCCGGAGCGGCTCAGGGCTGCTCCGGGCGGCTCAGGGCTGCTCCGGGCAGCCCCGGGCGGCTCCGGGCAGCCCCGGAGCGGCTCAGGGCTGCTCCGGGCGGCTGCGGGTCAGCGGAAGACCGACGGCGGCGGTGCCGGTGACGCCACGGCTGCCGCGTCCGTGACCGCCGCCGCGCCGCCGGTGAAGTCATGGAGCGCCCTGCCGTGCTCCACGCGCGCGGGGTGCGGGTCGGAGGCGGCGCGGCGGGTCAGTTCGGCGAGGGGCAGCGGGTGCCCGGAGGCGGCCAGGATCGCGTTGCCGAAGCGCTTGCCGCGCAGCACGGCGGGGTCGGCGAGCAGCGCCAGTTCGGGGAAGACGGCCGCGGCAGTGGAGATCTGGCCGCGCAGATGGGCCAGCGGCGGCCCGTCGGCGAGGTTGGCCGCGTAGAGGCCGCCGTCCTTCAGCGCCCGGCGGATCTCGCCGACGAACTCGACGGAGGTGAGGTGCGCCGGGGTGCGCGCACCGCTGAACACATCCACGATGACCAGGTCCGCCCAGCCGTCCGGCACCTTGGCGAGCCCCTCGCGGGCGTCCGTGGAGCGCACCCGTATCCGGGCGTTAGGGTCCAACGGAAGGGCGCGCCGGACGAGTTGGACGAGTGCCGCGTCGCGTTCGACGACCTGCTGGGTGGAGCGGGGGCGGGTGGCCGCGGTGTAGCGGGCGAGGGTGAAGGCGCCGCCGCCGAGGTGCACGGCCTGCACGGGACGGCCGGGCGGGGCGGCGAGGTCGATGAGGTGCCCGAGGCGCCGCTGGTACTCGAAGGCGAGGTGGGCGGGGTCGTCGAGGTCGACATGCGACTGCGGGGCGCCGTCGATGAGCAGGGTCCAGGCCCGTGGCCGGTCCCGGTCGGGCACCAGCTCGGCGAGCCCGCCGTCGACCGCCTCGACCAGGGCCTCCGCCGCCTGCCCGCGCCGTCCGTTCCGTGACTTCGGTGACCTCCCCATTCCGCCATTATCGGGGGAGGCCGGGGGTGCGGCCGCTCGGGGGCCGGACCCCGAGCAGGGGGGTTTCCGGGCTGTCGGCGCGCGCTTACCGACAGTTGTCCGCGGCCTCGATCAGCCGGGCCGCCTCGCCGAGCGCCTCGCGGAGCACCGCCGGGTCGGTGGCCAGTTCGGCGTCGCCGGGCGGGAGCAGCCAGGCGCGGCCCTCGGACTGGGGCTGCCCGGCGACCAGGCTCAGGCCCTTGCCGTCCGTCTGCGTACAGGTGCTGCCGGGGACGTCCCAGCCGTCCGCGGTGCCCGGCGGGACCAGGAAGCCGAGGGTGTCGCAGCCGCCGTCGTGCAGGACGGGGCCCACGCAGTCGCCCGCGCCGCGGCGGAGGATGTCGACCGCCTCCAGGCCCTGCCGGGCGGGGACGGTCACGAGGTCGGGGGCCCGGTTCGGCGGTGCGCCGCGCTCGGACGCCGGCATGCGGCGCGCGGGCGGCGGCTGTGTTCGGAACTCGGTGCTCTGCCTGGTCTGCATCCCGGCTTCCAACGGAACCCCTCCTCGGCGGTGAGTTGGGTCGGGGCTTCGGGCGGCTCCCGGTCCACCCGGTTCAACGCGGTGAAGCGTCAACGGCAACGGCACAACGCCGCCGATAAGGATGGCAGTTCATGGCAGATCGCGCATGAGATATCCGGTTTGTAGCTAAACCGTGCATGACGGACCCCGCGGGGCAGGTACTTTCTTGCACCGCCGGACACAGGGAGCCAACCAGCACCACACGGACAAGACATCCTGAATCCGGCATGGTTCGACGGTTCGCAAGAGAGGGCCCGGCCATGAGTACGTCCCAGTCCCCCAGGCCGCCGCGGCCGAACCTCGCCTTCCGGCACCTGCGCGGACCGCGCTCGCCGGGCGAGTTCGCCGCGGCGGTGCGGCGCGCCGCGCGCGAGATCGGCGAGCGGGTCAGCTGTGACGCTCGCTACATCGGCCGCGTGGAGGCCGGTGAGATCCGCTGCCCCAACTACGCCTACGAACGAGTGTTCCTGCACATGTTCCCCGGCCACACCCTCGCGGACCTGGGGTTCGCCCCCCGTTCCTCCGTACGCGGCCGCGGGGCGCGCACCGGCGACGAAGCGCCCCCCGGGTGCCCCGGCAGCGTCCCCCATGCTCCCGGTGAGTCCCCGCGGGCGTGTGAGACGTATGAGATGCGGGACACCCGAGCCATCCACGACATGTACGAGTCGTACGGCGGACACCCGCACGACGCACAGAACCACGAGGAGAGCGACGTGCAGCGTCGCGCATTCATGACCGGAGGCGGCGCCGCCGTGGCGGCCGTCTCCCTGGGCCCGGTCGGGCCGACCTCCGGCGGCTCGGCCGCGGCCGCAGAACGGCCCGTCCACCGTGCGGGCACCTCCGAGGCGAGCGCGCTCGAAGACGCCGTACGCAGAATCAGGCTGCTCGACGACCGGCACGGCGCGGACGGCCTCTACCGGCGGGCGACGGCTCCCCTGCGGGCCGCGTACGCGCTGCTCGACGCGGGCACGACCCGGCAGGCGGTCACCGAGCGGCTGTTCGCGGGCGCGGGTGAACTGGCCATCTCCGTCGGCTGGCTGGCGCACGACTCGGGGCGCTTCGACGACGCCCGCTCGCACTACGCGGAGGCGCTGGCCACCTCGCGGATGGCCGGTGATCCGGGCCTGGAGGCGCACGCCTTCTGCAACACGGCGTTCCTCGCCCGGGACGCGGGCCGCCCCCGGGAGGCGGTACGGGCGGCGCAGGCGGCCCAGCGCGCCGCCCGGCCGCTCGGCTCGCACCGGCTGATGTCGCTGCTGGCGCTGCGGGAGGCGGGCGGCTGGGCCGGACTCGCGGACCGGTCGGGCTGCGAACAGGCACTGGTCCGGGCGCAGGCCCTGTTCGACCGGGGGACCTCGGAGGCCGATCCCGAGTGGATGACCTTCTACGGGGAGGCCGAGCTGGAGGGCCTTGAGGCGCAGTGCTGGTCGGCGCTCGGCGACTGGACCCGCGCGGCCCGGCACGCGCGGCGCGCGGCGCACCTCCAGGACCCGCACTTCTCCCGGAACATCGCCCTGTACACCGCGGAGCTGGCCGACGACCTGGCCCGCGGCGGCCGCCCCGACGAGGCGGCCCAGGCGGGCCTGCGCGTCCTGGACCTCCTGGACCAGGTCCAGTCCTCCAGGATCCTGACCATGCTGGCGGGCACCGCGCGGGTGCTGCTCCCGCACCGGCGTGCCTCGGGGGTCTCGGCCTTCCTCGACCGGCACGCGAGCCTGCCGCGGACGGCCTGAGGGACGGCCGGGGGCCCGGGGGCGCGGCTCGGGGAACCCCGGGCGGAGGTCAACCCGGCGCCCCCGCGCGCCCGGGGCCGCCGCCCCCGCGCCCCCTAGAACGCCAGATGCCCGCAGTCGTTCCAGGACTCGATCGCCGGCTCCCCGTAGGCCCAGCCCAGGACCGACAGGGAGGTGGGGTTGAGCCTGATCCGGGCGGCGAAGTCCAGCGGCAGGCCCAGCCAGCGCGCCCCGATGGACCGCAGGATGTGGCCGTGGGCGAAGACCAGGACGTCGCGGTCCGCCTCGCGGGCCCAGGCCACGACCTCGTCCGCGCGCGCCGAGACCGCCGCCAGGCTCTCCCCCTTGGGGACGCCGTCGCGCCAGATCAGCCAGCCCGGGCGGACCGCCTGTATCTCCGCCGGGGTCATCCCCTCGTACGCCCCGTAGTCCCACTCGAGCAGCGCGTCCCAGGTGCTCGCCCGCTCGCCGAACCCGGCCAGCTCGCACGTCTCCCGCGCGCGGACCAGCGGGCTGGTGCGCACCTCGACCCCGGGCAGCCCGTCCAGCGGCGCCCGGTGCAGCCGCTCGCCGAGGAGCTTGGCCCCCCGGCGCCCCTCCTCCAGGAGCGGCACATCCGTCCGGCCGGTGTGCTTGCCGGACAGCGACCACGCCGTCTGTCCATGCCGGGCCAACAGGATGCGCGGTGCCATGAGAGACCTTTCCGGGAGAAATCAAGCGGGAGAAATCGAGAGGGATCAAGAGAAACCAGCAGGGGATCCCTCCATCATCTCCCACCGTGCGGCCGGGCAACCCGGAGGGCGGCCCCTGCGTCTTTGAGGGCCGGGGCGCTCCGCCGGGGTGCCCGAGGACGCCGTAAGGTGGCACGACGGACGGCCGGAGGCCGCCGCGAAGAAGGGGGAGGGCGGATCGGATGCCGCAGGCCGAGACACCAGGCACCGGGACGCCCCGGTCGGCCCGGCTGCGGTGGTGGACCGAACTGCCCCTGATCATGGTGGTGTACGCCGCGTACTCGGCCGGCCGGCTGCTGGCCCGGGGCAGCGTCAGCGACGCCGTCGACCACGGTCTGGCGATCCTGCGCCTGGAGAAGCTGCTCCACCTCAACGCCGAGCACCCGCTGAACCGTCTCTTCACCCGCGAGCCCTGGCTCGGCATACCCGCCGACTTCTGGTACGCCTCCCTGCACTACCTGGTGACCCCGGCGCTCCTGGTGTGGATGTTCCGCCGCCGCGCGGAGCACTACCGGGCGGCCCGCACCTGGCTGATGGGGTCCACCTTCATCGGCCTGATCGGCTTCACCCTGTTCCCCACCTGCCCGCCCCGCCTGCTCTCCCCGGGGTACGGCTTCGTCGACACCATGGCCCGGTACAGCACCTACGGCTGGTGGGGCGGCGACGCCAGCGCACCCCGGGGCCTCGGCGGCATGACCAACCAGTACGCGGCGATGCCGAGCCTGCACGTCGGCTGGGCGCTGTGGTGCGGAGTGATGCTCTGGCGCCACGGCCGCAGCCGCTGGGCCAAGGCCGCGGGCGTCGCCTATCCGCTGCTGACCGCGCTCGTGGTGATGGGCACCGCGAACCACTACCTCCTGGACGCGCTCGCGGGCGTCGCCGTCATGGGCGCCGGCTTCCTGCTGGTCCGTCCGCTGATGCGGGCCGCGGACGCGGTCAGGGCCCGGCTGCGGGTCCGTTCCGCTCCCGTCACGGACGCCTCCGGGGCCACGGGTTCCCCGATTGTCAGTGCCGGGTGCCAGACTTCCACGGGTGAGCGGATTCCCCCACAGCGCAACTCCCGCACCGAACCGGGAGCCGAGCCGGGTGCCTCCCCCGCGGACGCGGGCGACGGCGCTCCGGCAGCAACTCGCTGACCTGCGCGGCCCGTCCGTGGCGCCCAAGGCGCTGGACGCGCGCGCCCTCGCCGCGCTCGCCGCGAACCCGGGGTGCAGACGGCGCGCGCTGCTGGACGGCGCGGGGGTGGACAAGGCGGCGCTGGCCGACGGGCTCGGCGCGCCGTCGGGGTTCGGGCAGTCGCAGTTCGCCTTCATGCGGGGCAACGCCTTCGAGGCCCGGGTCAAGGCGGACGGCGGCGCCGAGCTGCTCCGGCTGGTGCACGAGAAGCTGGATCCGGCCGCCCCGCCCCCGGACGGGGCACTGGTGCCCGACCTCGCCGCCGTCGGCCCCGAGGGCCGCACCGCCCGTACGGCGCTGGCGCTGCGCGAGGCTGTCGCGGCGCGCACCTGGGCGCTGCTGGACCATCCGATGCTCGCCCTGGACGTGGCGGGCTCCCCCGCCTTCCTGGAGCCGGACGCGGTGGTCGTCCACCCCGACGGCAGCTGGACCGTCGTGGAGATCAAGTCCTTCCCGCTGCTCGACGGCGCGGCCGACCCGGCGAAGGTCGGCGCCGCGGCCCGCCAGGCCGCGGTCTACGTCCTGGCCCTGGAGGAGGTCGCGGACCGGCTCGGCGCCGAGCCGGACGGGCCCGCCGCCTCCGTGCGCCACCGGGTCCTGCTGGTCTGTCCCAAGGACTTCTCCAATCTGCCCGCCGCCTCCCCCGTCGACGTCCGCAAGCAGCGCGCGGTCACCCGCCGCCAGCTGGCCCGGCTGACGCGCATCGAGGAGATCGCGGAAGCCCTCCCCGAGGGCACCTGCTTCGCGCCCGGGCTGCCGCGCGCGGAGCTGGAGGCCGCCGTCGAGTCGGTCCCGGCGACCTATGCGCCCGAGTGCCTGGCCGCCTGCGAGCTGGCCTTCCACTGCCGCGGACGCGCCCGCGGGGAGGGCGCGGTGACGTCCTACGGCCGTTCGCTCCGCGCCGAGCTGGGCGGCCTCGGCACCGTGGACGACGTCCTGGCCGCCGCGTACGGGACGGCCGGGGATCCCGGTGACCCGGCGGTGGCGGCCCTGCGCCGGGCGGCGCGGCTGCGCGCGGAGGCGCTCGGGAGCCGGGAGGGCGCCGTATGTCGCTGATCGCCACACTGGCCCGGCTGGAGGCCGCCCGGTCCGGGCGGGCCCAGCCCGCCGCCACCGTCCGGCACCGCCATCTGTCCGAGCGGCCCCTCGTCCTGGTCCCGCTGACCACCGCGGGTGAGGCGGGGGCACCGCTGGGCGCGCTCGTCGGCACCGACCGGGACGCGCCCCATCTGCTGGTCGTGGAGCAGCCGCGCGACCGCGATCTGCGGTTCGCGTTCCTCGCCGCGCTCGCCGACATTGTCCTGCCCCAGGTCGACGCGTACGCCGAGGCGGTGGAGGCCGCCGAGCGCACCGAGACCGACCCCGGGACGGGCAAGCGGGTCAAGGTCGAGGCCGAACTGTGCGCGGACGCACCGCAGATCGTCGTGCCGAGCCGGGCGGGCATCGACTTCGTACGGCTTCTCGGCCGCTCGATGCGGTTCCGCCGCACCGCCGAGCAGGACCCGGGGACACCGCATCCGGCGCCGCCGCGGGTGCCGTTGCTCGGCCGCTGGCTCACCCACTACGGGGAGCGGGCCCGGGTGCCCGGATCCTCGCTGCTGCTGGCCCTCACCGAGGTGCTGGCCCGGCACTGGACGACCGGCCAGTCGAGCCTGGAGGACCAGCATCTGGGCGCGCTGCTCGCCTGGATCGATCCGCCGGAGGGCACCCGGGGCGCGGACGCGGCGCTGCGGGCAGAGCTGGCGCGGGACGCGGCGGGCCAGTTGCTGTGCCCGCCCGCCGGGCCCGCCACCGACCCGGCCTTCGACAACAAGCTGCTCGCCCCGGCCATCGAGCGCTACGACCGCGCGCGGGCCCGGCTCGCGGCCGCCGAGGACGGCGTCGAGGCGGACGACCGGTTCGGCGAACTCACCGCGGCCGAGCGGGAGATCCGGGCTTTGGTGGCGAGCCGTACGCTGCCGACCTGGGACGCCGTGTGGCACGGGCTCGATCTGCTGCGGACGCTGCCGGAGGGCGGCCATGTCGTGGAGCGCTGGACCCGCGACCGCTGGTCCTTCACCGGCCACCGGGACCGGGTCGCGGCCGGGGAACCGCCCCAGCCCCGCCACGACGACGCGGTCACGGCGGCGAACAAGCTGGCCACGCGCGAGCGCGAACAGGCCCGGCTGGACGCCCAGGAGGCGCTGGACGACCCGCTGGTGATGGCCGGACGGCGGCTGTCCGGGGAGGCGTTCGCGGGCGAGGTCACGGATGTGGTGATGGCGTACAGCGAGGGCAAGCGGCCGAGCCCCCGCCCGCTGGTCACCGTACGGACCGAGGACCTGCCGCAGCTCGGGGAGCGCGTGAAGGTGTACCGGTCACTGGGCGGAAAGCCGCAGGCGGCCGAGTTCGTGGGGTACGAGGGATCCGACGGGACAGGGGCCGACGGGACCGGGTCCGGGGAGGGCGGGGTCCTGGTGATCCTGCGCATCCTCGACAAGATGGGGCGCGGCAAGGAGCCGGAGGCCGGTTCGGTGCCGGAGAAGGGCGACCGCATCTGCTTCACGCTGTTCGAACATGAGCAGCGCGGCGGGGCGAAGCTGCCCGACCCGGAGGAGACGCCCTGGACCCATGGCGGGCCGCCGGGCGAGGCCGACGGGCCGCACCGGCCCGACCCGGTGACCGAGGAGGACGTGCTGTGACGGTGTTCGCCCGGCTGGACACGGCCTTCGACCCCGGGGCCGCGGCCGCCCTGGCCACCGACGCGATCCTGCGCGACACCCTGCACGGCACGCACCGCGGGATCGTGGTCGACTCACCGCCGGGCGCCGGGAAGTCGACGCTGGTCGTCCGCGCCGCACTCGAACTGGCCGCCGCCGGGCACCCGTTGATGGTCATCGCCCAGACCAACGCCCAGGTGGACGATCTGGTGCTGCGGCTTGCGGAGAAGGAGCCCGGCCTCCCGGTCGGCCGACTGCACAGCAGCGATCCGGACCCCTACGACAAGGCCCTCGACGACCTGCCGAACGTGCGCAAGTCGGCCAAGGCGAAGGATCTGGCGGGCCTGGACGTCGTGATCTCGACCGCCGCCAAGTGGGCGCACGTCAAGGACGTCGAGCCCTGGGGGCATGCGATCGTCGACGAGGCGTACCAGATGCGCTCGGACGCGCTGCTGGCCGTGGCCGGGCTGTTCGAGCGGGCGCTGTTCGTGGGAGATCCGGGCCAGCTGGACCCGTTCGCGATCGTGGGCGCCGAGCAGTGGGCCGGTCTGTCCTACGACCCCTCGGCGTCGGCCGTGTCCACGCTGCTGGCCCACAATCCGGAGCTGCCGCAGCACCGGCTGCCGGTGTCCTGGCGGCTGCCCGCGTCGGCGGCGCCGCTGGTGTCCAGCGCGTTCTACCCGTACACGCCCTTTCGCAGCGGTACGGGGCACGGGGACCGGCGGCTGTCCTTCGGGGTGCCCTCGGACGGCTCGGGCCCCGACCAGGTGATCGACGAGGCGGCTCGGACCGGCTGGGGCCTGCTCGAACTGCCCGCCCGGCACACCCCGCGCACGGACCCGGAGGCGGTGCGGGCGGTGGCGGCGGTCGTACGGCGGCTGCTGGACCGGGGCGGGGCGGCGGAGTCGGAGCGGGCCGCGGAGCCGGTGCCGCTGACCGCCGACCGGATCGCCGTCGGCACGGCGCACCGCGACCAGGCGGCGGCGGTGCGTTCCGCGCTGGCGGACCTCGGGGTGTCAGAGGTGACGGTGGACACGGCCAACCGGCTCCAGGGCCGGGAGTTCGATGTGACGGTGGTGCTGCACCCGCTGTCGGGCAGACCGGACGCCACGGCCTTCCATCTGGAGACCGGGCGGCTGTGCGTGCTGGCCTCCCGCCACCGGCACGCCTGCATCGTGGTGTGCCGGGCGGGGGTGGCGGAGCTGCTGGACGACCATCCCTCGACCGAGCCGGTGCAGCTGGGGGTGACGGTGAAGTTCCCGGACGGCTGGGAGGCCATGATGTCCACCTGGGACCACTGGTCCGAACACCGGGTGCGCTGGCGGCCCTGACCGGCGCCCGCGCGGCCGCCTCCCCGTCCGCCCGTCCGCCCGTCCGCCCGTCCGCCCGTCCGCTCGGGAAACATCGCACGGCCCGGCGGCCTTGAGGGATCCGGAACTGTCGCCGTGCGGGTGGCGCGCGGTGTGCGGGCGGAGCGCTTTCCGTTCGGCCCCGCGCCCTTGCGGCGGCGCGGGACAATGGACGGTGGCCCGTCCCCCCGGGGGGCGCCATCCGAACCGTACGAGGAGGACAAGACATGGCGGAGCCCACGCCGCGTCGGAACGATCCGCGGCTACGCCCCGCGCCCCTGCTCTTCGAGCCCCGCGAGGCGGCCTCCGACCCCGAGCACTTCTTCGACCTGGAGTCGATCGACGACCCCAGGGCGCTGCTCGCCCGTGCGACCGAACTGACACAGGCCTTCCGCGCCGCCGCGGACCGCGCGGCGGAGTACCAGGCGATCGCCGCCGCCCAGCTCGCCGACCCGCGCCGCTTCGACCGGCTCACCCCGGCCGCCATCGCCGAACAGGCCGAGTGGACCGAGGACTACGCGAAGAAGATGGTGGAGTTCGGCCAGGACCTGCTGCGCGGGGCGGAGACCAGCGGCCCGGAGAGCCTGGGCTGAGCCTCCGGGCACCGCCCACCCCGGTCCGGGCGCCGCCCACCCGCAACCGGGCACCGCCCACGCCGATCCGGGCACCGGCCCGAATGATCTTCTGGCATATGCGGCGGCACCCTACCGCGTCCACCGCTCCACCGTCCCGGTTTTCCGCAACTCTCGGGGACGGGCCGCTCACTCCGGGTAGATCTGGTTGCCATGAGCAGCCGTATGCCGTCCACCGACCCCTTCCGCCCGACCTCGGAGGGCGCCGCCTGGCTCGCCTCCGCAGGAACGTATCCGCGCAGCGCGGCGGCCCACTGGGCGGAGCGGCCCGCCGCCCCGGTCGTACTGCCCTGCGGAATCGTCTTCGACGTGGTCAGCGCCCCGGCGATCTTCGGGCGGCGCATGCTCGACCGGCTCTGGGGCGAGGGGCCGGGCTCCGGACCGGTCGCCGAGCACCGGGGGCGGATGCTGCTCTTCACGGCCACCGGAACGGCCCGCCGGCTCCCGGCGCTGCTGGACTGGGAGGAGTGGGGCGGCCGGGCGTCCGCGGCTCCGCCGCTGCTGTGCCACGGCCCCGGGGACGCCGTGACCGTGCCCCCGATCAGCCCCGCAGCCCCTTCGCCCGGCACCCTCGGCCGCCCGGAGTCCCGCTGGCTGGTCGCTCCGGACACCCGCCACCCCTGGCTGCCCGGGCCGGACGTCGTCCTCTGGGCGGCGGTGCGGGCGGCGCGCACCACGGCCTCCGCGGCCGTACGGATATCGATTTTTCCTCCCACCGGCCAGGATGCTAAGGTCTACGACGTCAGCAGGCGCCGCTAGCTCAGTTGGTTAGAGCAGCTGACTCTTAATCAGCGGGTCCGGGGTTCGAGTCCCTGGCGGCGCACAGTGACACGGAGGGTCGTCTTCGAGCAGCAGCTTGAAGACGACCCTCCGTCGTTGTGTTCCACGCCGCTGCTCACTGCCGGGTGATGCGTACCGTCCACCCTCCCGCGGGCGTGCGGTCCTCGACCTCCACGCGGATCCCGTCGCCGGGCACGGTGAAGCTCTCCCCCACGTCCACCGGGGCGTCCGCCAGGGCCGGGTACACCGAGGTGTTCCGGCAGGCGGAGGTGTGCGGATGGGCGTCGAGGACCTCGATCGGGCCACCGCCCGACTCCGTGTCCCCGTGGACCCGGTAGACGAGGACGCCCTGGGTGCAGGTCGAGGTGTCGTTCCCCATGGCGTCGCGCGCCTCCAGGGCGAGCACGCTGTCGGGCCCGGTGCGCACCAGCGCCAGCTTGGTGCCGTGCCCGGACCCGAACGCCTGCACACCCGGCCTGAGCGGCCGCGACCCGGGCGGCCCCGGCGCCCCACTGTCCGAGGGCGGCCCGGCGGCCCCCGTGCCCGCGGGAGGCCCCGCCGCTCCCGTGCCCGTGGGAGGCCCGGCGGTCCCCGTGCCCGCGGGAGGCCCCGCCGCCCCGGTGTCCGTAGGCGGCCCCGCCACCCCCGCACTCCCGACCGGAGGAGCCGACGCCCCGTCATCGTCCGACGCGCCGTCGTCCGCCGGGGACCCCGCGTTCACCGCGACCTCCGGCACCCCCTCCTCCCCCGCCCCCAGCGGTTCCAGGGTCAGCCGTCTGCTCCCCCTGCCCCGCACGCACACCACCTGCCGGTCGTCCAGCCAGCCCAGTTTCCACTTGTGCCAGGCGAAGAGGTCCGGGGCCAGGCCGAACTGGCTGCCCATGAGGTCCCAGTCGCCGACATAGGTGTCCCAGTCGCCCTTGCCGTCCACGGGCCGGTGGTAGAGGTCGGGCAGGTCGAAGACATGTCCGGTCTCATGCGCGAGCACCAGATGGTCCGGCGGATGCTTCTCGAACACGGTGACGACCCGGCGGACATCCGTGCCGTCGGCCTGCAACGGGGTCTCCAGATTGACCACCTTGGTGGCGTCCGAGTCGATGCCGGGCGCGTCCGGGTCGGCGACGAAGTACACGACGTCGTACCGCGAGAAGTCGACCTCCTTGTCGGACACGGCCAGCGCGTCGCGCAGATAGGCGCTGCGGTGGTCGGCGTCCCAGTCGCGCTGCACGGCGTAGGAGACGGAGGGGTGCGGCATCTGGATCCAGTGGTCCAGCGGATGCGGACGCACGGTGAACCGGCCATACGAGGCGCGGTCGAAGAAGCGGCTGGTGGCGGGGAAGTAGTCCGAGGTCAGCTCGGGGGGTGTGGTCGTCGGCAGGGAGTCCGGGAAGGACAGGAAGATCAGGACCGCGTCCAGCGGGTGGGTGGGGCGGGTGTAGTCGGCATTCCAGCTGTCGACGCCCTCCGAGTGGTGGGCCTCGCTGCGGGTGAGTTCGCAGGGCGCCTCCAGGGAGCCGAACAGCGCGGGGCCCGTGACGAGGGAGGTCGCGGCCAGTGCGGTCATGGAGGTGAACGCGGCCACCGATTTGCGCAGGACGGGAGGCCTCCGCCCCAGGGCGCGTCGCCGCAGAGCCTCATGGCTGGGCCCCTTGGTGGGGAGCGGACGCGGCACGTCGACCTCCGGGTGCGGTGGCGAAACGGCGAGCGCGGCGAGCACGGCAAAGCCGCCGAGAACGCCGAGGACGCCGAGAACTCAGCACCCAGCCTTGTCCTACTTGTAGTACTACGCCCTGTTTGTCTGCCCCAGAAGGGTGAGAGGCCGTCAGTCGGGGGAAAGGCCAGAGGGGGACCTCGGTGGCCGGGGGAGGGGCGGTGCGGAGCGGGAGCACACACCGGCGCACAAGCGCCCGGGGGGCCGCCGACATGGGCCGACACCCCGAATACTCACGGAACGTCACAGCCCTCGGGGCCCTGATGGACCGGGGCAAGGTGCGAGCAGAAACGATCTGTCAGAACATGTGCTCGTTCCGGGAGACTGGACAGCGGCTGGAAGGCCCCTGGGCCAACCTCTATGATCGGCACACTTTCCTGCACGAACACGGCTTGTACGGTCGCCCCCTCCGCGGCCGTCGACCCCGACGAGACCCACGAGATCCGTACGAAGAACGAGTGCACTGCGGGAGCGAACGGTGAGCGGAATGTCCGAAGGGCCGGCGCCCGCGGCAGACCTCGTCGGTCCGGCCGTCACAGAACGTAACTCCAGCACGTCATCCGGTACGACCGACCCACCACCCCTCCTCGGGGAGTACCCGCTGCCGCCCCCCGCGGACACGGGGCCCCGGACCCCCCTGCCTCCCGTGGACGCGAGTCCCCGGACCCCCCTGCCCCCCGCGCAACCCCCCTCCTTCGGCGCCGTGTTCGCCGCCGCCCCGCACGCCATGGCGGTCGTCGACCGGCAGGGCCTGGTGGTCACCGCCAACGACACCCTGGGCGAGCTGCTCGGCACCGGCGCCGCCGGGCTGATCGGCCGGGTCGCCGCCGATCTGCTCGACCTGTCCTCCGACGCCCGCACCTGGCACGCCTACCGCGAGGTGCTCCGCGGCCGCCACGCCCGGCTGCGCTGCGCCCGCCGCCTCAAGCACCCCGACGGGCACACGCTCTGGGTGCAGATCACCGTCACCCCGCTGCCCGAGACCGAGCGGTCCGTGCTGCTCTCGGTCGCGGACATCAGCGCCCGCCGTGAACTCCAGTCCCGGCTGCGCCACTTGCAGATGCACGATCCGGTCACCCGGCTGCCCAACCGGGCACTGTTCTTCGAACGGCTGACGGCCGCGCTGGAGGCGGAGTCGTACGAGGAGAGCGGGACCGGCCGGATCGGACTGTGCTACCTGGACCTCGACGGCTTCAAGGCGGTCAACGACACCCTCGGCCACCGCGTCGGCGACCGGCTGCTGGCGGCCGTCGCGGAACGGCTCACCCGCTGCGCGGAGGAGGCGGGCCACGCCCGCGCCACCACTCCCCTGGTGGCCCGGCTCGGCGGGGACGAGTTCGCGCTGCTCGTCGAGGACTCCACCGGCACCGACCAACTGGCCGAGCTGGCCGAGTCGGTGCTCACGGTGCTTCAGGCGCCCTTCGACCTGGCCGGGCAGCGGCTGTCGGTCTCCGCGTCCATCGGCGTGGTGGAACGGCATGCGGCGGGCACCACGGCGACCGGTCTGATGCAGGCGGCCGATACGACGCTGTACTGGGCGAAGGCCGACGGGAAGTCCCGCTGGACCCTCTTCGACCCCGAGCGCAACGCCCACCGGATGACCCGCCAGGCCCTCTCCTCCGGTCTGCGCCCGGCCATCGAGCGGGGCGAATTCGCCCTGGAATACCAGCCGTTGGTGGGCATGGAGGACGGCCGGGTGCGCGGGGTGGAGGCGCTGGTGCGGTGGCACCACCCCCAGTTCGGCACGCTGACGCCGAATCGGTTCATCGGACTGGCGGAGGAGGACGGATCGATTGTGCAGCTCGGGCGCTGGGCGCTGACGACCGCCTGCCGCCAGGCCCGCCGCTGGCAGCTGCAACGCCCCGACGAGCCGCCGCTCTTCGTCAGTGTGAATGTGGCGGTGCGCCAGGTCTGGGACTCCGACCTGGTGGCGGACGTGGCCGGGACCCTCAGGGAGACCGGACTCGCCCCGCATCTCCTCCAGTTGGAGCTGACCGAGTCCGCGGTGATGGGCTCGGCCGGGCGGCCGCTCCAGGCGCTCCAGGCGCTCAGCGACATGGGGGTGCGCATCGCCATCGACGACTTCGGCACCGGCTATTCGAACCTCGCCTATCTCAGCCGGCTGCCGGTGTCCGTGCTGAAGCTGGACGGCTCGTTCGTCCGCGGTTTCCAGTACGAGGGGACGGACACCCATCCCAACCCGGCGGACGAGGTGGTCGTCGAGGCCATGATCCGGCTCGCCCACCGGCTGGGCCTGACCGTCACCGCGGAGTGCGTGGAGACCTCCGCGCAGGCCACCCGGCTGCGCCGGATCGGCTGCGACACCGGGCAGGGCTGGCTGTACTCGCGGCCGGTGCCGCCGGACCGGATCTCGGAACTGGTGGACGCGGAGACCTGCGGCCGCTCCTGACCGGGCGGGTGCCGTCCCGGGCGACGGCATCCGCCGGGCGGCTCAGGAGACCGGCAACCCGTAGGCGTCCGCGATCAGTTCGTACGAACGCAGCCGCAGCTCGCCCCGGTGGGCATGGGTGGTGATCATCAACTCGTCGGCGCCCGTGCGCTTCTGGAGGTCGTCGAGGCCCGTCCGCACCTCGTCCGCGGTGCCGTGGACGACGTTGGCGGACCAGTTCCGGATGAACTCCTCCTCCATCGCCCCGAGTTCGGCCCGCTCGGCCTCCTCAGGATCGGGGAAGAGACCGGGCCGTCCGGTGCGCAGCCGCAGCATGTTCAGGGCGCCCGCCCGCACCTGGCGGCGGGCCTCGCGCTCCTCGTCGGTGGCGAGCGCGCTGACGCCGATCAGGGCGTAGGGGGCGTCGAGGACCGCGGAGGGGCGGAAGGACTCGCGGTAGAGGTCGAGCGCCGGGATGGTGTTCTGGGCCGAGAAATGGTGCGCGAAGGCGAAGGGCAGGCCGAGCATGCCGGACAGGCGGGCGCTGAAGCCGGAGGAGCCCAGCAGCCAGACGGGCGGCCGGTGCGGGGACTGGACGCCGCCCGGGGAGGTGGCCTGGACCGGGCCCGGTATGGCGTGGATCCGGGCGTAGGGGTGGCCGTCGGGGAAGTCGTCGTCGAGGAAGCGGGTCAGTTCGGCGAGCTGCTCGGGGAAGTCGTCGGCGCCCTCGTTCAGCCGGTCGGTGCGGCGCAGGGCGGCGGCGGTGGCGCCGTCGGTGCCCGGCGCACGGCCCAGACCGAGGTCGATACGGCCCGGGGCCATGGCCTCCAGGGTGCCGAACTGCTCCGCGATGACCAGCGGGGCGTGGTTGGGCAGCATGACGCCGCCGGAGCCGAGCCGGATGCGCTCGGTGTGAGCGGCGAGGTGGGCGAGGATCACGGCGGGCGAGGAGGAGGCGACGCCCGGCATGGAGTGGTGCTCGGCGACCCAGTACCGGTGGAAGCCGCGGGACTCCGCGAACCGGGAGAGGGCGACACCGGTGCGCAGGGCGTCGGAGGCGGTACTGCCCGCTCCGACCGTGACCAGGTCCAGTACCGAGAGGGGGACGGGGGCGGTGCCCTGCGCCGTGCCTCGGATCTCGTCCACCGGGATGCCTCCTGCTGTTGTGCGTCGCGTCCTCGCCCACAACAGGAGGCAGTCCCCGGTTATTCCCGCAGCCGGGCACGGGGCCGGACCGGGGCGGCGGACTCACGGGCCCGCAGGTCCCGTCCCGTCACCCCCGGGGCGGCACACCCCGGGCGCCCCTCACACCTGCACGATCGGCTCCCTGGTGAACAGGGAGCCCAGGGTCGGTGCGTTGACCCGGCGGTCGACCAGTCGCAGGGCCTCCCACATGGTGACCTGGTTGGCCGTGAGGACCGGCTTGACCAGCTCCTTCTCCAGGTCCGTGAGGTGGGCGGCGGTGTGCAGAGCGGTGTCGGGGAGCAGCACCGCCTGGGCGTCGGCGTGGTCGCCCGCGCGCGCCAGGGCCAGCACCTCGTCGGCGCCCCAGGTGCTCACCTCGTCGGGGGCCGCGCCCGCGCCGCGTACCGAGACCACCTCCAGGCCCGCCGCCCGGAGGAACCCGGCGAAGAGTTCCGCCACCGCCTCCGGGAAGGGCGCCGCGACCGCCACCCGCGACACCCCTATCTCCTGCACCGCGTGCACAAAGGCGAAGGAGGTGGCGGAGGCCGGCATCCCGGCGGCGACGGCCAGGGCGCGCACCTGCTGATGGGCGCCCTCCCAGCCGTAGACGAAGCTCCCGGCGGTGCATGCCCACACCACCGCCTCGGCGCCGGAGAGCCGCAGCTCCTCCACGCCCGCGGCGAGCCGTCGCGGCACACCGTCCTCCGGGCGCTCGGCCACCGGGGCCATGCCCCTGCGCAGCGCCTCCCTCAGGTGCGCCTCCTCCACATCGTCGGTGTGCACAAGATCCGCCCGGATGTCGCTGCCCAGCAACTGCTCCATGCGCGGGTAGTCGTCCTCGGCGTAGCGGCCCGGGTAGAGGAATCCGAGTGCGGTCATGCCCAACCTTCCTGTTCTTTTGGCAGTACGGGTCCGGGGGCGGCGCCTCCTTTCGGCGGCATTCGGCGAAACCGTGGAACGGACCCACCGCTCGGGTACCCAGGTGGGGCCGGGCCGTTCCCCTCCTCACCCGGTTGGCCGACGGACGTCCGGTCGCGGCGGGCCCCCGGCCGCGCTCGCGCGGGTCCGGGAGCGGAGGGCCCGGACCGGGCGCGGCGACCCTGTTGACGGCGCCGGGACCGGGTGCGACCGTGGTCAATCCGCGCATGTCGGACGCGCCCGGCCCGCCGCCCGGCGGACCGCCGCCGAAGGGAGGACCGGTTCCCCCATGACCGCTCCCCCGCCCGGCCGCCCCACACTCCTCGTCCTGGACGCGGAGCCGCTCCCCCGGCTCGGCGGACTCACCGGACGGGCGCGGATCGAGCACACGGACGCCGCCGGGCTGGGGGCCCGGCTGCCGATCGCCGATGTGCTGCTGGTCTGGGACTTCCCCACGGACGCGGTGCGCGGGGCCTGGCCGGGCGGCGGCCCCCGGCCGCGCTGGGTGCACACGGCGAGCACCCGCGTGGACCATCTGCCGTGTGCCGGGCTCGCCGCCTCCCGCACCGTGCTGACGAACGCACGCGGGATCTTCGAACAGCCCGTGGCCGAGTATGTGGCCGCACTCGTCCTCGCCCTGGCCAAGGACCTGCCCCGGACCCGGGATCTGCAACGGGACCGGGAGTGGCGCCCGCGCGAGGTGGCGCGGGTCGCGGGCACCCGCGCCTGTGTGGTCGGCTCCGGACCGGTGGGACGCGCGATCGCCCGGACGCTGAAGGCACTGGAGGTCACGGTGTCGGTGGTGGGCCGGGTCCCGCTGACCGGCATCCACGGCCCGGACGACCTGGACCGGCTGATCGCCCGCGCCGACTGGGTGATCGCGGCGGCGCCGCTCACCGACCGGACGCGCGGCATGTTCGACGCCCGCCGCTTCGGGGTGATGCAGCCCTCGGCCCGCTTCGTCAATGTCTCCCACGGCGCCCTGGTGGACGAGGAGGCCCTGGCCGCCGCGCTGTCCAAACGCTGGATCGCCGGTGCGGCCCTGGACGTCCTGCGCCAGGAACCGCCGGGCCCGGAAAGCCCGTTGTGGCGGGTCCAGGATCTGCTGCTGTCCCCCCGGATGAGCGGCAGCACGGTCGGCCGCTACGACGAACTCGGCCGCCAGTTCGTCGAGTTGTTCACCCGCTGGGAGGCGGGCAGGCCGCTGCCCAACGTGGTGGACCCGCGGCGCGGCTACGTCCCCGGGTACTGAGCGTCCCGGCCCGCGCCCGGGGACCCGGCCCGGACAGGACCGGCCCGTGAAACGGCCTGAATACCTCGCCCGGTCCTGGGTAGCTGCGCGCCCATGGCCGCACCACGGACGCATCACATACGTAAACCGGTACCCACCAGACGGTCGCTGCTCACCGGGATCGCCGCGGCCGGTGCGCTGGGCGCCGTCGGTTGCAGCCGGGTGGCGGAGGCTTCGGGCAGCGGCGGCGGGGACCCCCTCGGCCGCCTCAGGGCCCAGGGCGTCGTCCGCCTCGGCATCGCGGGGGAGATCCCCTTCGGCTATATCGACAAGGACGGCAAACTCACCGGCGAGGCCCCCGAACTGGCCCGGGTCGTCTTCAAGCGCCTCGGGGTCGACCGGGTGCAGCCCGTGCCGACCGAGTTCGGCTCCCTCATCCCCGGCCTCAACTCGCAGCAGTTCGACGTCGTGTCCGCCGGGATGTACATCACCCCCGACCGCTGCCAGCAGGTCGTCTTCGCCGACCCCGACTACCAGATGCTCGACTCCTTCATCGTGCGCAAGGGCAATCCGCTGGATGTGCACGACTACCGCGACGTGGTGCGCAATAAGGCGAAACTGGCCACCGGCACGGGATACGCGGAGATCCAGTACGCCGTCGGGGCCGGATACAAGCAGAGCGACCTGCTCATCGTCCCGGACCAGGTCGCGGGCCTGAACGCGGTGGAGGCCGGACGCGTCGACGTGTTCGCCGGGACCGCCCTCACCGTCCGCGAGGTCGTCAAGAAGTCCGCCAAGGCGGAGGCCACCAAGCCCTTCACGCCCCTGGTGAACGGCCAACCGCACGTCGACGGGGGCGCCTTCGCCTTCCGCCGCACCGACACCGCGCTGCGGGACGCCTTCAACGCCGAGCTGAAGAAGCTGCGCGCGAGCGACGAACTCTTCCGCATCCTGCGGCCGTTCGGCTTCACCCGGGCCGAGATGACGGACATGACCGCGAAGGAGCTGTGCCGCGGATGACCAGGGGCCTGTGGGAACTCGTACTGAACGGCGTCTGGACCACGGTCCAGCTCCTGGTGCTCGGCGCGCTCCTCGCGACGGCCGTGTCCTTCGCGGTCGGCATCGCCCGCACCCACCGCCGGTGGATCGTCCGGTTCGCCGCCGGTTTCTACACCGAGGTGTTCCGCGGCACCTCCGCCCTGATCATGATCTTCTGGGTGTTCTTCGTGCTGCCGCTCGCCTTCGGCTGGCAGCTGGTGCCCCTGTGGGCGGGCACCCTCGCCCTGGGCCTGACCTACGGGGCCTACGGCGCCGAGATCGTGCGCGGCGCCCTGAACGCGGTCGACCCGGCGCAGCGCGAGGGCGGGATCGCGCTGAGCTTCACCCCCGGGCAGCGGATGCGCAAGATCCTGCTGCCCCAGGCGGTGCCGGAGATGATCCCGCCCTTCTGCAACCTGCTGGTGGAGCTGCTCAAGGGCACCGCGCTGGTCTCCGTCATGGGCATGGGCGACCTGGCCTTCAGCGGCAACCTGGTGCGGCTCGCGCTCCAGGAGAGTGCGCAGATCTACGCGTACATCCTGGTCATCTACTTTGTGATCGCCTTTGTGCTCACCCGGCTGATGCGGGCCCTGGAGCGCCGCCTCAAGGCCGGGGCGGGGAAGGCGCCGCTGCCCGACGCGAGCGTCCGGCAGCCGGTCGGAGGTGGTGTCGCATGACCTGGGACTGGGGCGCCGTCCGCGCCTTCATGCCGCATTTCTGGGACGGCCTGGCCGTCACCCTCCAGGCGCTGGCCCTCGGGTCGCTGCTCTCCTTCGCGCTCGGCCTGGTGTGGGCGCTGCTGATGCGCACGCCGACGCGCTGGGTGCGCTGGCCGGTGGGCATCGTGACCGAGTTCATCCGTGACACCCCGCTGCTGGTGCAGCTGTTCTTCCTCTTCTATGTGCTGCCCGAGTGGGGGATCGCCTTCTCCGCGCTCACCACCGGTGTGGTCGCGATCGGCCTGCACTACTCGACGTACACGATGCAGGTCTACCGGGCCGGTATCGAGGCCGTGCCCGCCGGGCAGTGGGAGGCCGCCACCGCGCTGAGCCTGCCGCTGCGGCGCACCTGGACGGCGGTGATCCTGCCGCAGGCGATCCGCCGGGTCGTACCGGCGCTCGGCAACTATGTGATCGCCATGCTCAAGGACACGCCGATGCTGATGACGATCACCGTCCTCGACATGCTCGGCCAGGCGCGGCTCTTCTCCCAGCAGCACTTCCAGTTCACCGAGCCGCTCACCGTCATCGGTGTGGCCTTCGTCCTGATCTCCTACCCCGCCTCCCTCCTCCTGCGAGCCCTGGAGCGACGCCTTGTCCGCTGACACCCCCCTGCTGAAGGAATCCGACGCCCCCGGCAACCGGCCTGCGGCCACCGGCGAACTGATCCGCTTCGACAAGGTCACCAAGCGCTTCGGCGACCACACGGTCCTCGACGGACTGGACTTCTCCGTCGAGGCGGGCAGACATGTCACGCTGATCGGCCCCTCGGGCTCCGGGAAGACCACGATCCTGCGGCTGCTGATGACCCTGGACCAGCCCGACGAGGGCACCATCACGGTCGGCGGGCAGCAGCTGTTCCCGGCCGGTGAGAAGCAGGTCAGGGAGATCCGCAAGAACATCGGCATGGTCTTCCAGCACTTCAACCTGTTCCCCAACATGAAGGTGCTGCGCAACGTCACCGAGGCGCCGGTCACCGTGCTCGGGCTGCCGAAGGACGAGGCCGAGCAGCGGGCGCACGAGCTGCTGGACCTGGTGGGGCTCGCCGACCACCTGGACAAGTACCCGAGCCAGCTCTCCGGCGGGCAGCAGCAGCGGGTGGCGATCGCCCGGGCGCTGGCGATGCGCCCGCAGGTGCTGCTGCTCGACGAGGTGACCTCGGCGCTCGACCCGGAGCTGGTCGCCGGGGTCCTCGACGTCCTGCGGGACATCGCGCACAGCACGGACATCACCATGCTGTGTGTGACCCATGAGATGAACTTCGCCCGCGACATCTCGGACCGCGTGCTGATGTTCGACGCCGGCCGGGTCGTGGAGGCGGGCGCCCCGGAGAAGATCTTCAGCGACCCCGAGCACTCCCGGACCCGGGAGTTCCTCAGCGCGGTGCTCTGACCGCGGTGCTCCGACCGCGGAGGGTGAGAGACGGTACGGAATTCATCAATCCCCGCTCCCCCGCGCGCTCTTGGGCCCTAGGGTGGAAACCGGCCAAGCTGTCCCGAGAACGGCCCGAGAAGCGCAGGGGGAGACCGTGGCGCTGACCCATGAGCCGACCGTCCCGCACCACTCGGTCCAGGACGCGCTGCGCGTCCTCGAAACGGTGGCGCGGCACCCCGCGGGTGTCACCGGCACCGTGCTGGCCCGCCGCACCGGCCTCGGCCCCCGTCGGCTGGCCGCCCTGCTGCGGATGCTGCGCCGGGAGGGGTACGTCGAGCAGGGCGCCGACGGGTCGTACGTCACCGGTGCCGCCCTCGGCAGGCTCGGCTCGGCCGAGGGCCGCCAGGAGGCGCTGCGGGCCACGCTCCAGCAGACCCTGGACCGGCTGCGCGACTCGGTGGGGGCGGCGGTGTATCTCAGCCGGTACGTCGACGGGGAGGTGCGGGTCACCCAGTACGCCGAGGGTCCGGCGACGCCCGCGGTGCACGAGTGGGTGGACTTCCGCTCCGCGGCCCATGCGAGCGCCATCGGCAAGAGCCTGCTCGGGCAGCTCGACGCCGACGGCCGCCGTGACCATCTCGCCCGGCACCGGCCGGCCCGGCTGACCTCGCGGACCATCACCAGCGAGAGGGTGCTGCTGTCCTGCCTGGACGCCCATCCGCCGACGGTGCCGGTGCTGGATCTCCAGGAGTACGCGGTGGGCACGGTGTGCGCGGCCGTACCGATCACCGCGGGCTCGGCGGTCGGCTGTGTGGCGCTGTCCCTGCCGGTGGAACACGCCCACCGGCTGCGGCGGGCGGCGGACCGGCTGAACCGGGGGGCGGCCCCGCTGCTGCTCTCCCTGGCGATCTGAGGATGGTTCGCGATCAGAGGTGGTCACGACCATCCTCGGGGACCGGGTAGT
Source organism: Streptomyces sp. NPDC052040 (assembly GCF_044548405.1). Lineage (NCBI taxonomy): Bacteria > Bacillati > Actinomycetota > Actinomycetes > Kitasatosporales > Streptomycetaceae > Streptomyces > Streptomyces sp. NPDC052040. Next base: position 93,781 of record NZ_JBIUBV010000002.1, on the reverse strand, counting down.
ATTTCTTTTGTCGCCGGACGCGAGAGCGAGAGGCGACGGAGTCTGCGCCGCTAGCTCAGTTGGTTAGAGCAGCTGACTCTTAATCAGCGGGTCCGGGGTTCGAGTCCCTGGCGGCGCACAGTGACACGGCGGGTCGTCTTCGCGGAGAACGCGAGGACGACCCGCCTTTGTCGTACCCGCCCTACGGCATGCCCGCGAACGAGCCGCCCGCGGCGAAGGGGGGCGGGGCGTGCTTCAGAAGGTGACGTCCGCGCACGAGTAGAACGCGTTGCCGGTGTCCGCGATCGTCCACACCCCGAGGATGAGGTGGTGCCCGCTCAGCCCGGTCGGCAAGGTGCCGGTGTGGGTGAGGGTGGAGGGCGGCCGCTGGCCGTTGTACGGGACTGTCAGGAACGGGGTGGTGTTCAGGTCCGCCCTGGTCAGGGCGTGGTTCTGATCCCAGCCCGGCTTGGTGACGTAGTAGGTGAAGCTGGTCGTCGCGTGCGAGGCCGTGAACTGCCACCGGAAGGTGTAGCTCTGCCCGCCGGTCACCCTGGTCGTCGGCCAGGGCGCGCCCGAGGGCGTCACCGGCTGGTCGAGCGCGGAGAACTCGGTGTGGTTGCCGGAGCAGATCCGGCCGTCGTCGGGACCCGCCGCCGGGAAGCCCTTGGGGCCCTCGACGCTCTGCGGCTCCCACTGGATGGCGCCGCAGCCGGTGACGGTGCCGCCGCTCGCGGCGCACATCTTCTGCCGGCTGAGCGGCTGGTCGGTGTAGCCGTGGGCGCTGGCGCCGCCGGTGGAGAGTACGAAGCTGCCCGCGGTGGCGAGGCCGACCACGGCCGCGTACCACCGCGCCTTTCTGGTCGTACGGATGCGCATGCTGCCGCTCCTGAAGGAGGTGGGGAGTTCCTCGGGCCGTGCGCGCACGCTTCAGGTCTAGACCAAGTCCCAGATTATGACCGTGAGTTGTACATGTCCATCCCCGCGGAGGGCCGGGCCCCTCATCCCCCGTCGGCCGTGCGCCCGGTGTAGAAGGCGACCGTCAGGTCCTTCACCAGCGCCTTGCGCTCGTAGTCGTCGAGTTCGACCAGGCCCCGCACGGTCAGCCGGGTGACCGTGTCCTCCACCGAGTCCACGACCGTGCTGAGCACCGTGTCCCGGTGCTCCGCGTCGAGCGCGGCGATACGGCGGCGCTGGAGCCGCTCGGCGACCTCCGGCGCGTACTCGATCCGGGTGGGCTGCGCCGCGAACACCTCGAGCCCGGCCGGTTCCGCGTCCGCCGCCACCAGCCGGGTCAGCGCGTCGCCGATCGCCTCCACATTGCGCAGGCTCACCACGTCCTTGGTCGCGGACGCGTCGGCAGGCACCTGGGGCACCACCCGCGCGAGCGCCGACTCCACGCACTCCCGCAGATAGGTCTGGTGATCGTCGATCCCGAGCACGGCGCGCGCGGTGTCCTTGACCCGCCAGGTCACCAGCACCACCACGCGCAGCGCGACCCCGTTGGCGTCGACCGTGGGGATCGGCTCGCTGCGCCAGTGCCGCAGCCGCACATCCACCCGGTGGCGCACCACCAGCGGGTTCACCCACATCAGGCCGGTGCGGCGGGCCGTCCCCCGGTAGCGGCCGAACACCCGGAGCACCCAGGCGTACCCCGTGCGCCCGCGCATCAGACCGCTGAAGCCCAGCATGGTGAGCGCCCCCGCCGCGACATACGCCGCCAGCTGGGCGGGGCCGACGCCGGTGCCCGCGCTCACCGGGAGGTCCAGCACGCGCATCGCGGACGGCGAGAGCGCACCCGCCCACCACGAGACCGCCCCGCAGCCGCCCAGGCCGCCGAGCCCGGCCAGCACGCCCACCGAGCCGGGCAGCGCCCGGGCGGGCCGCTCGACCAGCTCGGGATCGGGCGCCGGGACCCGGCGCGCGGGCGGCCGTACGCACGGCTGCTCGCCGGTGCCGAGCCTGCGCCCCACCACGGTCGGGGCGACCGGCGGGGACAGCGGTTCGGCGACGTCCCGGAACAGCCGGTGGACCGGGATGTCGGTGGTCGACTCGCCATGGATCAGCCGGGCGCCCGGGGCGCCGGTGTCGGCCGGTGCCCCCTCGGGCTCCGGGACCGGTGAGGACGTCGTACTCATGGATGCCTCCACCCTCCGCGCCAGAGGGTCTTGTGCAGGGATACGTCGGACAGCGGGCCCGGGACCGGGGAGGACCCGCAGGCCGGGGGCCGAGGGCCGGGGGCCGGGGGCCGGGGGCCTGGGACAGGGGACAGGGGACAGGGGACAAGGGACAGGGAAGCGCCGGGGGCCGGGAAGGGCCGGGACCTCAGGAGAACAGCCGCCGCCAGGTTTCCGGGCCCGGGTAGCCGTCGGCCGCTCGGCCCCGCCAGCCCTGGGCGCGCTGGAACGCCTCGACATTGCGCCGGTCCGCCTCGGACCAGCGCGGCCCGGGCCCGCCCGCGTAGTGCCTGCCGAAGCCCTTCTCGACCAGCCTCCGGCCCAGCCGGGTGATCTCCGGGCTGGCGGTGCCGGGCCGGAAGACGGCGCGGCCCGGATAGCCGGGCACCGCCGCCCGGCCCGGTGCCGGGACCGGGAGCGTGGGGGGAGTCCCGGGAGCGATCCCCGCGGGGGGCAGCGAGCGGTTCCTGCCCGCGCCCTCCGTGACCCCGCCCAGGGCGGAGCCGCGCAGCGGCAGGCCGGTCCGGCCGGGGGCGGCGAGCAGACCGCCCAGCTCGGGGACGTAGACGTGGTCGGGTCCCTGGCCCACGGAGGCGACCCCGGGGATGCCGACCGTCGGCAGGGGCGCCCCGGCCGCCGGGTCCGGGACGAGGCCGCCCTCCTTGGCCGCCTTGCTGTCCGCGACTCCCTTGTAGCGGTAGGGCACATAGCGGCTGGAGTTGGACCAGTAGGCGTAGGGGGTGGTCTGGCGGCGGGCGTGCGGCGGGGTCTGCTCGTAGGCCGTGTAGTTCCGGTGGGTGTAGTCGGTCCAGCCGCCGAAGATGACGACGTGCGAGCCCTTCTCCGGGTTGTCCGCGTTGTGGAAGAGGAGGATGTCGCCGGGCTGGAGGTCCTCCTTGGAGATGCGGTCGCCGAACTTGTCCAGGCTGCCCGTCCACTCGTTGCTGCCGAGGTTCCAGGCCATGGAGACAAAGCCGGAGCAGTCCTGGCGGTACCCGTCCGACCAGTAGTCGTCCATGCTGTACGGGACCTTGGCCGCGACCCACTTCTTGGCCCGGTTGATGATCTGGGCCCGGGTCGTCGCTGGCAGCGTCGCCCCGCTGGGCATCACGCCCGTGCCGTGCAGCGGCGAGGTGCGGCCCTGCGGGGTGGCCGGCGGCTCCTCACCGGCGGGATTGACCGGCCAGGGGGTGCCGTGGGGCACCGGGGCGGCGGCCGCCGACTGCCCCGGGACCGCCAGTACCGCACCCGCCGCGGCGGCCAGCACGAGGATCCCCCGGGCGGCGGGGCGCAGCGCCGGGCCGCAGGAGCCGGAACGGCGGATCGCACGGGGTCCGTGGAGGCAGCCGGGGCAGCCGCAGTCGGTTGCGGGATCGAATTCCTCGAATACCGGAGTCTTCATGCGATTCCCCTCACACTCCCTGGTCCATGCCCGGGCGCCACATCCTGATCGATTTGTCCTATTTATATAAGTGTGTTGGCTTTCCAACTGTCCATTCGAACCGCCTGGTGACGCCCCGAAAGGTGCACGCGAGGCCGTCACTCGGGGGTACGGACCGCCCGGACGGAGGCCCGCGGGCGGCCGGTCGGAGGCACCTGAGGGGATCGGGTAGAGTTCTCCGGGTCAGCAGGCGCCGCTAGCTCAGTTGGTTAGAGCAGCTGACTCTTAATCAGCGGGTCCGGGGTTCGAGTCCCTGGCGGCGCACGACCGGAAGGGCCCCTCGCCTTGGCGAGGGGCCCTTCTGTGTTCCGGTGCCGCGGTGCCGGGCGCCCGGGGCGTCAACAGGACTCCGCCGGGCGGCAGTTCGGGCTAACGGCCCGTGCCCGTCAGATACGCCGACACCACCACGTTCGCCGAATAGGTACGGCTCGCGCGGTCGAAGGTGCCACCGCAGGTGATCAGCCGCAGCTCCGCCCGCCCCGGCTGCCGCGCCCCGTACGCCTCGCGGGCGTCGAAGCCGTCGCTGTCGAGCACCCGGATGCTCTCCACGGTGAACTCGGCCACCCGGCCGTCACCGCGCAGCACACGGATCTTCGCGCCCTCCCGCAGGCTGCTGAGCTTGTAGAAGACGGCGGGCCCGGTGTCGGTGTCCACATGCCCGACCAGCAGCGCGGCCCCCGCGGCGCCCGGCGCCACACCGTTGCCGTACCAGCCGGCCACGCCCGGCCGGGCGAACGGCGGCGGGTCGATCGCACCCCGCGCGTCCAGGCCGCGCGACTCGACCGGGGCCCTCACCCCGAGGGAGGGGATGTCGACGCGCAGCGGCACGGACGCCCCCAGGGGGTCCGCCGCGGCAGGCAGCTCGGTGTCCGGGGGGCGCCCGGCGGCGGCCATGTCCCCGGTCGTCGGCGAGGAGACCCCCGGCAGCACTCCGGCGGCCTCACGTCCCCACATCCACAGCCCGAGCAGCAGGACCACCCAGGCGACACCCATCAGCAGTCGGCCGGTACCGGAGGAGTTCTCGTATCTGGACACGGCTCACTCCCGGCCACGGCCGCGGCGGATGCTTCGCGCGATGACCACAATGGCGGCCACGCCCGCGAGCACCAGACCGATGACCGCCTGAAGGACACCCGGCCCGGCGGAACGGGCGTCGGAGGCCGACGGCAGGGACGCGGTGGCACCGCCGCCCGCGTGCACGGGCGCGACCGGCGAGGAGTGCGCGGTCGGGGTGGCGGCGGCACCGGAGGAGACACGGGGAGCCGGGGCCACCGCGCCGCCGGAGACGGCGGGTGCGGCCGGGGAGGCCGCGGCGCTGCGCGGGGCGGCGGGCGGGGTGGACGGTGCGATCGGCAGGGACGGCGCGGCCGCCTGGTGGCCGCCGACCAGGAGCGTGCCCTTGACCACCCGTCCGTCGCAGTCGACCGTCACCGAGTACAGCCCCGGACGCGCCGCGGCGCGTACCCGGGCGTCACCGGTCAGCAGGCCGCCGCTGCCCGCGAGCCGGGCGGCGGCGGAGAAGGCGTCCGACGCCGCGCTGCCGGACTTCGCGGCACAGCCCCGGACGGCCAGCCGCACACCGCCGCCGGGCAGGGGGGACGCCGGGGTCAGGAAGACGCCCTGTGCGCCCGCCGCGGACGCCGTGGGTGCGAAGACGGCCGCGACGAGGGCCCCGGCACCCAGAGTGATCCATAGTGAACCCATCGTGAACCTCCCGATACCAGGAGACTCACACCCCGGACACTCCGGCGCATCCGGACGGGACCCCGACTACTCCGTACGGGGGGTCTCCCCCGGCCGTGCGGGCCCCGGGCGTCCAGGGTCCGGGACGGCGGCGTCAGACGAGGTCGACGAGGTCCGCGATGGAGTTCACCACGTGCGACGGGCGGAAGGGGTAGCGGTCTATCTGCTCCGTCGTGGTCAGCCCGGTGAGCACCAGGAACGTCTGCATTCCGGCCTCCATTCCGGCCAGTACGTCGGTGTCCATCCGGTCGCCGATCATCGCGCTGGTCTCCGAGTGCGCCCCGATGGTGTTGAGCCCGGTGCGCATCATCAGCGGGTTGGGCTTGCCCGCGAAGTACGGCTGCTTGCCCGTCGCCTTGGTGATCAGCGCGGCGACCGCGCCCGTGGCGGGCAGTGGCCCCTCCGGGGACGGGCCGGTCTCGTCGGGGTTGGTGCAGATGAACCGGGCCCCGGCCTTGATCAGCCGGACCGCCTTGGTCATGGCCTCGAAGGAGTAGGTGCGGGTCTCGCCGAGGACGACGTAGTCGGGGTCGTGGTCGGTCAGGATGTAGCCGATGTCGTGGAGCGCGGTGGTCAGCCCGGCCTCGCCGATGACATACGCCGAGCCGCCGGGCCGCTGGTCGCCCAGGAACTGGGCGGTGGCGAGCGCCGAGGTCCAGATGTTCGCGACCGGCACGTCGAGGCCCATGCGGGTCAGCCGGGCGTGCAGATCGCGCGCCGTGTAGATGGAGTTGTTGGTGAGCACCAGGAAGGGCTTGCCGGACTCACGCAGCTTTTTCAGGAAGGCATCGGCACCGGGAATCGGAACGCCCTCGTGGATGAGCACACCGTCCATGTCGGTGAGCCACGACTCGATGGGCCTGCGCTCTGCCATGTGCGATCTCCTGCCATGCGTGGTGCTGCGTGAGTCCCAGCCTAGCGATCAGCTGTTCGTAGCGGTTTTCCAGGCGTCGACGTACGTCTGAAGGTTCGTGTCGATGTCGTTCCAGTCCGGTTCGAAAATCTGGACGCCGTCCATGATCCGGGTCAGTGCGGTGGCGTTGGCGTCGGTGGCGCCCACGTCCTTGCGGGCCGCGAATCCGCCGCCGATCGAGCTGACCTGCTTCTGCGCGGCGCGGCTGAGCAGGTAGTCCAGCAGCTTCTTGCCGTTCTCGGAGTGCGGGGCCTTGGTGACGAGTCCGGCGGCGTAGGGCAGCGCGAAGGTGGTCGGCCTGCCGCCCTGCCGGGCCGGGAACCAGATGCCCAGGTTGGGCATGGTCTTGGACTGGGCGTAGTTCATCTGCACATCACCGTTGGCGACGAGCAGTTCGCCCTTGTCCACCTTGGGGGCGAGCTTGCCGGTGGAGGCGGACGGGCCGACATTGTTGGCCTGGAGCTTCTTGAGGTAGGCGAGCGCGGCGTCCTTGCCGCCGAAGTCGTTCATCGCCTTGACCAGGACGGCCGTTCCGTCGCCCGCGACACCCGGGGTGGAGTACTGGAGCTTGTCCTTGTACCGGGCGTCGAGCAGGTCCTCCCAGGTGGTGGGCGCCTTCTTCAGCTCCTTCTTGTTGTAGACGAAGCCGAAGTAGTTGTTGACGACGGAGGTCCAGGTGCCGTCGGCGGCCTTGTCGGCGCCGGCGACCTCCTCGGCGCCCTGGGGCGTGTACTTGGCCAGCAGGCCCTTGCTGTCCGCCTGCTGGATGAAGGGCGGCAGGGTCACCAGGACGTCGGCCTGCGGGTTGCTGCGCTCGCGGAGGGCGCGCTGCACCATCTCGCCGGAGCCGCCCTCGACGTACTGGACCTTGATGCCGGTCTGCTTCTGGAAGTCCTTGAAGACGCGGTCGTACCAGCCGTCCCCGTTCTCGCCCTTGAGGCCGTCCGCGCTGTAGACGGTGACGGTCTTGGCGTCGGCGGCGGAGGAGTCGCCGCCGCAGGCGGTGAGCGAACCGGCCAGGACGAGGCTCCCGAGGACGGCGGCGAGCGGCTTGACGGGGACACGGGAGAGGGCGGGGACTCTGAGCGGGGCGGGGATTCCGGGCATGGCGGGACGCACTCCTTGCGTGGACGGGGTGGTGGAGCGGGGGGGGGCGGGTCGGGTGGTCAGCGGTGGGCGGCCCGGGTGCGGATCCGGGCCATGGCGAACAGGACGAGCAGGGTGGCCCCCATGAGGACGACCGCGAGGGCGGAGCCGGTGAACAGCGAGCCCCGGTCGGTGGCCGCGTAGATCCGGACGGGCAGCGGCGTCCAGTCGGGCGGGTAGAGCATCATCGTGGCGCTCAGCTCCCCCATGGACAGGGCGAAGCACAGGCCCGCGGCGGCCGTGAGGGACGGCAGCAGCAGCGGCAGCCGGACCCGCCACAGGACGTATCCGGGGCGGGCCCCGAGGGAGGCCGCGGCCTGCTCGTAGGCGGGGTCGAGGCGGAGCAGCGCCGCGGAGACCGACTGGTAGGCGAAGGCCGTGACCAGGATCGTATGGGCGAGGATCACGATCCAGCGGGTGCCGTTGAGCAGCACGGGCGGTTGCGAGAAGGCGACGAGGACCGCGAGCCCGACGACCACGGAGGGCACGGCCACCGGCAGCACGAACAGGGCGTCGAACAGCCGCCGTACGGGCCCCGGCAGGGCGTGGGCGCCGAGCGCCCCCCAGGTGCCCACGGCCAGCGCGAGCAGGCTCGCGGCGAGGGCGGTGACCAGGCTGGTGGTGAGCGCCTGGAGGGACTCCCCGCGGGTGGCGGCGGCGTAGTGGCCGGTGGTGAAGCCGGAGGGGAGCGCCCCGGACCAGTGACCGGCGAACGAGGCGGCCAGCACGACCAGCAGGGGCAGGGCGAAGAGGGGCAGGAAGAGGACGAGGAAGACGGCCCACAGGGCCCACCTCCCGGTCCGGCTAGGCACCAGCACGGCGGCTCACCACCCGGTAGAGGGAGTACAGGCCCACGGAGACAAGGACGTTGACGACGGCGACGACACAGGCGCCCGGGTAGTCGGACTCCAGGATCGCCTTGCCGTAGACGAGCGTCGGCAGGGTGGTGACGCCCTTGGCGCCGGTGAACAGCACGATGCCGAACTCGTTGAGGGCGAGGACCAGGACGAGTCCGCCGCCGGCCGCGAGCGCGGGCAGCGCCTCGGGCAGGATCACCCGGCGCACGATCCGCGCGGGCCGGGCACCGAGCAAGGCGGCGACCTCCACCTGCGCGGTGTCCAGCCCCGAGAAGGCGGCCAGCAGGGGGCGCATCACAAAGGGCGTGAAGTAGGTGACCTCGGCGAGGAGTACGCCCCAGGGCGTGGTGAGGAACGCGAAGGGTCCCGAGGCCGCGCCGGTCAGATCGCTCCACAGCCCGTTGGCCATCCCCGCGCTGCCGTAGAGGAAGAGCAGGGCGAGGGTGATCAGGAAGGAGGGGAAGGACAGGAAGACGTCGATGAACCGGGCCACCGCCTTCGCCCCGGGGAAGGGCACGAAGGCGATGACCAGCGCCAGGAAGAACCCGAGGACCAGGCAGCAGGCGGTGGCGGCGAGCGCCAGCCAGACGGTGGTCCACAGGGCCTCGCGGAAGGCGACCGAGGCGAAGACGTCGGTGTACGGCTTGAGGGAGGTGCCGCCGGTGTCCGGCTGGAAGGACTGTCGGACGACGAGGGCCAGGGGGTAGAGGAAGGCGGCGGCCAGCAGCAGCGCCGGGGGCAGGGACCAGGCGAGGCGTCTAGTCACGGGACACCCCGGCGGCCAGCAGCACCGCGTCCCCGGGTGCGAAGTGCACCTCCACCTGGTCCCCCGGCGCGGGCGGGCACCGCAGCTCCCGTACGTCGGCCATGACCCGGTGGCCCGCCACGTCCACGTGCAGCCGGTGGGTGGCCCCCCGCCACTGGATCTCGTCGAGGACCCCGGTGAGCCGGTTCGGGCCCGGGCCGAGGCCGACGAGGTGCGGCCGTACGCAGAGGGTCGCGGCCGCGCCCCGGGCGGCGTCCCGGGTGTCCACCTCCAGCTCGGCGCCGCCGAAGGCGACCCCGGCCGCCCCCACGGTCACCGGCAGCAGATTGGCGCTGCCCACGAAGGACGCGGTGAACTCGGTGCGCGGGGCGCGGTACAGCTCGCGGGGCGTGCCGACGTCCCGCAGCCGCGCCCGGTCCATGACCGCGATCCGGTCCGCCAGCGTCAGCGCCTCGACCTGGTCGTGGGTCACGTACAGCATGGTCATGTCGGGCAGGTCACGGTGCAGCCGGGCCAGTTCGGCGAGCATTCCGGAGCGCAGCCGGGCGTCCAGGGCGGACAGCGGCTCGTCCAGCAGGAGCACACCGGGGCGCACGGCCAGGGCCCGCGCGATCGCCACCCGCTGCTGCTGCCCGCCGGACAGCTCGCGCGGGTAGCGGCGCGCGTACTCGCCCATGCCGGTCAGTTCCAGCGCCTCGGCGACCCGCGCGGGGATCTCCTGCCGGGGCACCTTGCGCGCCTTGAGGCCGAAGGCCACGTTGTCCGCGACGCGCAGGTGCGGGAAGAGGGCGTAGCTCTGGACGACCATGCCGATCCCGCGCCGGTGCGGGGGTTCGGCGGTGACGTCCCGCCCGCCGAGGAACACCCGCCCCGAGGACGGCCGTACGAATCCGGCGACGGCCCGCAGCGCGGTCGTCTTCCCGGAGCCGGAGGGACCGAGCAGCGCCATGACCTCGCCGGGCTCGACGGAGAGGTCGAGGCCGTCGAGGACGGTGGTCCCGTCGTAGGCGACCGAGATCCCCTCGAAGCGGATGCCGGTCATCGCCGGTCGGCTCCCTTCAGCAGGGCGGGGAGTCCGGCCACCGAGCCGAGCACCTGGTGGGCGCCCGCCTGGTGCAGGGCGGGCGCGTCGTGGGCGCCGGTGAGCACCCCGGCGACCAGACCGGCCCCGGCGCGCACCCCGCTGAGCATGTCGTACGAGGTGTCGCCGACGACCGCGACCTGGCGTACGTCCTCGGCGGCGCCGGTGCGCAGGAAGGCCGTCAGCACCATGTCCGGGTAGGGGCGTCCGCGGCCGCCCGCGTCCGCCGGGCACAGGGTGAGCGGGACCAGGTCGCGCCAGCCGAGCGCGTCGAGGATCGCGTCCTGGGTGACCCGGGCGAAACCGGTGGTGAGCACGACGGTCAGGCCGTCGGCGCGCATCTCCTCGACGGCCGCGCGGGCGCCGGGGATCTCGGCGATGTGTCCCCCGTCGACCAGTTCGCCGTAGGCCTTTTCAAAGGCGGCGTTGGCGCGCTGGGCGAGAGCCTCCTCGCCGAACAGGTGCCGGAAGACGGAGATCTTGGACTCGCCCATGGTGGCGCGGACATAGGCGAGCTTCTCGGCGTGGTCGGCGGAGCCGGGCCGCACGCCCAGTTCCGCGGCGGCCGCGGCGAAGGCCCGCTCGACGAGACCGCCGTCGGCGACCGTGGTCCCGGCCATGTCGAGGACGACGAGACGTATGCCGGTGGCGGGCGTGCCGCTGAGATGTGTGTCGGTCATGAGGTGGTTCACCAGCCCAGTTCGTTCGCGGTGGTTTCGGCGATGGCGGGGGAGCAGGTCATACCGCGGCCGCCGGGCCCGGTGACCAGCCACACCCCTTCGCGCACCTGCTGGCGGTGCACGACCCGCGCGGTGTCGGTGCACTGCGCGTACACCCCCGCCCAGCGGCGGCGGATCTTCGGCAGCGGACGCCCGAGGAAGCCCTCGACGACCTCCGTCAGATGGTCGTAGGGGTCCTCGACGGTGTCGAAGCCGAAGGGGTGTTCGTACTCGTGGGTGTCGCCGATGGTCAGTCCGCCGTCCGCGCGCTGCACCATCAGCAGCTGCATCCGGTGGGCGGCGGCGGTCGGCGGCTGGGGCTGCCCGGCACCGAGGCGGTCAAGGGCCTCGCCGCCGTAGGCCGGGTAGTAGCGGAAGCTGTCGGCGTCGGCGACCGAGGCGGGCAGCGCCTCGCCGAGCGGGTCGGTCTGCATCATCTGGAGCCGCACCCGGCGTACGGGCAGCTCGGGGGCCAGCTCCTTGACCAGGCCGCCGAGCCAGGCGCCGGTGCAGAGGACCACGGCGTCCGCACGGTGCACGTCCCCGTGGTCGTCGCGGACCGTGCCGGGCCCGGTGACCTCGCGGACCTCGCGGCCCGGCAGGAAGGTGTAGTTCGGGGACTTCAGCAGCTCCTCGCGCAGGGCGAGCTGGGCGGTACGGGGCTCGACGGCGGCGTCGCGCTCGCAGTACAGGGCGCCCTCGAAGCTGCCGCGCAGGGCGGGGTTCACGGTCCGCGCCTCGGCGGCGGTGAGCAGCTTGTAGCCGCGCGCGGCCGCGTCGGGGCGGGCGAGGGCGGCCTCGGCCACGGCCTGTTCGAGTCCGGTGCGCAGCAGGGTCAGCGAGCCGTTGGCGCGGAAGCCCAGTGCGGGCACCCGGCCCCCGATCTCCTCCCACAGCTCCCTGGCCCGCAGGGCCGTCTCCAGCTCCTCGCCGCCCGCGCGGCCGCTCACCCAGACCAGCCCGAAGTTGCGCAGCGAGGCCCCGCGGGCCTCGGCCTCACGCTCGATCTGCACGACCTCATGGCCGCGTTCCACTGCTTGCCAGGCGTGCATGGTGCCCACCACGCCGGCTCCTACGACTGTCACTCTCACAACGCCCACGCTCCTCGGGATCGGGAAACCGGAAAGGTCCTTCCGGCAACCGAATGGTGAACCGCCTCTCAAGATTGGGCTAGACCCGTTATCTCTTTGTTATAAAAAGGGGGCGGGCTTCGACTCCCGCCCCTGCCCTGGTCGACCCCTTGCCCTGGTCGGCCCCTTGCCCGGTTCCTCTCCCCTCAGCCGCCCAGATGCGCCGAGAAGGAGAACCGGTCCCCCCGGTACAGCGTCCGCACCCGCTCCAGCGGCCGCCCCCCGGTGTCCCGTGAGACACGGTGGAGCAGCAGCATCGGCAGGGCCGGAGGCGTACCGATGAGCAGCGCCTCCCGGGGGGCGGCGAGCACGGTCTCGATGCGCTCGTCGGCGTCACCGAAGGTGATCCCCTGCTCCTTGAGATAGGCGTAGAAGGAGGAGTCGGGGTCGAAGTCGGTGTCCAGCCGCGGGACGTGCGCCGCCGCGACATAGGTGCTCTCCAGGCCGACCCGCTCGTCGTCGGCGAGGAGCAGCCGCTCCATGTGCCAGACCGGTTCGCCGCGGGTGAGACCGCTCTCGGCGGCCAGGACCTCGTTGCAGGGGAAGCGGTCGAGGCTGATGAGCCTGCGGCCCGGGGTGCGGCCCTGTCTGCGGACCCCCTCGGTGTAGCTGGCCAGGGACAGCGGCTGCTCCAGCTTGGGCCCGGCGACCACCGTGCCCCGCCCCTGCCGCCGCAGCCTGCCCTCCAGCAGCAGATCGCGCAGCGCCTGCCGTACGGTCTCGCGGGCCACGTCGTAGCGCTCGGAGAGTTCTCGTTCGGTGGGCAGCGGCCCGCCCTCGCCCAACTCCGCCACGAGCGCGGCGATATGCGCCTTCACCGCGTAGTACTTGGGGATGCGGCCGTGCTCGGGAATGCCGGAGCGGACGGGGGCGCCGGGGTCCTGGTCGTTCGGGTAGTCCACGGGGTGATCGTCGCAGACCGGCCGCAGGGCCCCGGAGGGCGGGCAGCGGGCGGGGTCAGCGGCGTCTGCGGGCCATCAGCAGGGCGCCGCCCGCCACGAGCAGTCCGACCGCCGCCATGGCCAGCCCGCCGATGAACTTGACCATGTCGCGCGAGGGCGGTGCGGCGGAGGGGGTCGCCGTCGCCTTGGCGGTGGGCGTCAGCGCCGGGGACGGCGACGTGGCCGGGGTGCCCGTCTGCCCGGGGTGGGGCGCCTGGCCCTTGCCCGGCTTGCCGGACGCCGTGCCGGAGGGGTGGGCCGAGGCGCCGGAGGGGCTCCCGGTCGTGTCCGTCGGGGTGGGGCCGGTCGCCTTGTCCGAGGGGTCGGCCGCCGTGGCCGAGGGGTCGGCCGACCGGCCGGTGAGGTCGGCGGCGGCGTCGCCCGTCTCGATCTGGAACCAGTAGTCGTTCGACTCCCCGGCCCAGTCGCCGTCGGTGCCGTTCTTCTGCGCGACCGCGGCCTTCGCCACGATGTCGTTCGGCCGGGCCTTGTCGGACAGCGCGAAGTGCACCTTCACGGAGACCGTGCGGCCCGGGCCCACGGTGAAGCCGGGGAAGTCGCCGCCGAAGGCGCCGACCAGCTCCTGGCGGTCGGTGTGGGTGAAGGCGACCGGGCGCCAGCGGTCGCCGCCGTAGAACTCCAGGTGGGGCTCGGCGTCCCGCAGCTTGCGCTGGGAGTCGACCAGGACGACCACCGGGTGGATGTTCTTGCAGGACTCCGCGGTCGTGTTCTTGAGGTCGATGGTCCAGTTCTGGTCGGCGCCCCCGGGCTTGTAGCTGCCGGGGCCACCGTGGATCTGGGTGGTGAGCGGAAAGGCGCGCCCGGCCCCGCCGGAACAGCTGAGCTGCGTGTCGGCGACGAGCGCGGCGGCGGGCGCCTGCCTGAGGAGGAGGACGGCGGCGAGCGCGCAGGGCAGGAACAGAGACAGTCGAGAAGGTCGAGACAGTCGCATGAACATATGAGCTTCCATGCGGACCGCCTTCCGGGCCGCGCCACGCCTGGAACCCGACACTCCGCAGGGGCAGTCCCCCCGATCAGCGCAGCGCGGTCACCGGTTTGGCGGGTGTGGGGCCGCGGGCGCCCCGCCGCCCCCGACAACAGGAGCGCCAGGAGGTGCAGGGAGGTGCCGGGGCAGACCTCCCGGGGCCTCAGTCCTCCTCAGTCCTCCGCGCGTCCGAAGAGGGGAGCGAGCAGCAGTTGCGCCGCGCCCTCCGCCACCCCGCGCGCTCCGCCGGGCGCGACGCGCACCGGAACGGGTGCGGTCGAGCCCTCGCGCCGGGCGCGTGCGCCGAGAACGGCGGCCACTCCGCCCGTGAAGGCCTCGGGGTGCGCGGCGACGGTCCGGCCGCCGAGCAGCACCAGGTCGATGTCGAGCAGCCCGGCCAGGTTCGCCGCACCGGCGCCGAGCACCCGCGCCGCCTCCGCCACATCGCCGCGCGCGACGGCGGCCAGGCACAGCGCCTCGATACAGCCCCGGTCGCCACACTCGCAGGGCGGGCCGTCCAGCTGGACCACCTGGTGCCCGAACTCCCCCGCCCCGGTCCGCGCCCCCCGGTGCACGGCCCCGCCGACGACCAGCCCCGCACCGAGTCCGGTCCCGAGGTGCAGATAGGCGAACGACGAGTGAGCGCCCCCGGCCGCGCCGCCCAGGGCGAGCCCGAGCGCGGCGGCGTTGGTGTCCTTGTCGACGACGACGGGCATCCCGAGCCGCCGGGCCAGCGCGTCCCGCAGCGGGAAGCCGTCCCACTCCGGAAAACCGGTGACCCGGTGCAGCACACCGTGCCGATGGTCGAGAGGGCCGGGGAGAGCGACCCCGACCCCGAGCACCGCAGGCGCCACCCCGGGCCCGAGCACCGCAGGCGCCACCCCGGGCCCGAGCACCGCAGGCGCCACCGCGGCCCCTGCGACCACCCCGGCCCCGGTGGCCACCCCGGCCCCTGTGGCCCCCATGGCATCCGCGGCCCCCGCAGCATGCGCGGCATCCGCGGCCCCGGCGGCATCCGCGGCCCCCGCAGCATGCGGAGCGTCCGCGACCGCCGCGCCCACACCCGCACCCGCACCCGCACCCGCACCGGCACCGGCACCGGCACCCGCACCCGCACCCGCACCGGCCGAAAAACGCGCCCTCCCCGCCGCAATCAGCGCCTCCGCCTCCCGGGCGGCCCCCTCCACCACGGCCTCCCGGCCCGCTCCCAGGTCCAGCGGTGCGCGCCGCTCCGCGACCACCGCGCCCGTGAGGTCGCAGAGCACTGCTCGCAGTTCGTCCCGGTCCAGATGCAGCCCCACCGCATGCCCCGCGTCCGGCACCAGCCGCAGCACCGTCCGCGGTTTGCCGCCGGTGGAGGCCCGGTGGCCCGCCTCCACCGCGAGGCCGTCCGCGCGCAGCCGGGCGGTGATCTTGCTGACGGCCTGCGGGGTCAGCCCGGTCCGCTCCGCCAGCTCCAGCCTGCTGATCCCGTCCACCCCCGCGGACCGCAACAGATCCAGCACCAGGGCCGCGTTGTGACTGCGCAGCCCCAGCAGGTTCACCCCGCCCGTCGCGCTCCCCGCGCCCCCATGCCTGCCTCCGACCGGTCCCGCATACGTCCTGTCCACGGCCCCATTGTCCCCCGCGCTTGCACTTTGGCAACAGCGTTGCGAAAGTGGAGTGCATGACAGCCTCAGCTCCTGGTACCGGCACCCCCCTCCGCGTGGGCCTCATCGGCTTCGGCCTCGCGGGCTCCGTCTTCCACGCCCCGCTGATCGCCGCCACCGAGGGACTCACCCTCGACACGGTGGTCACCTCGAACCCCGAGCGGCAGCAGGCTGCCCGCGCCGAACACCCCCGGGTGCACGTCGCCGCCTCCACCGACGAACTGTGGAGCCGGGCCGGGGAACTGGACCTGATCGTCATCGCGTCCCCGAACAAGACCCATGTCCGCCTCGCCACGGCCGCCCTCGAAGCGGGCCTCCCGGTCGTGGTGGACAAGCCGATCGCGGGCACGGCGGCCGAGGCGCGCACCCTGGCGGACCTCGCCGAGCAGCGCGGCCTGCTGCTCTCGGTCTTCCAGAACCGCCGCTGGGACAACGACTTCCTCACCCTCCGGGCGCTGCTCGCCGAGGGCGAACTCGGCGACGTACTGCGCTTCGAGTCCCGTTTCGAACGCTGGCGTCCGCAGCCCAAGGGCGGCTGGCGCGAGTCCGGGGACCCCGCGGAGATCGGCGGTCTGCTCTACGACCTGGGCAGCCATGTCGTCGACCAGGCGCTCACCCTCTTCGGCCCCGCCGCCTCCGTCTACGCCGAGACGGACATCCGCCGCCCGGGCGCCGAGGCGGACGACGACACCTTCATCGCGGTGACGCACACCAGCGGCGTCCGCTCCCATCTGTATGTCTCCGCCACCACGGCCCAGCTCGGCCCCCGTTTCCGCGTCCTCGGCTCCCGTGCGGGCTATGTGAAGTACGGTCTGGATCCGCAGGAGGCGGCCCTGCGCGAGGGCTCCCGGCCCGGCCAGGACTGGGGCGGGGAACCGGAGTCCCTCTGGGGCCGTCTCGGCGCGGGCGAGTCCCCGCTGACCGGCGGCGGCCGACCCGTACCGACGCTTCCCGGCGACTACCCGGCGTACTACGCGGCCATCGCCCGGGCCCTGCGCGACGGCGGCCCCAACCCGGTCACCGCGCAGGAGGCGGCCGCGGCCCTCGACGTCCTTGAGGCGGCCCGGCGTTCGGCCCGCGAGGGCACGGTGGTGTCGCTGTGACCGCGAACGCTCCCACGATCCCCGAACTCGAAGCACAGGAACGTCAGCTGACCTTCCCCCGCTTCACCTACGACGACGCCTGGGCGCTCGGCACCCTGCTGATGGAGCGGGCGCGGGCCCGCAGCGCGCCGGTCGCGATCGACATCCGCCGCAACGGCCAGCAGCTCTTCCACGCGGCACTGCCGGGCTCCACGGTGGACAACGACGCCTGGATCGACCGCAAGCGCCGGGTCGTCGAGCGCTACGGCTGTTCGTCGCTGCTGGTCGGCACCCGCTTCCGCGCCAAGGGCACGACGTTCGAGGAGTCCTCCCGCCTCGACCCCGATGTCTACGCGGCCCACGGCGGCGCCTTCCCCGTCACGGTGGAGGGCGCGGGTGTGATCGGCACGGTGGTGGTCTCGGGCCTGCCCCAACTGGACGACCACGCCTTGGTGGTGGAGGCGGTCGGGGCATTCCTGGCCAGGTCCGGGGACTGAAACCACGGCGAGGGCGGTCCCGCGCCCACTTCCGGGTGCGGGACCGCCGCCGACACACGGCCCCCGCCGTCCACACCACCCACGCCACCCACGCCACGGGCGCAGCTACGGCGACTCGGCAGCTACGCGTTCTCCAGCCTCTGCCGCTGCCGCCCCAGCCCCTCGATCTCCAGCTCCATCACATCCCCGGCCCGCAGATACGGCTTGGGGTCGGGCCGGCCCAGCGCCACCCCTGCCGGGGTCCCGGTGTTGATCACATCACCCGGGTACAGCGTCATGAACCGGCTGACATACCGCACCACTTCGGCCACCGGGAAGATCTGCTCCGCGGTGGTCCCGTCCTGTTTCGGCTCCCCGTTGACCCAGAGCCGCAGCCGCAGGTCCTGGGGGTCGGGCACCTCGTCCGCGGTGACCAGCCAGGGCCCGAGCGGATTGAACGTCTCGCAGTTCTTGCCCTTGTCCCAGGTCCCGCCGCGCTCCAACTGGTATTCCCGCTCGGAGACATCGTTCGCCACCGCGTACCCCGCGACCTGGGCGAGCGCCTCCTCCCGCGTCTCCAGGCGGCGGGCGGTACGCCCGATCACGACCGCGAGTTCGACCTCCCAGTCGGTCCTGGTGGACCCGCGCGGCACGAGCACGGTGTCATGGGGGCCCACCACCGTGTCCGGCGCCTTGAGGAAGACCACCGGCTCGGCGGGCGGTTCGGCGCCGGTCTCGCGGGCGTGGTCGTGGTAGTTGAGGCCGATGCAGACGATCTTGCCGATACGGGTGAGCGGCGGTCCGATGCGCAGGCCGTCCGGGTCCAGTCCGGGCAGCCCGCCCCACTCGGCGGCGGCGCGGAGCCGGGCGAGGGCTGCCTCGTCGGCGAGCAACGGCCCGTCGATGCCGGCGACGAGTCCGGACAGGTCCCGCAGGGTCCCCCCTGCGTCGAGCAGCGCGGGGCGCTCCGCACCGGCCGTACCGACTCGCAACAGTTTCATGCTCGTCAACTCCCTTGCTCGCGGCGGTCCGGCCGATGGATGCGGCCGGAGTGCGGCCGGGAGCGCAGCCCTCGGAGGACCGGTCGATCCTCCGAGTCCGGCGTCCCGCCCGCAAGACCCCGTTCAGGGAGCGGACGGGCCCGGACCCGGGCTTGGGCCCGGGCGGGAGACCAGGGCCGGCCCCGCACTCAGCGGTACAGCACCACCCGCTCGACCGCGCTCCACGTCGTACTGGTGACCACATACAGCGCGGCGGCCAGCGGCACCACCGCCACCGTGACCAGGGTGGCGAAGGACAGGAACGGCATGAAGCGGGTGACCGCAGCCACCCCCGGCACCTGCTCGCCCGTACCCGCCGCAACCGCGACCGGGGGCGCGGTCCGCCGCGCCCGCCGGACGTTGAAGGCGGCGACGGCCGCGACGACCGCGAACAGTCCGAGATAGACGAGTCCGGCCGGTCCGAGGAGCCCGCCATGGCCGAGCGCGTCCGTCCAGCGGCCGCCGAGCGGCGCGGCGAACAGGGCATGGGTGAGCAGGCCGTTGGCGTCACCGCCGATCGCGGTGCTGGTGAACAGGTGGTAGAGGAGGAAGAAGGCAGGAAGCTGGAGCAGGCTCGGCAACAGGCCGGAGAGGGGCGAGACCCGCTCCCGCGTGTGCAGTTCGAGCAGCGCCTGCTGAAGCCTCTCGGGATTCTTCGCATGCTTTCTGCGCAGCTCGGCGATCTCCGGCTGCAACGTGGCCCGGGCCTGCTGCCCGCGCGCGGCGGACCGGGACAGGGGGTGGACGAGAAGCCGTACGAGGGCGGTGAACAGGATGATCGCGGCGGCCGCGGCAGAGGCGTGGAAGAGCGGCTGGAGCAGATCCGCAAGCCGTTCGACCAGCTGTGCGCACGCGGACAGGAACAAGGACATGGCTGAGCCCTCCGGGGGTCTCGTCGTGCCGGAAAAGGACCTGCCGGGAACAGGGCAGGCGGATGTCGGCATGACGACCGCGCGGGCTCGCCGGTGCGCGCACCGGGACGAGAAGACGGGAAAAGGGTGGGGAGTACGAGCCCTACGCGACGGTCGCCGGGAGGGGTCGCCCTGGCGCCCGGGGCCGTATTCGGCCCGGGGCGTCCGGGTCCCGCTGGGGCAGAAACGCGGTGCGGCGCTGACGGTCACGCAGGGCCGTACGGACCCGCGTCGGGGGCGTGAAGGGCACACCGCGGGCGCTGATCAGGGCACAGACGGCGAGTGCGGAGCCGACCGTGGCGGTCGCGGCGAAGGCGACGGCTGCGGGCAGACCCCCGGTGTCCAGCAGGGCGACCTGGAAGAGCAGCGCGAACAGCACGACGGCGGAACGCGCGTCCGACCAACCGCGGATCATCCACAGCCCTCCCCCCACGCTCATCCCCCACCCACCCATGAACTCCGCACGGACTCTGTCACACCGCGCGAAAACACCGCACGCATCACACCGCACGAACCCCGATCTAGACCGGCTCGGCGTCGAGCCGTTCGACGTCGAGCGGCTCCAGCAGCCGCCTCGGCCTGAGGATCGCCCGGCTGACCGGATCCGCCGGGTTCGGATCGAGTCCGGGGCCCGGCACCATCACAACGTCCGAGACGGGCACGACAGTTCCGCAGTCGGGACATTCACCGTAGGGACCGAGTTCCCGCTCCGTTCCGCAGGTCGCGTGCCGGAAGATCCGCAGCTGGGTCTCGGTGAAGTGTTCGCGCCCCCACAGGCCGAGTGCGCGCAGGGTGGGCCACAGGGCGGTGCCGCGCTCGGTGAGGACGTACTCGTAGCGGGGCGGCGACTCCTGATAGCGGCGCTTTTCGAGGATCCCCTCGGCGGTGAGCGTCTGGAGCCGGGCCGCGAGGACGGCACGCGGGATGCCGAGGTGGACGAGGAAGTCGTTGTACCGCCGTACGCCGTAGAGCGCGTCGCGCACGACGAGCAGCGTCCAGCGCTCGCCCACGATCTCCAGTGCCCGGGCGATCGAGCACTCCTGTGTCGCGTAGTCCCTGCCGAGAGCCATGGCCCCACTCTAGCCACTCCACCCCCCATAGGTTCATTCACCGAACCCACTTTGCCCTCTCTTGATTCAATGAACGAACCCGCGCTGCTACGGTCGGGACCGAGGTCAGTTCAATGAAAGAACTGACTATGTCGGCCGGAACTGCTCAGGACCGACCAGAACTGCTCCCGACCAGTCCCCATCCGGAAGCGCAGGCCATGTCCCAGCTGGAAAGCCCCACGACCAACGCCCCCGCCCCCCTCCCCACGGCCTCAGAAGTCCCGGACACTCCAGGGGCTCCAGGGGCTCCAGGGGCTCCACGGGCGGCCCTCACCCTCGCCCTGACCAGCGCGGCCACCGCCGTGGCGCTGATGATCTACACCGCCCCCATGATCACGCTGCCCGACACCGCCGCCGCCCTGCACACCCCGGCATCCGCACAGGCCTGGCTGCTCAACGGCACCCCGCTGGGCCTGGCCGCACTGCTTCTGGTGGCGGGCAGCCTCGCCGACGACTACGGACGGCGCCGGATCTTCACGGCCGGAACCGTCGCCCTCGGCCTCACCACCGTGCTCAGCGCCTTCACCGGCTCGACCTGGCTGTTCACCCTGACCCGTGTCGCCCAGGGCGCGGCCGGCGCGGCCATCCTCGCCAGCAGCCTCGGTCTGCTGGTCCACGCCTACCCGAGCGCACGCGGACGGCTGCACGCGACCGGCGTGTGGGGCGCCTTCGTCAGCGGCGGCATCGCGGCGGGCCCCGTGGTGGCCGGGGCGATGCCCACCTGGCGGGCCGCCTACGGCGTCCTCGGCGCCGCGGCCCTGGTGATCGCGGCACCGTCGGCGCGCGGACTGCCGGAGTCCCGCGCACCCCGCGACGGACGCCCGGACCTTGCGGGAGCCACCGTCTTCGGCCTCGCCCTGGTCTCCCTGGTGGCCGCACTGACCCTGGGCCGGGACGGCTGGCTGCGGGCACCGGTGCTTCTGCTGTTCGCGGCGGCCGCGCTCCTGGTCCCGGCCTTCGCCCTGATCGAGCAGCGCACCCGCACCCCGATGATCGACCTGACCCTGCTGCGCCGACCGGACTTCCTCGGCTCCGCGGCGGCCGGACTCTTCACGGGTCTCGCGGTGATCGGCCTGTTCAGCTTTCTCCCGGCCCTGCTCCAGCAGTCGGTGGGGCTGTCGCCGATGGACACGGCCTGGCTGCTGCTGCTCTGGTCGGGACTGTCCTTCCTGGTCGCCCTCCAGGCGAAGCGGCTGGCCGGCCGCGTCTCGCCCCGCCACCAACTGGCCCTCGGCTTCGCCCTGCACGCCGTCGCCGTGGTGACCATGCTCGGCGCGATCGGCGCCCACTCCTGGCCGCGCACCCTGCCGGGCCTGCTGATCGGCGGTGTGGGCAGCGGTCTGCTCAACGCGGCCCTCCCCCTGGTCGCCGTGGAGGCGGTCCCCCGGGCACGGGCGGCAATGGGCTCGGGCGCCCAGCAGACCTTCCGCTACATCGGATCCTGCGCGGGCGTGGCCCTCACCATCGCCCTGGTCACCTCGGGCGGCTCACCGGGGCACGGCACCGACATCGCCCTGATCGTCTCGGCCTCCCTGGCCCTGACGGGCGCAACCGGAGTCCTGGCGCTGCGGGAGCGGAAGGCCTGAACGGCACGGAGCAATCGCCGTAAGACCACCCGCCCGCCCGGCCGGTCTCCCCAGGGCTGCCCCCTCCGCGCCTTAAAGTGACGCCCATTGACACCCATTGGCTCCCATAGACGCCATGGGTGCTTATGGGCGCCCATGGGCAGTTGCAGGCACCGACGACGGGCGCGCAATCCACTCCGACCATGCAAGGGGCGGCCCGGCGATGCCAGTGAAGAGCTACCGTACGCTAGACGGAATCCGTGGTATCACCGCTGCCTGCATCGTCGTACTGCATTCACCGCGCCTTTTCGGGACCGTGCCCGAATTCCTGGGAATGACCGTAGATCTCTTCTTCGTACTGAGCGGCTTCGTGCTCGCCCACGCCTACGACGACCGCCTCCGCCACGGCATGACCACCCTGGCGTTCCTGCGGCTGCGCTGGGCGCGGCTCTACCCTCTCTACATCCTGGGCCTCACCCTGGGCGTCGCCCACGCCGTTCTGTGCGTTGTCTACAATTCGCCGACCGAGCCATGGAGTTGGCAGAAGATCCTGGTCGCCCTCCCGGCTTCCCTGCTCATGCTCCCGGCACCGACGGGCGACGGACTGTTTCCGTTCAACGGCCCGATGTGGACCATCTTCTTCGAAGTGGCCGCCAATCTGCTGTGGGTGGCGTTCTGGCGCCCTCTGCAATCCAGGAACGTTCTCTGCGGCACCGTATTCATCCTCGGAATCCTCTATTCCTGGGCCCTCTTCCACTGGAGGACCCCGGCGCTCGGGCTGACCTGGTCGACCTTTCCCGGCGGTCTCGCGCGCGTGTGCTTCTCCTTCGGCGCCGGGCTCCTCATCCACCGGCTGCGGCCGCGGCTGCGCACCCCCGGTGTTCCGCCCCTGCTGCTGATGGGCGCACTGCCCACCCTGGCCTTCCTGCCCCCCGGGCCGGCCTCCGCCCTCCTCTGCGTCTTCGTGGTGTTCCCCCTCGTCGTGCTGCTGGGCGCGGGGAGGGAACCCTCGACCCGTCTGGGGCCCTGGTGCGAGGCGCTGGGCAAGTCGTCCTACTGCGTGTACGTGCTGCACCGGCCGCTCGCGGCGCTGCTGTATGCCGCGGCCCTCCAGTTCACCGGTGTGAGGCTGGAAGCCTTCGCCCCCTGGGGCGGCCTGATCTTCCTGACCGCGGTCATGGCGGCCGGCCTGGTGCTGACGGACAAGGTGGAAACCCCGGCCCGACGCTGGCTCACCCAGCGCCTCCCCCGCCCCCGCCCGCTCCCCACCCCGGAACCACTGGGCACCCCCTGAGCCCACCCTCTTGACCACCCCCTGGCCTGCGCATCTCTCTCCTTTGTCGGTAGTCGGCAGTACGGTGTCCCCCATGCGCCCCGACATGCCTGCCGAGAACGTCGACCACAACGCCGAAGCAGCACGCCTGGAGCGGACTGCCGGTCTCTACCCCGAGGACGCGGAACACCTGCTGCTCCAGGCTGCGGCCCACCGGGAGCTGACCGGCGACCGCCCCGGCGCGACAGCGCTCTACGACCGCCTGCTGTCGTCCGCCGAGCCGCTGGAGAACCCCCAGCTCGTCCGCGCCCTGAAGGCGTCGAACCTCTGGGAGTACGACCACGAGGCGGAGGCCCGGGCGATCATCGACGGCATCCGCGCGTCCGCACCCCGCGACCCGGCGCCCTGGCTGATCGTCGCGGAGTCGCTGGAGTCCCACGACGAACTGGAACCGGCGGAGGAGACCTTCACGCAAGGACTGCGCCTCCTGCTCGGCGACGCCGCGGAGCCCCCCAAGTCCACCCACCCGCTCCTGTACGGCCGCCACCGCGTCCGCCGCATGCTGGGCGCCGCCCATGACGAGTGGGACACCCTGGCCGACACCCTCCACTCCTCCCCGGTGTCCCTGGACGAACTCCACGACCCGAAGCGCGTCTGGTCCCTCGGCTCGGACAACCCGGCGGAGCTCCAGGCCGAGATCGGCCGCCTGCGGGCCGAACTGGGCGCCTACCGCGAGGCCCTGTCCCGCCCCTTCCCGGTCGCGGTCCTGCACTGGCCCGCGTCCGAACTCCACGAACTGCTCTCGGCGTACCCCGCGCTGGCCGCCGAGTACTCCTCGCACACCGAGCACCAGGCGACGATAGAGAAATCCCTCCGCGAACTGGCCGCCTCGGGCACCCCGAACCTGGGCATCGTGACCGGCACGGTCCCCTCCTACGAAGCCTTCGCCGCCTCGGAAGGCACCACCCCGGAAGACACCACCCTCCTCCCCCAGTACGCCACCACCCTGGCAGCCCGAGGCCGCGCAACGACCTGGCCACCGGAGCGGGGGGCGGTGTGCTGGTGCGGGAGGGACCGGGTCTATGACGAGTGCCACGGACAAGCGGGCTGACGAACAGCACGGAACCGGCCTCGCATTCCGTTCCGCGCCGCCGCCGCTCTCCAGCCATCACTTCGGGCACACCGCTCTCCCTCCGGATTGGATAGCTCTACACCGTGCTTCCTTTCGACGACGACTCCAGAGCAGCTGTCGGCATTGCCCAGCATTTACTGCTGGAAGACGACCCGGAGCTGTTCAGGGTTTCCCAGCACATCCGGGCGCTTGATCCAACGGGGCGGCGATTCGCGTCGGTTCTGCGCGAGACGATCGACCAGTTGCTCAACGGTGAGGTGACGGGGCGCTACGACTGGAAGACTCTGTTCAAGACGGAGAAGACCCATGCCGGGACACTGGTGGAGATCAATCTCCAGCGGGAGTTCAGGTTCGACGACGGCATCAGCATGGACTATCAGATCGCCGGAATCGACGTAGACTGCAAATACTCCCAGCAGTTCGGCGGCTGGATGATACCGCCCGAGGCCATGGGCCATCTGTGTCTTCTGGTCTGGGCCGATGACTACAAGACCAGGTGGAGCGCCGGGCTCCTTCGCATACGCCGGGAATGGCTCAACAGCGGCAACAACAGAGACCTCAAACTCACGGTCAAGGCTCAGCATCGCGACAAGATTCACTGGCTCTGGTGCGACGCGGAGCTTCCCGAGAACGTCCTGCTGCATATGGACCCGGCGGACCGTGCTGAGGTCTTCCGCCCACAATCGGGCCAACAACGTCTGAACGAACTTTTCCGACGTGCACAGAAACGCCGCATCGGCCGCAACGTGGTCCGTACCGTGGCTCAGCAGAAGGACTACATGAAGCGGGTCCGGGGCAATGGCGGATGCCGGTCAGCACTTCGCCCCGAGGGGTTCCTCATCATGGGCGACTATGAGAGCCACCGGCGGGTTGCCGCGGCACTTGACCTTCCCGTACCGCACGAGGGCGAATTTGTCAGCGTACGCGTCACCGAGGTGCAGTCGGCGGGTCCGGACCGGCCCGCCGCTCTGCTCGACGGACGTTACTGGGCCTGCGCGAAAGAGGACGACACCCCGCAGCCGGCACCTGAACTGCCCTCGCACACCAGATAGCAGCGGCCTGCCGGAGAACCGGTGCCCCGGCTGCCCGGGGCACCGGCATCACATCCTGGCGAGATCAGCCACCAGACTGCTGTAGTCCTTCAACCTGTTCTGCTCGGTCATCTCCTGCCACAATTCGAGCTGACTCGGCTCATTCTTCCTGTGCCGGACGGCACCCCACTTCTGCACCGCCGCCTGAGTCTCTTCAA
This sequence comes from Streptomyces sp. NPDC052040, assembly GCF_044548405.1. Lineage (NCBI taxonomy): Bacteria > Bacillati > Actinomycetota > Actinomycetes > Kitasatosporales > Streptomycetaceae > Streptomyces > Streptomyces sp. NPDC052040. Next base: position 68,417 of record NZ_JBIUBV010000002.1, on the reverse strand, counting down.
AAGCGAGGTGGTATACGGCGTCTATTTCACCAGTCCCGCGAGTCAGCGACGCCAGACGGCTGGGCAGCGGCTCCGTCGTGACCGCGACCAGGTGCGGCGTGCGGCCCCGGCGGGACCGCACAAGGAGATTGAACTCATGCCGCACATTCTGCGCGCGGTCCGACCTCAGCGTCCATTTGCAGGACACCACGGCGTGCAGTGGATTACCAGGCACGTCGAAGGCCACCGTCACGTCAGGAGCGATCTGGTAGTCAGTTCCCAGGGTCACCCGCAGGCTGGGCACATCCGCCAGGAGCGTACGCAGCTCCTCAAGGTGCCGATACTGGTCAAATTTCCTGACGTCCTCACCACGTTTCACCACCCAGGGTCGGTCCTGACAAGCGGGAAGCTCATCGGCAAGCTCGGCAGTGACAGCATTTTCGAGAGCGGCTCCGCGGCTTTCCTCTTTGGCATCAGCTGAATTCGCTGCGACCTGCCGGACAATTCCAAGCTCGTCGAACACGGCCTTGGCGATATGCAGGCTCGTCTTGCTGTCGACGTCAGAGATGTTCGGCGCCCATCCGGCACCGCACACATCGATGACTTTTTGGTTCGACGACTTCTTCCAGGCAAGGAGTCCACAAAGCCAGTCCGGTGCCGCCATACTGATCCCCCTTCGTGAAGAACTGCGGCAGACAGGCACCTGGCAGCCCAGGGCCGTGCACGCAACTGACCGGTGATCTTAGAGCAACGGAGCACCTGAGCCGCCTCCGCCATTTGCCCCTTTGTGCCGTGCGGCGGCTCGTCCGTATGCTCTCAGCCAGCAGCGGTTTCCCAGGGCCGCCAGGCAGGTCGTGACTACGGAGAGCGGACGTGTCAGACAGCTGGACTCCACCTCAGGGCTCGTGGGCCTCATCCGCGGCGAGACGCCGCAACATGCAGGCCATCCGCAGCCGGGACACGACCCCTGAGCGCTTGATCCGTCAGCTGGTCCACGCCCGCGGCCTCCGCTACCGGGTCGCGGCACGCCCCCTGCCAGAGCTTCGCCGGACGGCGGACATGGTCTTCCGCCCGGCAAAGGTCGCCGTATTCATCGACGGCTGCTACTGGCACGGGTGCCCTGTCCACTATGTGTCCCCGAAGACCAATCCCGCCTACTGGTCGGAGAAAGTGGCCAGGAACGTGGCCCGCGACCGGGACACGGACCAGCGCCTCATGGAGGCGGGCTGGCAGGTGCTCCGGTTCTGGGAGCACGAATCACCCGGCGACTGCGCCCTCAAGATCATCGCTGAGGTCGGCCGCCTCCGGCCCGAAAAGGGCTGACTGCACAGGAAGCTCCAGCACCTTCGGCGCCGCCTCAACGGCAGCCGCAGCCTCTCTCGCTTCCTGATGAGCAGCCAGAGCCGCAGCAATCATTTTGCCGACTGCTTCAGCCACCGGGGGTGGGAAGGCATTTCCCACCTGCCGATAAGCGGCCGTCTTGCGCCCCTCGAAGTGCCAGTTCTTCGGAAAACCCTGGATAATGGCTGCCTGGGCGACCGTCAGCTTAGGTCCGTCTTTTGCGAAGAGATCCCGGTCAGGGTCCTTCATCTGCTCAGGATCGTTCGCGACGCCCAGGCCGCACACCCCCAGGTTCGCCCACGCTTTCTTCGCACGCGTAGGCCCCAGGTCCGCTCCGCCGTGCTTTTTGGAACCGCCTACAAGAGTGGGCGCGACATCCTTCTTCGCGTCCTTGAGCCACTTCTCGTATGCCTGTTCCCAGCCCAGGCGGCCGCTGTCCTGGAAACGCTTCCGCATCGAGCGCCACAAGGCGTCGGCCACCGTCGTCTGCTTCTCAGGTTCAGGAGCGACCCAGGTGAAGTGCTGAGCGTACTCCGGCTTCATGGCCACGAGGATGCTGCGCGGGCGCAGTTGAGGCACCCCGTAGTCCTTGGCCTCCAGCACCCTCCAGAAGCATTTCGCGTATCCCATGGACTGAAGCTGTTCGAGAATCCACTTTCTGTAGGACTCGAACTTGGGATCCATGAGACCGCGCACATTCTCGATCATCACAGCGCGGGGGCTGAACTCATCCACCATGTCCAGCATCGTGGGGAAGAGATCACGTTCGTCCTCCCTGCCCAGCTGCTTACCCGCAACGGAGAAAGGCGGGCAGGGAACGCCCCCGGCCAGAAGCGAAAGATCCCCCTGCTTGAGGCCAAGCTGCAGCCGCAGCTCATGCGGGTCGATCTTCGTCAGATCCCCCTGGATCACCTTGCAGCCGCTCCACTGGGAATTTGTGCCCACGTTGCGGCGGAGGGTTGCGACGGCACTCTCGTCGATCTCGATCAGCGCCAGATGCCTGAAGCTGGCATTGTGGAGGCCCACGGCCTGACCACCAGCTCCCGCACAGATCTCGATAGAAGTGAACCGCCTCTCAGTGGTGGTCATGCACCCTCCCTTACAAGCTCGCCCGGCGGACACTCTTTGCAGTCCGCCCTCACTGAGGGTGACAGACCCCACTGACAACGACACCCCAAGTTTGCCGCATGTCCCGGGACTCACCGAACGCCCCCTCAACCTCACCGAACACTTATACGATATTGCCCATGCGAAGCCCTGCCTGGACCGAGGATGAGCTTGTATTGGCTGGAGCACTGGTCGTGAAGAACGGCTGGCGCGAGCTGCGGACCGGGGACCCCGCGGTGCAGGCGCTCTCCGACCTGCTGCGGTCACTGCCGCTCCACAGCCCCGAAGCCATGGCACTGCCCGAATTCCGCTCGCCGGACAGCGTGAGCCGCAAGACGACCGACTTCGCCACGAACCACCCGTCCTACCAGGGCAAGCGGACACGGTGCGGCGATCCCACACTGCGGATGATCAACGCGCTCACCAGCCGGGAGTGCGACATGCTCCGGGCGGCTGAAGCCATTGAAGCGGGTATCGGTTCCGGGGAGTTCCAGCGTCTGCCGCAACAGCCCGACGAGGTCGGCGATGACGGGTCCACCGCCATCGAAGGCCGGCTCCTGGTGAGACGGGCGCTTGTCCGCGAACGGGATCCCAAGCTCCGCAAGCTGAAGATCCATCAGGTGCGCCGCAAGGGGCGTCCGCTTGAGTGCGAGGTCTGCGGCTTCGACTTCGCGCGCGCCTACGGGGATCTGGGCGAGGGATACATCGAGGTGCACCACGTCACCCCCCTCCACGTCGCCGGTCACCGGGAGACCAAGCTCGACGACCTTGCCTGCCTGTGTGCCAACTGCCATCGCATGTGTCACAGGGGCCGTCGAGGTGAAACCTGGCGCACTCCGTCAGCACTGCGGGGTGCGATGGACGGATCCGCCCGGGCAGAGCTTCCCCGGCCCGCTCCGCCCGGCTCGGAGGCGTAGCGCGCCTCTGCTTTCCGGACGGCAGGTGTCCGGGACATGGGAAAGGGCCGGTCCCCGGAGGGGCCGGCTCTTTCGGTTCTGGGGTGGTCAGGCTGCTCGGGTCAGGAGGTCTGCTTGGCCGAACAGGAGGGCGTAGCCGGTGGGGAGTTGGGTGAGGAGGCGGGTGGTCAGGTCGTTGCCGATCAGTGTGGGCAGGGTGGTGAGGACCGCGCTCACATGCCAGCGGGCCGTCGCGCGGGTGGCTCCCTCGATGCCGGTCGCCACCGCGTCCACGAACTCGGGGGCGGTCAGCAGCCGCGTCACCGGGATCTGCGAGGCGATCAGGCGCGCCGCCTCCTCGGGGAGTCTGCGGGCCAGTTCCACCCGTTCGTCGCCTACGACATGACCGCCCAGGGCGGTGAGTACGAGGCGGGTGATCCGCTCGGCCTCCTCGGTGGTCGTGTACTGGCCGGACTCCCTGACCAGCTCGACCAGCCGGGGCCAGTCCGCGCGGGGCGGGATCGCGGCCCGGGGCTCGGCCGACGACAGCAGTTCGTCCGCCGCCGTCACCATGTCCGCTGCCACCGCCGCCGCGAAGTCCTCTCGCACTGAGGGTCGCGCTGAGGGCCTTCCGGCCGCGTCCGTCGTCGCCGCGCTCGTCGTGGTCGTCATGGTCGTACGCATCGTGCGGGTACTCCTCCGTCTTCCGTTCCCCACCCGGTCCGCTACCGAGTACCCCGTTTACCGCGCCCGTCCCGCAAGAATTCCGCCATCTGCGGGGCGGGCCCGACGGACGGCTGTCCGGCCGGGGGCCCGTGCCGCCCCGGTCCCCTCGGCGCGGAGGGAGAGGAGTTAGATTCGTCCGCGCCGGACGGACCGGTTGCACAGTCGTACGACGAGAAGGCGGCGGGCAGCATGGCGAAGGTTCCGACGGCTCTGGTGGCCGCGAGTGGGCTGGTCGGCGGGTATGGAGTCGCCCGCTGGAGCGGGAGGCGGCAGCTCGGCGGGGCCGTCCTCGCGGTGGCGGGGGCCACGGCCGCCCAGCGCTGGCGGCGGCAGGCCGGGGGCCCCGCGGCCGGGGCGTTGACCGCCGCGTATGTCGCCGCCTTCGCCGGGTCCCACCCGCTGGCCAAGAAGGTGGGCGCCTGGCCCGCGGTGTTCGGGGTGACGGGTGCCGTCGCCCTGGCGTCCTGGGCCGTGGCGGACCGGCGGGGTGGGTCCTCGGTCTGAGCGGGCGGGCTGCCGCCACGCCGCTGTGGCGGCAGGACGTTCAGACCGTGGTCGGGTGCTGCGGTGCTGTGCCGGTGGGTGTTCGGGGGTTCGTCGGCCGTTCTCCCCGGAAGGCTCTGCGGTAGGCGTACGGGCTGGTGCCGACCACTCGTCTGAAGCGGTCCCGGAAGGCGGTCGGGGAGCCGAAACCGGCCTGGGCGGCGATGCGTTCGACCGGGTACGAGGTGGTCTCCAGGAGGTACTGGGCGTGCCGGACGCGGGCCCGGTGCAGCCACTGCAAGGGTGTCGTACCGGTCTGTTCGCGGAAGCGGCGGTTCAGGGTGCGGGTGCTCAGGCCGGCCCGGGCGGCGATGTCGTCCAGGGTGAGGTCGCGGCCCGCGTTCTCCTCCAGCCAGCGCAGCAGCGGCTCCAGGGTGTTCCCGGCGGGCGCGGGGGGACGGGTGTGGACGATGAACTGGGCCTGGCCGCCCTCCCGTTCGAGGGGCATCACCGACAGCCGGGCGGCGTCCGCCGCGACCGCGGAGCCATGGTCCTTGCGGATCATGTGCAGACAGAGATCGAGAGCCGCGGCCGCGCCCGCCGAGGTCAGGAACTGCCCCTCGTCGACGTAGAGCACATCCGGGTCGACCGTCACCTCCGGGTGGCATTCGGCGAGCAGGGGGGCCGCGCGCCAGTGCGTGGTCGCCCGCCGCCCGTCCAGCAGGCCCGTCGCGGCGAGCACAAAGGCACCCACGCAGACCGACGCGATACGGGTCCCGGTCGCGGCGGCCGCGCACAGGGCCTCCCGCACGCCCGCGGGCAGCGGCAGGGTCGGGGCCGCCGTGCCCGGCAGGATGATCGTGTCGGCCTCCGCCAGCGCCTCCAGCCCGTACGCGGCCCGGATCCGGAACACCCCCGCGTCCACCTCCTCCTGCGGCGCGCAGACCCGCACCCGGTACGCCGGGCGCCCGTCGGGCAGCCGGGTGCGCGAGAAGACCTCGATCGGGGACGACAGATCGAAGGGGATCACCTGGTCGAGGGCCAGGACCGCGACGGTGTGCATGGCCAGAGGGTAGGGGGGTGACTGGTTCGCGCCAAGGGGGACGCATCGCCCCGGGAGCGGGTGGATGCGCGGGGAATGGGGCTTTCAGCGGGTGGCGGGAATCTGTTGGGAGGTGGCAGTTTTGCCGCTCGCCCGGGTCGGTCCGGGCGCCTAGCGTCGGTCCGTGACCAAGTTCCTTCTCGCCGTCCATGTCCTTGCCGCGATTGTGGCCGTCGGGCCCGTGACCGTTGCCGCGAGCCTGTTTCCGCCCACCGCGCGCAAGGCGCTCGCCAGGGGCGGGGAGGACCGGCACCACCTCGGGCTGCTCCACCGGATCTGCCGGGTCTACGCCGTCGTCGGCGTCGTCGTCCCGGCGTTCGGGTTCGCCACCGCGCGGGCCATGGGAGTGCTCGGGGACACCTGGCTGATCGTGTCGATCGTGCTGACCGCGCTCGCCGCGGTCGTCCTCGCCGCCCTGGTACTGCCCTGGCAGCAGGCGGTCATCGACGGGGTGAGTGAGCGGGTCGGTGAGGGCGTCGGTGAGAAGGCCGGTGAGGGGACCGCCGCGGCCCGGGCCACCGTTCGGCTCGCCATGGTGACGGGGATCTTCAACCTTCTGTGGGCAGCCGTCACCGTACTGATGATCGTGCGCCCCGGGTCCACCACGGGGGCCTGAGCCCCGTCACAGGGCCTGAGGGCTCCCGCGGGGGAGGACCGGAGCCCCCGCGGGGAAGGCTTCAGGGTGCCTACGGTGTCGCCCTGGCGCCCGCCGGGTCGGCCGCCACCGCGGTCAGCGGCAGGGCGATGTCCTCCAGCGAGCGGCGCTCCGCGCGCACCGCCAGCAGGGCCGCGACCACGCCCGCCGCGCACATCAGGGCCGCGCCGACCTGGAAGGCGAGGACCGTGTCGCCGACCTTGCCGGTGTTGGTGAGGTCCGCGAACAGCAGGGGCCCGCTGATGCCGCCCGCAGCGGTGCCGATGGCGTAGAAGAAGGCGATGGACATGGCCCTGGTCTCCATCGGGAACACCTCGGAGACCGTCAGATAGGCGCTGGAGGCGCCCGCCGAGGCGAAGAACAGCACCACGCACCAGCAGGCGGTCAGCGTGGTCGCGGTCAGCGAGCCGCGGCCGAAGAGCCAGGCCGTGGCGAAGAGGAGCAGCCCGGACAGCAGATAGGTCGAGGAGATCATCACCCGGCGGCCGACGGTGTCGAAGAGCTTGCCGAGCAGCAGCGGGCCGAAGAAGTTGCCGACCGCGATGACGGCGAAGTAGTAGCCGGTGTGATCGGCCGGAACGTTGAAGAACTTGGTGAGGATCGCACCGAAGCCGAACGTGATGGCGTTGTACAGGAACGCCTGGCCGATGAAGAGCGAGAAACCGAGGGCGGCGCGCTTGCGGTACTGGGAGAGGACCGTACGGGCTATCTCCAGGAAGCCGATGCTCTTGCGCTGGTGGATGGTGATCTCGGTCTCCGGCCGGGGCAGCGGTTCGCCCTTCTCCTGTTCGACCTGCGCCTCGATGGCGGACACCACCTCTTCCGCCTCCCGCTCCCTGCCGTGGATCAGCAGCCAGCGCGGACTCTCGGGAACATGCCGCCGCACCAGCAGGATGACCAGACCGAGGACGACGCCCAGGGCGAAGGTCAGCCGCCAGCCCACGTCCTTCGGCAGCAGACCCGTGTTCAGCGCGACGATCGACAGCAGGGAGCCGCCGACCGCGCCCACCCAGAAGCTTCCGTTGATGACCAGGTCGACCCGGCCGCGGTAGTACGCCGGGATCAGTTCGTCGATCGCGGAGTTGATGGCCGCGTACTCCCCGCCGATGCCGAAACCGGTGAAGAAGCGGAACAGGAAGAACCACCAGGGCTGGAAGGAGACCGCCGTCAGGGCGGTGGCCGCGAGATAGACCGCGAGGGTGATCATGAAGAGCTTCTTGCGGCCGTAGCGGTCGGTGAGGCGGCCCCAGAAGAGGGCGCCGAAGCAGGCGCCCGCCACATACAGGGCCGCGGCGAGGCCGGTGACCTGCCCGGAGCTGATCGCCAGCCCGCTGCCGGGCTCCGACAGCCGACTGGCGATGTTGCCGACGACCGTGACCTCAAGACCGTCGAGGATCCAGACCGTCCCGAGTCCGATCACGATCGTCCAGTGCCAGCGCGACCAGGGCAGACGATCGAGTCGGGCGGGAATCGCGGTGGTGACCGTGCCGGGCTGGGGCGCGGTGAGGGACATGGCTGCCTCCTTGTGACGCCGGCTGACGCCGCACGAGGCCCGAGTGCCCGCTCACCAGCGCCTTACGCCCCGGCCACTCCGCGTGACCGGCCCCGGGCCCGCGCGGGCGGTGCTCACGCGCCGAGCAGCCGGGACAGCGTGTAGATCAGCAGTCCCGCGAGCGAGCCGACCACCGTGCCGTTGATCCGGATGAACTGGAGGTCCCGGCCGATGTGCGCCTCGATCTTCCGGGTGGTGTGCCGGGCGTCCCAGCCCGCGACCGTGTCCGTGATCAGTGAGGTGATCTCCGTGCGGTACGACGTCACGACATGCACCGCCGCGCCCTCCACCCAGCGGTCCACCTTGGCCTGGGTCTTCGGGTCGTTCGCCATCCGGGCGCCCAGCGACAGCAGCGAGGCCCGCACCCGTACCCGCAGCTCGCTCCGCTCGTCCTGCGCGGCGGAGACGATCATGGATCGTACGGCGGTCCAGGCCGAGGCGATCAGGTCCTGGACCTCACCGCGGCCCAGCACCTCGCCCTTGAGCCGCTCCACCCGGGCGCGGGTGTCGGTGTCGGACTGGAGGTCGGAGGCGAAGTCGGCGAGGAAGCGGTCGAGGGCGCCGCGCGCCGGGTGCGTGGGCGAGTCCCGCGTCTCGGTGACGAAGCGCAGCAGCTCCTTGTAGACGCGCTCGCCGACCTTCTTGTCGACGAACCGGGGGGTCCAGCCGGGGGCGCCGCCCTGCACGGCGGCCATGACCTGGTCGTCGTGGAGCACCAGCCAGTCGTGGGCGCGTACGCAGACGAGGTCGACGATCCGCCGGTGGCCGCCGTCCGCGACCACCCGCTCCAGCATCTTGCCGAGGCCGGGCGCTATCTCCTGGGCGTCGGCGCGCCGGGTGATCGCCTCACCCACCACCGCCTGGACGTCGGAGTCGCGCAGCACGGTCAGGGCTCCGCGCAGCGCCGTGGCCAGCTCGGCGGTCACCCGGTCGGCGTTCTCCGGCCGGGCGAGCCAGGCACCCAGGCGGCTGCTGATGCCGACCGCGCGCAGCCGCTGCCGTACGACCTCCTGCGAGAGGAAGTTCTCGCCGACGAACTCGCCCAGCGAGACGCCGAGCTGGTCCTTCTTGTTCGGGATGATCGCCGTGTGCGGGATGGGCAGGCCGAGCGGGTGCCGGAAGAGCGCGGTGACCGCGAACCAGTCGGCGAGCGCGCCGACCATACCGGCCTCGGCGGCGGCCGCCACATATCCGGCCCAGGGGCCCGCGCCCGAGTGCCGGGCCCAGGTGGCGAGGACGTACACCAGGGCGACGAGGAGCAGCAGACCGGTCGCCGTGCTCTTCATCCGGCGCACGCCGCGCCGCTTCTCCTCGTCGGCGGGGCTGAAGGAGTTCATCGCCCGGCTGGGGACACCGGGGCCGGGCGGAACACCGGTCCCGGACGGCACGCCGGTCCCGGGCGCGACACCGGTCCGGGGCGGGGCGCCCCTTCCGGCTTCGGCAGGTGCCGGGCGCCCCGGGTTCGCCCCGGTCCCGGCAGGCTGCCCGGAGCCCGTGGGCCGTCCGGCACCGGCACCGGCACCGGCACCGGCAGCCGATCCTGCACCGGCAGCCGGTCCGGCGCCCGTGGGCCGGCCAGCACCCGCCGTCCGTCCGGTGCCCGCGGCACCGTCGGTTGCCGGTTCATCCGGTTGTGTGCGTTCCATCCGCTCCACCCGATCGTGTCCTCCGTAGCCCATTGTCCCTTCCTGACCTACTCCTGGAACGGAGAGGGAGTTCCCGGTACCTCCCCGCGCGGTGAGGTCTCCGGGGCTTTTCAGGGTCTTGTCAGGGTTCCTCTAGGGGCCCCTTCCGCTTCTTCCCGCCGTATGGCGCATCATGAAGCGATCACCTGCCGAGCTGAACCGCCGAGCCCCCGTGCTCCCGTCGTCCGAGGAGAACCACGCTGCATGACCAGGCGCCACGGTTATGCCCTGCTGTCCGCGATCATCACCGTGATCGTGGCCCTGTCCGCCGCCATCTACTTCGGCGTCGCAGCCGATGACGGCGGCGACCACGGGGCCCGTCGCCCCGGCGCGCCGGGCTCCGCCGCCCCCGCCTCGGGGGGCACCTGGGTGGGCACCTGGTCGGCCTCGCCCTCCGGCGCCGAACCCGGCACCGCGGCGAAGGGGACGGCAGGACGGTCCGTACGCAATGTCGTGCACACCGATGTCGGCGGTACGAGTGCCCGTATCACGCTGTCCAATCTCTACGGGCACCGTCCGCTGGCCATCACACACGCCTCGGTCGCCGTCGCCTCGGCGAACGGCCCGGCCGCCGCACCCGGCACCATGCGGCGGGTGACCTTCGGCGGCGCCCCCTCGGTCGTGGTGCCCGCCGGACAGCAGGTGGTCAGCGACGCCGTCCGCACGGCGGTCCCGCACGACTCCGACCTGCTCGTCACCACGTACTCCCCCACCTCCTCGGGCCCGGTGACCTTCCACCGCCACGCCCGCCAGATCTCCTACGCCGCGCGCGGCGACCGCACGGAGGACCCGAGCGGCACCGCGTACACCGAGCGGACCCCGTCCTGGCGCTATCTGACCGCGCTCGATGTGTTCAGTAACGAGGCGGCCGGGACCGTGGTCGCCCTCGGCGACTCGATCACCGACGGCGTCACCTCCACCATCGGCGCGAACCACCGCTGGACGGACGTCCTCGCCGAGCGGCTGCGCCGGGCGGCGGGCTCCGGCGGCGTGCCGCGGTACAGCGTGGTCAACCAGGGGATCAACGGAAACCGGGTACTGCCCGACGGCAGCCTTGGCCTGCCCGTCGAGAATCCGAGCGGCCTCAGCCGCCTCGACCGCGATGTGCTGGGCCGTACGAACGTCCGGGCCGTCATCGTCGACCTCGGCGTCAACGACATCCTGCGCACCCCCGGCCGGGCCGACCCCGACCGGATCACGGCGGGCCTGCGCACCCTCGTCAGCCGGGCGCACGCCCGCGGGCTGAAGGTGGTCGGGGCCACGCTGATGCCCTTCGAGGGCCACCGCGGCTACCGGCCCGACCGCGAGAAGGTACGGCAGGCCGTCAACGCGCAGATCCGTTCGGGCACGGTGTACGACGCGGTCGTGGACTTCGACGCGGCGCTGCGCGACCCGTACGACCCGCGACGGCTGCGCGCCGACTACGACTCCGGCGACCATCTCCACCCCGGTGACCGGGGCTTCGCCAGGATGGCGGAGGTCTTCGACCTGGCCTCGCTGAAGGGCGCGGCGCCCGCCCGGCTGTGAGCACGGCGGCCGTGCGCCGGGCAGCGGTCAGTGCTCCCGGTGGCGCCGCCGGTCCCGCTCCTCGCGGCGGGCGTCCCGGCGCTCCCGCTGCAACTCCCGGCGCTCCTCGTGCCGTTCGCGGTGCAGTTCCCGGAGTTCCTCGTGCCGGTCGCGGAGTTCCTCGCGCTGCTCGCGGAACAGATCGCGGTGGTTGACCAGGGCGTCGCGGGCGTCGAGCAGGCTCTCCAGGCCGCCCAGGCCCTGCCGGGAGCCGGAGCCGTCCAGTTCCCTGCGGGCGGCCTTGCGGTCCAGCTTCTCCTGGCGCCGCTCCTCCTTCAGCCGCTGCCGGTCGGCCCGGGTCAGTTTGCGCTCCACGCCGACGCCGCCCCAGAAGGCGAAGCCGCTGATGACCACCCGCGGTGCGCCGGGGTCCCCCGGCGCGCCCTCCTCGCGGTGGTCGAAGCCGCCCATGATCCCGATGCCGCGCACCACGACCTCGACGCCGGGCGGCACGATCACATTCATCCCGCCCATGATCGCCACGCAGTTGATCTGCACCTCGCGGTCCGCGAAGTTCGCCTCGCGCAGGTCGATCTCGCCGCCGCCCCAGAAGGCGAAGCAGTTGAACCGCTTGGGCATCGTCCAGCGGCCCTTGCGCTGGAAGCCGGACATGACGGCGACGGCCCACGAGGACGAGCCCTCGCCGCCGACGACCCGGTCCCGCCAGCCCTCGGCGACGACCGGCTCCTTGACCAGGGACACCGGCGGGGCCCCGGCGCCCGCGGCGGGCAGGTCCCGGGTGATCGGCGCCAGTTCGCCGTAGGTGCGCGCCTGATAGGTCGCCTCCAGCCGCTCCTCGAACTCCTCCATGTCGAGGCGGCCCTCGGCGAGCGCGTCCCGGAGGACCTCGGCGACCCGTTCACGGTCGGCGTCGGAGGCACGGAGATCCAGTGCGGGGGAGCCGGAGTCCCGCGGCGTCAGCCGCTGCTCGTCACGTCCCCCGGAAGACACAGCGTCGGTCATGGCTCTCAGCCTACGAGTTCCGGGGGCGCCGGACTACGCCGAAGCCCGGCCCGCGTACATCCGTGAGATCACCGCCTCGATGTCCGGCTCCCGCACCGACAGGTCCACCAGGGGGTATTCCGCCGCGATCCGCGCCACCAGCGGGGCCGCCGACCGGGACGCCGGGAAGGCGAGCCACTGCCGGGGCCCCTCGACACGCACCACCCGCGCGGGCGGCGCCTCGATCGGCGGCAGCTCGCGCTCCAGGTCGACCACCAGGGTGCGTTCGCCGCCGCCGGCCTCGTGCAGAGCGGCCGGGGAGCCGTCGTACACCAGCCGCCCGTGGTCGATGACCATCACCCGGGAGCACAACTGCTCGATGTCCTGGAGGTCGTGCGTGGTCAGCAGCACCGTCGTGCCGCGTCCGGCGTTCAGCTCCCGCAGGAACGCGCGGACCTTGGCCTTGGAGACCACGTCGAGGCCGATGGTCGGTTCGTCGAGGTAGAGCACCTCGGGGTCGTGCAGCAGCGCCGCCGCGATGTCGCCGCGCATCCGCTGCCCCAGCGACAGCTGCCGTACCGGCCTGTCCAACAGGTCGCCCAGTTCCAGCAGTTCGACCAGGCGGTCCAGGTTCTCCCGGTACCGCCCGTCCGGGATGCGGTACATCCGGTGCATCAGCCGGTACGAGTCGATCAGCGGCAGGTCCCACCACAGCGTCGTCCGCTGCCCGAACACCACCCCGATGCGCCGGGCGAGCCGGACCCGTTCCCGGGAGGGGTCGATACCGGCGACCCGCAGCCGCCCTCCGCTCGGGGTGAGGATCCCGGTCAGCATCTTGACGGTGGTGGACTTCCCGGCCCCGTTGGGCCCGATGTAGCCGACCATCTCACCGCGCGCCACGGAGAAGGACAGCCCGTCGACGGCCCGCACCTGCCGCCGCTCGCTCCGCAGGAAACCGGTCCGTCGGCGCACGGAGAAGACCTTCTCCACCCGGTCCAGTTCGATGAAGCCGCCCTCCGCCACGGAGTCTCCCTCCGTCACGGAGTCTCCCTCCGTCACGGAGTCCCCCTCCGCAACGGAGTCCCCCTCCGCAACGAAATCCCTGTCCGCCGCGGAGTTCCTGTCCGCCGCGGGGTCCCCGCCTGCCATGAAATCTCCGTCCGCCCTCGCTCCGGCCATGTCACCCGCTCCTTCCTCGCCGTCCCTCAACTCCCCGTGCTCCGGTACGACCGCAGCCCCGCGCGCCACGCCAGCCCCGCCGCCGCACAGCAGCCCGCGGCCACCAGCGGCGGGGCGAAGGCGAGCCAGGACGGCAGGTCCAGCGGATAGGGCCGCCCGAGGACGTAGAGCGCGGGCAGCCAGTCGACGAAGGCGAGCGGCAGGACGAAGGTCACCCCGCGCACCAGTTCCTTCGCGAAGACGGTCGGCGGGTACTGGAGCAGTGTCTGGCCGCCGTAGGTGAAGGAGTTCTGCACCTCGGAGGCGTCCTGGGCGACGAACTGGAAGGCCGCGCCCGCCACGAACACCGCGCCGAAGATCAGACCGCCGCTGAGCAGCGTCAACGGGATCAGCGCCGCCTTCAGCGGGGTCCACGCGATGTCGAGCGCGGACAGCGCGTACCCGAGGACGGCTGCCCCCTGGGCGACCCGGCCGAGCCTGCGCAGCGCGAAGCGGTCCGCGGCGACCTGCGCCAGGACCGGCGCGGGCCGCACCAGCAGGGTGTCCAGCGTGCCGTCGCGCACCCGCCGCCCCAGCCGCTCCATGGAGCCGAGCGCCAGGTCCGCGAGCCCGAACGCGGTCGCCGCCAGGCCGTAGAGGAAGGCGACCTCGGGCAGCCGGTACCCGCCGAGGGTGTCGACCCGGGAGAACATCAGCAGGATCGTCACGAAGTCCAGCACGGTCGCCAGGAAGCTGCCGAGCGTGGTCATCGCGAAGGAGGCGCGGTAGGCCATGGTGGAGCGGATCCACATCGCGGCGATCAGCCGGTAGGCGCGCAGCCCTTCGCGCACCCGGCGCACCCGGCGCACCCAGCTCGCCCGGCGCACCCAGCACGCCCGGTGCACCCCGCGCACCCGACCCACCAGGCGCCCCCCGGCCCGGCCACGGGCCCCCGCGCGGGCCCCCTCGCCGCTCTCCTCAACGATCCCCGCGCGACTCTCCTCACCGCTCCCCTTGCCGACCCCCTCGTACGCCTCCCCGTAGCGCTCCCCGTACGCCTCCCCGTAGCGCTCTCCATACCGCTCCCCGTACGCCTCGTCAGCCACCCTGCACCACCACCCGGCGCGTCGCCGCGGTCTGGAGGAGTCGGCCGGCCGTCAGCAGGACCGCGGCCCAGGCGAGCTGGCGGGCGAAGACGGCCCACGGGTCTGCCGTGCCCAGCAGCACATCCGCGGGCGCCTGGATCAACGACGCCCAGGGCAGGGCGCGTACGACCTCGCCGAGACCACCCGGGAAGACGTTCAGCGGCAGCAGCATCCCCGAGCAGAAGGTGGCCGTGATCCACGAGATCTGCGCCACGCCCGCCCCGTCCATCAGCCAGAACGCGCCGAGCGCCACCAGGAAGCGGATCGCGAAGCTGACCACCGTGCCCAGCACGACCGCGACCAGGAAGGCCGCCCAGACCAGCGGGCGCCCGGGCAGGGCGAGCGGGAAGACGAAGGCGCCGACGGCCAGCGGGAGCACGCCCCGCGCCAGCAGGTGGAAGAGGGCCCTGCCCAGATCCACGGCCAGCCACCACAGCTGGAGATCGGCGGGCCGGTGGAGATCGATCGCGATGTCGCCGGTACGGATGCGCTCGGCCAGCTCCTCCTCGAAACCGCCGCCCATCGCCGCGACGGTCATCAGCAGCGCCTGCCCGACCCATACGTACGTCAACGCCTGCGCGCTGTCGTACCCCCCGAGATGGGGACGTTCGTGCCACAGGGCCAGGTAAGGGTATGCCAAGATCAATCCGAAGACTGTGTTGGTGAACACCCCCGCCGCGGTCGCGGTCCGGTAGGTCGCGTACCGCCGGAAACCACCGGCGGCGACAGTGGCGTACAACCGCCCTGCCCCCACGGAGCACCTCCTTCGACGCGTGCCGGAGCGAAGCGCAGGAGCCTAGCGCGCGGGCGAAGTGGCGTACCACACGTTTTTCCGTGACGGCGGTCCCCGAGTGCCGGGAACGGAACCACCGGTGCGACAGTCTTCATCAGGGGGCGCACATGGCGTATGAGGGCGTACGGGAACGTACGACGCGAAACGGGAGTCCGGCAGCACAATGAGCGACGAGCCGCAGCCG
The DNA here is from genome assembly GCF_044548405.1 of Streptomyces sp. NPDC052040. Classification (NCBI taxonomy): domain Bacteria; kingdom Bacillati; phylum Actinomycetota; class Actinomycetes; order Kitasatosporales; family Streptomycetaceae; genus Streptomyces; species Streptomyces sp. NPDC052040. The sequence goes on along the minus strand of NZ_JBIUBV010000002.1, from coordinate 53,103 downwards.
CAGCAGAGCAGCAAGGGCGGGGCGTCCACGACACCGCCACGACCCGCGGTACCGGGCCAGCAGTCCGCGCTGCCGGGCCCGCAGGCGGGCCCGGGCGGGAAGGCGCAGCGGACCCGCCGCACGGGATGGCGTCGGCTGATCCCCTCCTGGCGGCTGGTGCTCGGCACCTGCGTCATCGGGATCCTGCTGCTGACCGGCCTGTTCGCCCTGGGCTACTCCATGGTCAAGATCCCGCCGGCCAATGCGCTGGCGACCAAGCAGAGCAATGTCTACCTCTACGCCGATGGCACCGAGATCGCCCGCGACGGACAGGTCAACCGCGAGAACGTCGGGCTCGGCCAGATCTCCAAGGACGCCCAGCACTCCGTACTGGCCGCCGAGGACCGCGACTTCTACACCGAGGACGCCGTCGACCCCGCGGCCATGATCCGCGCCGGGTGGAACACCGCCACCGGCAAGGGCAAGCAGTCCGGCTCCACGATCACCCAGCAGTACGTCAAGAACTACTACCTGGGCCAGGAGCAGACCGTCACCCGCAAGGTGAAGGAGTTCTTCATCTCGATCAAGCTCGACCGGGAGAAGACCAAGGACGACATCCTGGAGGGCTACCTCAACACCAGCTTCTTCGGCCGCAACGCCTACGGCATCCAGGCCGCCGCCCACGCCTACTACGGCGTCGACGCCAAGGACCTCGACCCGGCCAAGGGCGCCTACCTCGCCGCGCTGCTCAACGCGCCCAGCGAGTTCGACGTCGTCGCGCACCCAGAGAACAAGGGCGCGGCCGAGGCCCGTTGGAACTACGTCCTCGACGGCATGGTCAAGAAGGGCTGGCTCAGCGCCTCCCAGCGCGCCGGGATGAAGTTCCCGATGCCCAAGGAGGCCACCGCCTCCACCGGCCTGTCCGGCCAGCGCGGCTACCTGGTCGACGCGATCAAGGACTACCTCTTCGAGAACAAGGTCGTCGACGCCGACGAACTCGCCGCCGGTGGGTACCGCATCACCACCACGCTCCAGAAGAGCAAGCAGGACGCCTTCGTGGACGCGGTGAACGAGCAGCTGATGGCCAAGCTGGACCCGAAGAACCGCAAGGTCGACTCGTATGTCCGCGCGGGCGGAGCCTCCGTCGACCCCCGCACCGGCAAGGTCGTCGCGATGTACGGCGGCATCGACTACGTGAAGCAGTACACCAACAACGCCACCCGCGGCGACTTCCAGGTCGGCTCCACCTTCAAGCCCTTCGTGTTCACCTCCGCGGTGGAGAACGGCTCCCGCACCCAGGACGGCCGCACCATCACGGCCAACGCGGTCTACGACGGCACCGACAAGCGTCCCGTCCAGGGCTGGCCCGGCGGCAGCTACGCCCCCGAGAACGAGGACGGCCACTCCTACGGCAACATCACCGTGCGCGAGGCCACCGACAAGTCGGTCAACTCGGTGTACGCCCAGATGGCCGTGGACGTCGGCCCCTCGAAGGTCAAGCAGACCGCGGTCGACCTCGGCATCCCCGCCACCACCAAGGACCTCAACCCCTACCCGTCCATCGCCCTCGGCACGTCCACCGCCAGCGTCCTGGACATGGCCGAGGCCTACGCGACCCTCGCCAACCACGGCCGGCACGGCACCTACACGCTGATCGACAAGGTCACCAAGGACGGCCAGGAGGTGGCCGGGCTGCCCGAGCGGAAGACCGTCCAGGCCGTCAGCCGCGAGGCCGCCGACACCACGACCGCCGTCCTCCAGAGCGTCGTCCAGAACGGCACCGCGACCAGCGCGCTCGCCGCGGGCCGCCCCGCCGCGGGCAAGACCGGCACCGCGGAGGAGGACACGGCGGCCTGGTTCGCGGGCTTCACGCCCGACCTCTCCACGGTCATCTCCGTGATGGGACAGGACCCCGTCACGGCCGCCCACAAGCCGCTGTACGGCGCGATGGGCCTCGACCGCATCAACGGCGGCGGCGCGCCCGCCCAGATCTGGGCGCAGTTCACGAAGAAGGCGCTGCGGGGCAAGCCGGTCCAGGACTTCGACCTCCAGGCCCAGGCGGGCTCGGACGAGACCCTGGCCCCCTCCACGGGCCCCACGGACCAGCAGTCGGGCACCCCCGGCACCCCGGACGACGGCGGCACGACCGGCGGCGGCACCGAGGGCCAGGACCAGGGCCAGACCCAGGGGCAGACCACCGGCGGCAGCACCGGCACCGGCAGCCCGACCGGGCCCGGCGGCACCGCGGGGACCGACGGCACCACGGACAACGGCGGTGCCACCGGCGCGGGCGGGGCCACGGACAACGGCGGCGCCACCGGGGCCGGGGGCACGACCGGCGCGGGCGGCACCGCGGGCGCGGGCGGCACCCCCGGCGACGGAGGCACCACCGGAGCGGGCGGCGCCACCGGCGACGGCGGGGCGACCGGGCCGGGCGGCCCGGCGGGAGGCGTGGGCTTCTGAGCCCCCGGTGAGCGGGGCGGGGTGAGCGGGGGCGGCCGGGCTCAGTGGCCCGAGGTCGCCTTCAGCCCCACCACCGCCACCAGCAGCAGTCCGACGAAGAAGATCCGGGCGGGGGTCGCGGGCTCACCGAGCACGGTCATGCCCAGCACCGCCGCCCCGGCCGCGCCGATGCCCACCCAGACGCCGTAGGCCGTACCGATGGGCAGGGACCTCGCGGCGTACGAGAGCAGCAGCATGCTGGCGACGATGCCCGCGCCGGTGGCCAGGCTCGGCCAGAGGCGGGTGAAACCGTCGGTGGACTTCATGCCGACCGACCAGCCGACCTCCAGCAGACCGGCGAGGACGAGCAGGACCCAGGCCATGGGGCACCTCCGTGTTCGGTGATCGCGTTCGTGATCAACAGGGGGTGCGTCGTCTTTGCGGTCCCGGTACGGCGCGTCTCGTCGGGGCCCTGGCGGGCCCGTCCAACGTAGCAAAGGCACGGCAAAAGAGGCTGGTGACGATGGTCACCAGCCCCTCTTGACTCCTGTCGTCCGCCGCGCGCCCAGGCCTACAGATAGAGCCCGGTGGAGTCCTCCGACCCCTCGAAGCGGTCGGCGGCCACGGCGTGCAGATCGCGTTCCCGCATCAGGACGTACGCGGTTCCGCGCACCTCGACCTCGGCCCGGTCCTCCGGGTCGAACAGCACCCGGTCGCCCGGCTCGACGGTCCGCACGTTCTGCCCGACCGCGACGACCTCGGCCCAGGCGAGACGCCGTCCGACGGCCGCCGTCGCGGGGATCAGGATGCCGCCGCCGGAACGGCGCTCGCCCTCGGCGGCGTCCTGCCGCACCAGCACACGGTCGTGCAGCATCCGGATGGGCAACTTGTCGTGCTGGGTCTTCTCGCTCACGCCCCGAACCTACCTGTCTCCGACGGCCTGACGCGCGGCCGGGTCAGCGCTTGCGCCGCCGGGAACCGACGGCGAACAGGCCCACGACCCCCACCACCACGAGGGCGACGGGCACGATGCGCTCCAGGCGAGGCGTCCCGTCCTCGGCGACCAGTCGGCCCTTCACCTCGCCGACGACCCGGTTGGCGCCGACGTAGGCCCGGCCGAGGGTGTGGTCGACATGGGAGACGACCTTGGCCTTCGCGTCCCCGACGATCGTCTTCGGGTGCACCCGGACGCCGATCTCGTCGAGCGTCTCGGCCAGCGTTTCGCGGCGGCGCTTGATGTCCGCCTCGATCTGCGCCGGAGTCCTGGTGTCCGGTGTGCTCGACGTGTCCGCCACCGCGCATCCTCCGTGGTCGTTTGCGACGTGTTCCGCGCAATTCCTGCATCTGTGGTCGACAGTCTGTCAGCTCCGCGCCGAACGCACCCATCGGCACCCCTCCGGAGCGGTCCCGCGGCGGATTAGGCTCGTCGGGTAACCACCCCCAGCCCGTGAGGTAACGACGATGAGCGAGCGACTTCAGCCCGGAGACACCGCCCCCGCCTTCACCCTGCCGGACGCCGACGGCAACGAGGTCTCCCTGTCCGACCACAAGGGCCGCAAGGTCATCGTGTACTTCTACCCCGCGGCGCTCACCCCGGGCTGCACCAAGCAGGCCTGCGACTTCACCGACAACCTCCAGCTGCTGGCGGGCGCCGGCTACGACGTCATCGGCGTCTCGCCCGACAAGCCGGAGAAGCTGGCGAAGTTCCGCGAGAAGGAGGACCTGAAGGTCACCCTGCTCGCCGACCCGGACAAGAAGGTACTGGAGGCCTACGGCGCCTTCGGCGAGAAGAAGCTGTACGGCAAGACCGTCGTCGGCGTCATCCGCTCCACGGTGATCGTGGACGAGGAGGGCAGGGTGGAGCGCGCCCTGTACAACGTGAAGGCGACGGGGCACGTAGCCAAGATCATCAAGGACCTGTCCATCTGAACCCCGGCTCCCCCCCTCAGCGGCCCGCCCCGGACCCCCTCCGGCGCGGGCCGCCGCCGTCGACCCCTGGGCCACCGCTGCCCGGGCGTGACTGTCGGATCGGCGGTTCGTTGGTTCGTACGAGAGGGCGAACGTACGACCGGGAGGCGGGGGCGTGATGACGCGCGGCGGCTACGAACGGGACAACCTGGCGGAGGCCGTGGCCCAGTCCCGCACCTGGAACGATCTGATGCGCCGGCTGGGCCTCCGGGTGAGCGGCGGACAGCGACGCGTCCTTCAGCAGCGGGTCGAAGCCCACGGGATCGACACCGGCCATTTCACCCGGTCCAGCCCCTGGCGCAGATACCCGGACGACGCGATCGCCACGGCCGCCGCCTCCTCCACGACCCTGCGCGAGGTCGCCCTGGAACTCGGCGCCACGCCCGCCACCGGCACCCTCGCGCACATCCGGCGCCGTATCGCGGCGGCGGGCATCGACATCGGCCACTTCCCCGGCATCGACCGCCCGCACCCGGACCTCCCCTTCACCGAGGACGAACTGCGCGGTGCGGCCGCGTCCGCCCGGAGCGTGCGGGGGGCGGCAGAGATCCTCGGGGTGCCCGACGACGGCCGGTCGCGGGCGGCGCTGGGACGGATGTTCCGGGAGCGGGACATCGACACCTCCCACTTCCGCCACGCCCGCACCGCGATCCCCGAGGACGCGCTGCGCACCGCCGTGGCAGGGGCCACGAGCTACGCCGACACCATGCGCGCGCTCGGCCTGGAGGTGAACGACACCAACCACAGACGGGTACGCCGGGCCGCTGCCCAACTCGGCCTGGACAGGAGCCATTTCGTGCGGCGCTCCTGGGCCGCCGAGAAGCCGGACCGCCGCCCGCCCGCTGCGGAACGGGTCCTGGTGATCCTTCCCGTCGGCTCGGCACGCCCCAACCGCGCCCGGCTGCACGGCGCCCTCCGCGAAGCGGGTGTCCCCTACCGGTGCACCACGTGCGGCAACCACGGCGAGTGGCTGGGACGGCCCATCACGCTCCAGATCGACCACATCAACGGCGACTGGCTGGACAACCGCATCGAGAACCTGAGGTATCTGTGCCCGAACTGCCATGCGCTGACGGCAACATGGTGCCGCCGGAAACACGGTCCCACCGCAGCGCCCGCGGGCTCCCCCGTACACTGAACGACACGAAGCGGCACCGGAAGGCCGAATGTCCGTTTTGTTGCGGTCGTGGCGAAATAGGCTATACGCGCGGGTTTTAGGTGCCCGTGGGAGAAATCCCGTGTGGGTTCGAGTCCCACCGACCGCACAGAGACACGATCAAGGCCCGGTCCCAGGCGCGGACCGGGCCTTTCGGGTTCTGCGGCGGGGTGCTAGCCCAGCAACTCCCGCACCACCGGCACCAGGGCCCGGAAGGCCTTGCCGCGGTGGCTGATGGTGTTCTTCTCGGCGGGGGTCAGTTCCGCGCAGGTGCGGGTCTCGCCCTCGGGCTGGAGGATCGGGTCGTAGCCGAAGCCGTTGGTGCCGGAGGGGGTGTACCGGAGGGTGCCCCTGAGCTGTCCCTCGACCACGCGCTCGGTGCCGTCCGGGAGGGCCAGGGCGGCGGCGCAGGCGAAGTGGGCGCCCCGGTGGGGGGTGTCGATGTCGCCGAGCTGGGCCAGGAGCAGCGTCAGGTTGGCCTGGTCGTCGCCGTGGCGGCCCGCCCAGCGGGCCGAGAAGATGCCGGGGGCGCCGCCCAGGACGTCCACGCAGAGGCCGGAGTCGTCGGCGACGGCCGGGAGTCCGGTGGCCTGGGCGAGGGCGTGGGCCTTGAGCAGGGCGTTCTCGGCGAAGGTGACGCCGGTTTCCTTGACGTCGGGGATCTCGGGGTAGGCGTCCGCGCCGACGAGGTCGTGCGGGAGGCCCGCGTCGGCGAGGATCGCCCTGAGTTCGGTGATCTTTCCGGCGTTGCGGGTGGCGAGGATCAGGCGGGTCATGGGGTCCAGTATCCGTGCGGGGGCGGGGCCCGTTCGACGCGCCCCGTGCGAAGCCCCTGGGACTCCGGCCGCGCGTGCGTACGGGGAACACGTCCATGCACTGCCGTCGGCTCTCGACCGCCATTCTGGCCGCGCGTGCCCCCGCGCCCCGCGCAGCAGCCCCCGCGCATGCGTCCCGAGCCCCGCCCACCCCCGGTCCGGGTGGCGCCGGGAGCCGGTCAGTTCGAGGTGCAGACCTTGGTCAGTTCGCCTGCGGCGTCCGTGACCGGGCCGAGGTCGGGGGTGGTGTCGCCGTTGTGGACGGCGGTGCGGACGTGGGCGACGGCCTTGCGGACGTCGTCGACGGCCTTGTTGACGTCGACGTCGTCGGTCTTGTCGCCGATCTTGTCGAGGTCCTTCTCGATGGAGTCCAGGGAGGCGTCGGCCCGGCCCGGGTCGCCCGCCGCGTTCTCGGCGGCCTGCTGGAGGTCGGTGACGTTGTCGGCTATCGCGTCGGCGGTCTGTACGCAGTCGATCGCCTTGTCGACGGCGTCGCAGCCGGTGCTGGCGCCGACGGCGGCGAGCACGGCGGCAGTGACGAGCGCGGTGGTGATGCGGCGGCGGTGGTGGCGCGCGGCCATGGAACGGTCCTCCCCGTTGGCGGTGCCGCGACTGTCCCGCGGGGCGCCGGCCGGTCCGGCGCCTTTGCACGCCTGGCCGGGCGTACGGGGTGTGGGCGGGGCGGCCGGGGTTGTTTCCGGCCCGCCCCGCCGCACAGTTGTGCGGCTACCCCTGAAAACGCCTGGGGGGTACTACTGGGTTGCCTCCAGGGCCGCGCGCTGGATCGCGGTGAGCCGGCCACAGCCCGCGGCGGCGAGGTCGAGGAGGGTGTTGAGTTCCGTGCGGTCGAAGGGAGTTGCCTCGGCGGTGCCCTGGACCTCGACGAAGCGGCCGTCGCCGGTGCAGACGACGTTCATGTCGGTGTCGGCGCGGACGTCCTCCTCGTAGCAGAGGTCGAGGAGGGGCACACCGCCGACGATGCCGACGGAGACGGCGGCGACGGTGCCGGTCAGCGGCTGCCGTCCGGCCTTGACGAGCTTCTTGCGCTGGGCGAGGGCCACGGCGTCGGCGAGGGCGACATAGGCGCCGGTGATCGCGGCGGTGCGGGTGCCGCCGTCCGCCTGGAGGACGTCGCAGTCGAGGACGATGGTGTTCTCGCCGAGCGCCTTGTAGTCGACGACGGCGCGCAGGGAGCGGCCGATGAGGCGGCTGATCTCGTGCGTACGACCGCCGATCCTGCCCTTGACGGACTCGCGGTCGCCGCGGGTGTTGGTGGAGCGGGGCAGCATGGCGTATTCGGCGGTGACCCAGCCCTCGCCGCTGCCCTTGCGCCAGCGGGGCACGCCCTCGGTGAGGGAGGCGGTGCAGAGGACCTTCGTGTCACCGAAGGAGACGAGGACGGAGCCCTCGGCGTGCTTGCTCCAGCCGCGTTCGATGGTGACGGGGCGGAGCTGGTCGGGGGTTCGGCCGTCGATGCGAGACATGGGGCCGAGCCTATCCGTAGCCGCGGAAGGGGCCCCTCCCGCGGTGGAAAGGGGCCCCTTCCGGGTGAGTGCCGGACCCGTCGGGGTCCCGGCGGCTCACATCATGTCTTCGATCTCCGCGGCGATCGGGTCGGCGTCGGTGCCGATGACGACCTGGATGGCGGTGCCCATCTTGACGACGCCGTGGGCGCCCGCGGCCTTGAGTGCGGCCTCGTCGACCAGCGAGGGGTCGTTGACTTCGGTGCGGAGGCGGGTGATGCAGCCTTCGACCTCTTCGATGTTGTCGATGCCGCCGAGCCCGGCAACGATCTTCTCAGCCTTGCTGGCCATGTCTTCTCTCCCTGATCCGAACCGCTGTGTCGCGGTACCCCATAGTCGGCCCTCCCGCGCGAGCGGCGTCGCGCCGACACCCGGGGAGGGTTTCCCGGCGGTGTGACCGTCCCGGAGAGCTGGTCTACACCACCTGGGGATCAAGAACAAAACAGTGTGTCCTATTTCTCCCCCTATGGGCATTGCTCCCCGTATGCCGGGCGCTGGAGAATTCACGGGTTCCTTATGGAGCATTCACCGTGCTACAACAGGTCTACACCACTAGGTGGTGTAGACCACGGAGACGCCGCCGTCCCCCCTTCCCCTGTCCCCCGGCGGCGCCCTGCCCACTGGAGGAAGCTGTGTCCACGGTCAGCGCCGCCCCCGCGGCCGACAACAAGAAGAAGGGCGCCGGCGCGATGGCTGTGATGCAGCGCATCGGCCGCAGCCTGATGCTGCCGGTGGCCGTTCTGCCCGCCGCTGCCCTCCTGGTGCGTCTGGGCAACGCCGACATGCTCGGACGCCCCTCCTTCCCGGCCTTCCTGACGAAGATCGCGAGCTTCATGGCCGCGGGTGGCAACGCCATCCTCGACAACATGCCGCTGCTGTTCGCGGTGGGCATCGCGATCGGCTTCGCGAAGAAGTCGGACGGCTCGACGGCCCTCGCGGCGGTCGTGGGCTACCTGGTCTTCAAGAACGTGCTCGGCACGTTCACCGACAAGAACGTGCCGAAGGTGGCCGCGCTCGTCGACGGCAAGGCCGTCCTGGTGGACGGTCCGGCCGACGCCAAGGTGCTCGGCGGTGTGGTGATGGGCATCACCGTCGCCCTGCTCTACCAGCGCTTCTACCGCACCAGGCTGCCCGACTGGGCGGGCTTCTTCGGCGGCCGCCGACTGGTCCCGATCCTGTCGGCCCTCGCGGGCCTGGTCCTCGGCGTGGTCTTCGGCTACATCTGGCCCGTCCTCGGCTCCGGTCTGCACAACTTCGGTGAGTGGCTGGTCGGTTCGGGTGCCGTCGGCGCGGGTATCTTCGGTGTCGCCAACCGTGCGCTGATCCCGATCGGCATGCACCACCTGCTGAACTCCTTCCCCTGGTTCCAGGCGGGCGACTACCACGGCAAGAGCGGTGACATCGCGCGCTTCCTCGCCGGTGACCCCACCGCGGGCCAGTTCATGACCGGCTTCTTCCCGATCATGATGTTCGGCCTCCCGGCCGCCTGCCTCGCCATCGTGCACTGCGCCCGCCCGGAGCGCCGCAAGGTGGTCGGCGGCATGATGCTCTCGCTGGCGCTGACGTCCTTCGTCACCGGTGTCACCGAGCCCATCGAGTTCACCTTCATGTTCATCGCGCCGGTGCTCTACGCGATCCACGCGGTCCTCACCGGTGTCTCGCTGGCGCTGACCTGGGCGCTGGGCATGCGGGACGGCTTCGGCTTCTCGGCCGGTGCCATCGACTTCGGGCTCAACCTGGGCATCGCGAGCAACCCGTGGGGCCTGGCCCTGGTGGGGCTGTGCTTCGGCGCCGTCTACTACGCCGTCTTCCGCTTCGCGATCACCAAGTTCAACCTGCCCACCCCGGGCCGCGAGTCCGACGAGGAGCTGGCGGAACTCCAGAAGGCCGAGGCCAAGTAGGCGTCGGCCCAGCGCAAGGGGCCCCGGAGCCGATCGGCTCCGGGGCCCCTTGCGCGTTCCACGGCCGTACGGCGGGACGCTGGATCTCGGACGTCAGATCTCGTACGTCACCCGGGGCGCCGCCAGCTCCACCGGCCCGGAGTAGACGGCACGGGCGTCCGCCAGGTTGATCTGCGGGTCGGTCCACGGCGGGATGTGGGTGAGGACCAGGCGGCGGGCACCGGCCCGGGCGGCGGTCTCCCCGGCCTGGCGGCCGTTGAGATGGAGGTCCGGGATGTCCTCCTTGCCGTGGGTGAAGGCGGCCTCGCACAGGAAGAGCCCGGTGTCGCGGGCCAGGGCGTCCAGGGCCTCGCTGACGCCGGTGTCGCCGGAGTAGGTGAGCGAGGCGCCGCCGTGCTCGACCCGGATCGCGTACGCCTCCACGGGGTGGCGCACCCGTTCCGTGTGGACGATGAAGGGGCCGATCTCGAAGGTGCCCGGCTTGACCGTGTGGAAGTCGAAGACCTCGCTCATCGAGGAGGCCGAGGGGGTGTCGGCGTAGGCGGTGGTCAGGCGCTGTTCGGTGCCCTCCGGCCCGTAGACCGGGATCGGGTCCGCGCGGCCGCCGTCGTGGCGGTAGTAGCGCGCGACGAAGTAGCCGAGCATGTCGATGCAGTGGTCGGCGTGCAGATGGCTGAGGAAGATCGCGTCGAGGTCGTAGAGACCGCAGTGGCGCTGCAGCTCGCCAAGGGCGCCGTTGCCCATGTCGAGGAGCAGCCGGAAGCCGTCGGCCTCGACGAGGTAGCTCGAGCAGGCCGATTCCGCGGACGGGAACGACCCCGAGCAGCCGACGACGGTGAGCTTCATGAGAGCTGGAACCTCCGCGTGGCAGAAAGGTGCAGAAGGCAGGGACGGAACGTAACGGGGGTCGTGCGGTCCGTCGAGCGTAAGGCGCGAAAGCCCGGGTCGCTCCTCCGCCAGGGGCCGTTGTGGGGGAACTCACCTGCGGTGTCACCGGTTCGGCTGGAACGGGGGCGCATGTGGCTGAAGGGAGGGCGCGCGGGTCTTACGAAGGGCGGGCGGCCCGATGTGTGCGCCGGTACCGTCGTCCGTATGGACACGTCCTGGTGGCTCGCGCTGGCGGCGGTGGTGCTGCTCGCGCTGGTCGCGGCGCTGGTGGACGGGTGGGGGCGCGGGGGACGCCGCCGTCGTGCGGCCGCGCGCCCGGCGGGGCGTGCGCGGGCGCATCCGCGTCCGGCCGAGATCTGGTGGGCTCAGGTGCCCTGCCAGGGCCGGGGCGCCGGACGGGAGCGGCCGTGTCTGGTGCTGGCGGTGCACGGGGACAGCGCGACGGTCGCGGAGATCACCAGCAGGTTCCACGACGAGCGCGCGGGCGTGATCCCGTTGCCGCCGGGCACGGTGGCCGACGCCCGGGGGCGGCCGAGTTTCCTGGAGACGGACGAGCTGCGGGACGTTCCGCTGTGGGACTTCCGGCGGCGAGTGGGTGTGGTGGATCCCGCGCTGTGGGACCAGGTGCGCTACCTGGCGGGGTGAGGCCGCGGGGCGGGGCGGGCGGTTTCACTGCTTGGTCACCGTGACCGTGACGGTCCACTGCTGGACGCCGAGGCAGGAGGTCTGGCCGGGCCGCTTGGCGCACAGGGGGCGGGTCGCGGTGAGCCGGGTGGTGCCGGGCGCGACCGCCTCGAAGGCGGCGAGGGTGTCGCCGGGCCGGGCCCCGATCCCGGCGTTGACGGCCTTGAGGGCGCGGCCCGCGGCGGTGACGGGGCTCCAGGGGCGGTCCGTGCTGCCGTCCAGGGTGAGGCGGAGGCGGCCGCCCGTGGTCAGGCAGACCGACTGGCCGGTGTCGGGGGCGGCGAGCTGGACCTCGGGCGCGCAGCCCCGGCCGCTCACCGTGGCGGAGGACGCGCCCGGCGCCGGGGAGGATCCCGAGGCGGAGGCGGAGGGCGGCGCGGAGGGGGAGGCCGACGGCGGGCCCGAGGGGGTGGCCGTCGGGTGCGGGGAGTTCCCGGTGCCCGCCGGTCCCCCGCCGCCGCAGCCCGCGAGGAGCAGTGCGGCCGCCGCGGCGGCGAGGGTGGTGGTGAGGGTCCCGCGAGGGGTCGTACGGCGCATGGGGCGGCCGCCTTTCCTTGAAGCCTGTGCCCGGTGATGTGGCCCTTGCGCTGCTGTGACGTATGTCCGGCGCTTCAGGATCCCTGTGTCCTGCCGGGTACCGGGATCCTGTTCCCAGCCCACCAGCACCGCCGTGCCGCCGCCACCGGGCCGGAACGCCACGGGGCCCCGGCCGGAAACCCGGCCGGGGCCCTGCGCACCGGAGTGCTCGGTGGATCAGCTGGTCGTCAGCGCGGTGTCGTCGACGACGAAGCTGGTCTGGAGGGAGGAGTCCTCGACCCCGCTGAACTTCAGCGTGACCGTGGAGCCCGCCAGCGAGGACAGGTCGAAGGACTTCTGGGCGTAGCCGGAGGCGGCGTTGGCGTTGGAGTACGTCGCCAGGGTCTTGCCACCCGCGGTCACGGTGAGCTTGTCGTACGCGCTGCTGCCGCTCTCCTTGGTGTCGATGTGCAGGTAGAAGGAGAGGGTGGCCTTGCAGCCGGACGGGACGGTCACCGACTGGGACAGGGTGTCGGTGTGGCTGGAGCCGTAGCCGTCGAGCCAGGCCTTGTAGGAGCCGCTGTGCGCCGCCTCACCGCTGTCGTTGGTGATCACGCCGCTGCTCGCGGTCCAGACGGTGTTGCCCGACTCGAAGCCCGCGTTGCCGAGGAGCTGGGAGGAGGTGCAGCCGCCGCCACCGCCGCCGGAGCCGACGGTCCAGGTGAAGGCGGTCGAGCCGGAGGCGCCGGTGGAGTCCGTCGCGGTGACCGAGACCTGGTAGGTGCCCGCGGTGGACGCCGTGCCCGAGATCAGGCCGGTGGAGCTGTTGATCGACAGGCCGGTGGGCAGGCCCGAGGCGCTGTAGGTCAGGGCCGCGCCCGCGCTGTCGGAGGCCGAGATCTGGAGGCTGGCCGAACCGCCGGTGGTGGTGGTCTGGTTGCCCGGGTTGTTGACGGTCACGGTGTTGCCGCCGGTGCTGCCGCCCGCGGTGAAGGCGGCGGTGCCGTTGGGGGTGCCCCAGCCGGTCGGGCCGTCGTAGCCGGCGCGGGCGGTGCAGAAGTACGAGGTGGTGCAGCTGCCGTTGTTGCCGCTGGTCACGTCGTTCAGGTTGCTGGTGTGGGAGTAGGGGTACTGCGCCGGGTAGTCACCCGAGCCCGGGGTGCCCGCAAGGGCGTAGACACCGGCGATGAGCGGGGACGAGGCGCTGGTGCCGCCGTAGACGTTCCAGCCGGAGCCGCCGTAGGTGTCGTAGACCGCGACACCGGTGGCCGGGTCGGCGACGGCGGAGACGTCGGCCTCCATGCGCTTGGCGCAGCCGGTGTCGGTCTGCCAGCTGGGCTTGGGGTCGTAGGCGGAGCAGCCGGAGCCGGTGCCCTCGCTGGAGCTGGTGTGCCAGACGGACTCGCTCCAGCCGCGGGAGTTGGAGGCGGTGCTGAGCGCGGTGCCGCCGACGGCCGTCACGTACTGGGAGGTCGCCGGGAACTCGGCGCCGTAGTCCTCGTCGCCCGCGGAGACGGTGATCGCCACGCCCGGGTGCTTGAAGTACTGGGTGTCCTCGCTGGTCTGGGTGGAGGACTCGCTGCCGCCCCAGCTGTTGGAGACGAACTTGGCGCCGAGGGCGACGGCCTCGTTCTCGGCGATGCCGAGGTCGGTGTCGTTGGCCGAGTTGGCCTCGACGAGGATGATGTTGCAGTTGGGGCAGGCCGCGCTGACCATGTCGATGTCGAGCGCTTCCTCACCGGCCCAGCCGCTGTCGTTCGTCGGCAGCGAGGTGGTGGAGCCGGTCTGGCTGACCTGCTTGAAGCAGCCGTTGGCCTTGGTGCACGCGGACAGGCCGAACTGCGAGCGGTAGGTGGCCAGGTCCGATTCGGCGTTGGGGTCGTTGTACGCGTCGACCAGCGCGACCGTCTGGCCGGAGCCGCCGGTCGAGGGGAGGGCGTAGGCGCTGTGCAGGTTGGCCGGGCTCAGGCCGGAGGGCGCGGCGGCCGCGGCGGTGGCGAGCTGCTTGATGTCGGTGCGCCGCTGGGCGAAGCAGGAGGCGTGTCCGGGGGCCGGGGCGGCGCACAGGTGCTGGGTGGGCACCTTCTGGCCGGCCTTGCCGGTGGTGCGCACGGTCTGCGCCGTGGGGTTGGTGAGCGCCTTGGCGTTCTGGGTGGCGCGGCCGGAGGCGGTGGTGAGCGCGGTGACGGACGCGCTGTGGGCCCCGGCGGCCGGTGCCGCCATGAAACCGGCGACGGTGAGGGCGAGAGCAGGGACGGCGGCGGTGAGGAGTCTTCGAAGGCTCCGACGCCGCTTGCTCGGGCGTGACTCACGCATGGGGGTGTGCCTCTCTCGGTTTGAGGCCGGCGCCGCACGGGGCCTGGGTGGGGCCTTGCGCGGAGCCTCAGCCGGAAGTGGGGGTTCGCGAGCTGGTGCCGGTCCATGACGCGCGTAGCGGCGGTGGGACGCGTGATCATGGGCATGACACTTTGAACACCGTGAACACTCTGCGACGCCCAATGAGCGAGACATGACAGGGTGCGCCGCAGAACCTAGCCCGGGCCGCGACTACTGGGCAGTACCCGAAGAACATCTTTGCCGCGCCATAAGCAGCGCTTAGCCCCGCCATAACAGGGGGTTGGCGCAATGATGAGAAGGCCGGGAGGCGGCCCAGGGCCTGCGCACAGGGGGCTCACAGAGGAGTTCCGCCCGTGCGCGAGGACCCGGGGCCGGGGCACCGGGACGGCCGCTCTACGCCCAGAGCTGGCCGTGGAGCGTCTCGATGGCCTCTTCGGTGGTGGCCGCCGTGTAGACGCCGGTCGACAGGTACTTCCAGCCGCCGTCGGCCACGACGAAGACGATGTCGGCGCTCTCGCCCGCCTTGACGGCCTTCTTCCCCACGCCGATCGCGGCGTGCAGGGCCGCCCCGGTGGAGACGCCCGCGAAGATGCCCTCCTGCTGGAGCAGCTCACGGGTGCGGGTCACCGCGTCCGCGGAGCCGACCGAGAAGCGGGTGGTCAGCACGGAGGCGTCGTACAGCTCGGGGACGAAGCCCTCGTCCAGATTGCGCAGCCCGTACACCAGGTCGTCGTAGCGGGGCTCCGCGGCGACGATCTTCACCTCGGGCTTGTGCTCGCGCAGATAGCGGCCGACGCCCATCAGCGTGCCCGTGGTGCCGAGCCCGGCCACGAAGTGGGTGACGGAGGGCAGGTCGGCGAGGATCTCGGGGCCGGTCGTCGCATAGTGCGCGCCCGCGTTGTCCGGGTTGCCGTACTGGTAGAGCATCACCCAGTCCGGGTGCTCGGCGGCCAGCTCCTTGGCGACCCGCACCGCGGTGTTGGAACCGCCCGCGGCCGGACTGGAGACGATCTCGGCACCCCACATGCGCAGCAGGTCCCGGCGCTCCTGGGAGGTGTTCTCGGGCATCACGCACACGATGCGGTAGCCCTTGAGCCTGGCCGCCATGGCCAGGGAGATGCCGGTGTTGCCCGAGGTGGGCTCCAGGATCGTGCACCCGGGAGTGAGCCGGCCGTCCTTCTCCGCCTGCTCGATCATGTGCAGCGCGGGCCGGTCCTTGACCGAGCCGGTGGGATTGCGGTCCTCCAGCTTGGCCCAGATCCGGACCTCGGGGGACGGCGACAGCCGCGGCAGGCGCACCAGGGGGGTGTTGCCCACCGCGGCGAGCGGGGAGTCGTAGCGCATGGGGATCAGCGGCCGTCAGGCCGCGACCGCCCGGCGCCCGGCCGGACGCGCACCGGCCGCGGCCGAGCCTCCGGCGACCGCGGGGAGGATCGTCACGGTGTCGCCGTCGGCGAGCTTGGTGCCGATGCCGTCGAGGAAGCGGACGTCCTCGTCGTTGAGGTAGACGTTCACAAAGCGGCGCAGCTCCGCGGCCTCGTCGACGATCCGGGCGCGGATGCCCGAGTGGCGGGTGTCGAGGTCGGCGAACAGCTCGGCGAGGGTCTCCCCGTTGCCCTCGACGGCCTTCTGGCCGTCGGTGTACTGGCGGAGGATGGTGGGGATGCGGACCTCGATGGCCATGGCGTTGGGCTCCTGTCGGGAGAGTTGAGGTCGGTGGCCGCGCGGTGGCGCGGGAGAGCGGGGCTGCGCCGGGTGCGGCTCCCCGCGCCGGTGGTGTGCGCGGGGCGGACGGTGCCCCTCGCGGCTCACGGCCGTGCGGCGGGGCAGGGGGGCGTCAACAGATGGCGCTGTTCAGCCTGCACAGGTCGACGTGCAGCCGCACCACGAGCAGCATGCCCGGCGCCTTCTTGCTCACGTCGTCGAAAACCATGGGGTCATCGTATCGATTCCCGTCCCGGCGCCCGGAGTGTCATCTCGCATGATGGATGGATTCCGCCCGGATCGCGGGATCAGTAGCTCTCCACCACGGTGACCTCCTCTTCCGTCACCACTCCCTCGACGATCCGGAACGAGCGGAACTGGAAGGGTCCCGCGCCGTCCGCGTCGGCGGTGGAGACCAGGACGTAGTGGGCGCCGGGTTCGTTGGCGTAGCCGATGTCCGTGCGGGAGGGGTAGGCCTCGGTCGCGGTGTGGGAGTGGTAGATGACCACCGGCTCCTCGTCGCGGTCGTCCATCTCCCGGTACAGCTTCAGCAGATCGCCGGAGTCGAACTCGTAGAAGGTGGGCGAGCGGGCCGCGTTCAGCATGGGGATGAAGCGCTCGGGGCGGTCGGAGCCCGCCGGGCCCGCGACCACACCGCACGCCTCGTCGGGATGGTCCTGGCGGGCGTGGTCGACGATCAGGTCGTGCAGGGCCCGGGTGATGGTCAGCATGACGGTCAGGATAAGCAGACCGCCCGCGGGGCCCGGCCGGGATCCGGGGGAAAGCCGAGCGGGCCGCCGCGTACCGGGAGGTGGTACGCGGCGGCCCGCGGAGTGGGAGGCGGGGCTCAGCCGACGCGCTCGGGCTCCGGCTCGCGGCGCTGGGTGACCTCCGGGTTGCGGGCCTTCAGCACGGCCCAGCCGATACCGAGGGCGATCGCCCAGCCCGCCATGACGTAGAGGCAGGTGCGGGAGTCCTGGTCATAGGCGATCAGGCCGGTGACGAAGAGCAGGAACACGATGGCGATCCAGCTGCACACCGCGCCGCCCGGCGCCGGGAAGGAGGAGGCGGGCAGCCGGCCCGCCACCACCGCGCGGCGGTAGCGGACATGGCTGATCAGGATCATCAGCCAGGTCCAGATGCCGGCCGCGGTGGCCACCGAGGTGACGTAGCCGAAGGCCTTCTCCGGGACGATGTAGTTGAGGATCACGCCGATGCACATGAAGGCGACGGAGACCGTGATGCCGATCGCCGGGGTCTTGGTGCCCGAGAGCCTGCTGAAGACCTTGGGGGCCTCGCCGTTGTCCGCGAGGGTGCGCAGCATCCGGCCCGTGGAGTACATGCCGGAGTTGCATGACGACAGGGCCGCGGTGAGCACCACGAAGTTGACGATTCCGGCGCCGGCCGGGATGCCGATGACCGCGAAGGCCTTCACGAAGGGGCTGACGCCCGCCGCGAACTCGGTCCACTTCACCACGCACAGGATCACGGTGAGGGCGCCGATGTAGAAGAGCGCGATACGCCAGGGCAGGGTGTTGATGGCCTTGGGGAGGGTCTTCTCCGGGTTCTCGGACTCGCCCGCCGTCACACCGACCAGCTCGACCGCGAGGTAGGCGAACATGACGCCCTGGAGGGTCATCAAGGAGGAGCCGACGCCCTTGGGGAAGAAGCCGTCGAACTGCCAGAGGTTGGAGACCGAGGCGGTGTCACCGGCCGCGCTGAAGCCGAAGGTCAGCACGCCGAGGCCGATCACGATCATGCCGATCAGGGCGGTGACCTTGACCATCGAGAACCAGAACTCGATCTCGCCGAACAGCTTCACCGAGATCAGGTTGGCGACGAACAGCACCACCAGGAAGACCAGGGCGGTCACCCAGCGTGGGATCGAGGGGGCCCAGTAGTCGACGTAGATCGCGGCGGCCGTCAGCTCGGCCATGCCGGTCACCACCCACATCAGCCAGTACGTCCAGCCGGTGAAGTAGCCGAAGAACGGGCCGAGGAACTCGCGGGAGTACTCCGCGAAGGAACCCGAGACGGGGCGGTAGAGGAGCAGCTCACCGAGCGCCCGCATGATGAAGAAGATGATGACGCCCGCGAGGGCGTACATGAGGATGAGGCTGGGTCCGGCCTTGGCGATGTTCGCCCCGGCCCCCAGGAACAGGCCGACGCCGATGGCGCCGCCGATGGCGATCATCTGGACCTGGCGGCTGCCGAGCCCGCGCTCGTACCCCTCTTCGGGGGCGTCGCCGCCCACGGCCTCACTGCCGTCGTACTGCTTTCCGACCTGCGATGAGGTCATGTGGTGCGCCTTTCTCCACGCCGAGCCGAGCCAGTCCCTTGGCCTCGGATCGGGTTCCGATCCCCCCGGATTGAAATGGAGTTGTGCCTGGCCGGCGATCTGCCGGCTCGGTGGCGCACCCGAGCGGACATGGGTGGTGTCCCTCGGGCGGTCGTGAAGATTTATCACGGCCGCAACATTGATCGGTGGTGTGACATGTGACGCACCGCACTGGAAGAACCGGACAAAAGTCCGTGAGGTCAGGCAAATACGGCCGCAACGGTGATGCGATCGTTATGCGGATCTGAGCGTCCTCTGAGCGGACACCCGCGGACGGCCGGGCGCGGCGCGCGCCGGGGCCTCCCGCCTCAGGTCAGCAGGGTGCCGACCAGGGTCTCCTGGAGGCCGCCGAGCCACAGATAGGCCATCACCATCGGCTTGCGCGGATCGTCGTCCGGCAACCCGTAGAGCTGGTCGGTGTCGTCCTCGTCAAGGATGTCGAGGCGGGAACCGATCGCCAGACGCAGGTCGTTGAGGGCGACGAGCCACTGCTCGGAGTCCTCGCGGGTCAGCTTCAGGACCCCGCCCTCGCCGCTCACGGAGGTCAGGCCGTCCAGCGAGCGGATCACCGCGAGGGCGCTCTCCCGCTTGCGCGCCCGCAGGTCGTTCTCGGTGAAGCGGCGGAACTCCGCGGAGTACGCGCGCCGCTCCTCGGCCTCCTCGGGCGTGCGGCACTCGCCGCCGGGGCCGCCGTAGGCGTCGGGGAAGAGGCGGCGCAGCACCGGGTCGGAGGGCGGTTCGCTCGGGCCCTCCGCGAAGAGTTCGGCGAGCGGGTCGTCGGGGGCGTCCTCGGCCGGGCCGGGCCCGATGAGCTCCAGCAGCTGAACGGCCAGCGACCGGATGATGGAGATCTCGACGTCGTCGAGCGCGACGGCCGCGCCGCCGCCGGGGAGCGGTTCGAAGTGTCCTGGCATGGGGTCTTTTCGCTGCTTGACGGGTCTGCGGTCGGCTACTTGCGGTCCTGCTGGAGGGTGGCCCACAGACCGTAGCCGTGCATGGCCTGGACGTCGCGCTCCATCTCCTCGCGCGTCCCGCTGGAGACCACCGCCCGGCCCTTGTGGTGGACGTCGAGCATGAGCTTGGTGGCCTTGTCCTTGGGGTAGCCGAAGTACGACTGGAAGACGTAGGTCACATAGCTCATGAGGTTGACCGGGTCGTTGTGGACGATCGTCACCCAGGGGACGTCCGGTTCCGGTACGGCGAACTCTTCCTCCGCCGACTCGGTCTTCTCGATCTCAAGGGGTGCGGGAGCCGTCACACGGCCCATGCTGCCATCCCAGGGGGGTGCTCGCACAAACGGACACCCATACCACCGGCATAAATCGTCAGACTGACGAAATGGGAGTACGATCGGCCGTCGTGCCACCCCGGGGAGGGCCCCGGGCCACCGGGCAACGGCCCGTGGGTACCGGCGAAGTGATGTACGAGGAGAGTTTGGTGGGCGTAGCGGACCTTGGGCTGCCGGTGGACGTGCCCTCGACGGCGCTCTTCACCGACCACTACGAACTGACGATGGTGCAGGCCGCCCTCGCGGCGGGGACCGCCGACCGGCGCTCGGTCTTCGAGGTCTTCACCCGCCGCCTGCCCGAGGGCCGCCGCTACGGCGTGGTGGCCGGCACCGGGCGGGTGCTGGACGCGGTGGAGAACTTCCGTTTCGACGCGGGTGTCCTCGGGTTTCTGCGGGAGCGCGGCATCGTCGACGAGGAGACGCTCCAGTGGCTGGCCGGATACCGCTTCGGCGGTGACATCTGGGGCTACCAGGAGGGCGAGGTGTACTTCCCGGGCTCGCCGGTGATGCGGGTCGAGGGCTCCTTCGCCGAGTGCGTGCTCCTGGAGACCGTGATCCTGTCGATCCTCAACCACGACTCCGCGGTGGCCGCCGCGGCCTCCCGGATGTCCTCCGCCGCCGACGGGCGGCCGCTGATCGAGATGGGCGCCCGCCGCACCCATGAGCTGGCCGCGGTGGCCGCCGCCCGGGCCGCCTACGTCGGCGGCTTCACCACCACCTCGGACCTGGCGGCCGGTTTCCGGTACGGGATTCCCACGGTGGGGACGTCCGCGCACGCCTTCACGCTGCTGCACGACAGCGAGCGGGACGCCTTCCGGGCCCAGGTGGACTCGCTGGGCCGGGGCACCACCCTGCTGGTGGACACCTACGACGTCGCCGAGGCGGTGCGGCTGGCCGTGGAGATCGCGGGGCCCGAACTGGGCGCCGTCCGGATCGACTCCGGTGATCTGCTGCTGGTCGCGCACCGGGTGCGGCAGCAGCTCGACGAACTGGGCGCGACCGATACGAAGATCGTCGTGACCTCGGACCTGGACGAGTACGCGATCGCCTCGCTGCGGGCCGCCCCGGTGGACGCCTACGGGGTGGGCACCCAGGTGGTGACGGGCTCCGGGCACCCCACCTGTTCGATGGTCTACAAGCTCGTCGCCCGGGCCGAGTCGGCGGACCCCGGGGCAGCGCTGACGCCGGTCGCGAAGAAGTCGAGCGGCGGCAAGACCTCCGTCGGCGGCCGCAAGTGGGCGGCGCGGCGGGCCGACGAGCACGGGGTGGCGGAGGCCGAGGTCATCGGCACCGGACCGGTGCCGGACGACCTGGCGGACCGGCAGCTGCTGGTCGAGCTGGTCAAGGGCGGTCAGATCGTCGCCCGGGAGCCGCTGGACGTCGTCCGCGACCGGCATGCGGCCGCGCGCGCCCGGCTGCCGCTGTCGGCGACCCAGCTGTCCCGCGGGGAACCGGTGATTCCGACCGAGTACAGGTGACTGCGTCACCGCGTACAGATGACCGCGTCACCGGGGACGGGTGATGACGTAACCGGATACAGGTGACCGCGTACGGGTGAGGCCGCCCGGCGCGCCGGGCGCACCAGAACCCGGTTGCGGGGCCGGGCGGCCGACGGGAATGCGACGGCGGCGCACCCACGCACCCGGCCGGCCCTCCCGTGCCCCCTCCCGTCCGTCCCGTGAAGTGTCTAGGCTCGGTAGTTCGTACAGAAGGCCGGGCCCCTCCCCCTGTCGTACCGCTGCCGACCCTAAGGACACCGACCATGCGCCGCGCCTTGATCGTCGTAGACGTGCAGAACGACTTCTGTGAAGGCGGCAGCCTCGCGGTGTCCGGGGGTGCCGATGTGGCCGCCGCGATCACCGAGCTGATCGGACAGGCCCCGGCCGGGTACCGCCATGTGGTCGCCACCCGCGACTGCCACATCGCGCCGGGCGGTCACTTCGACGACAACCCCGACTATGTGCGCACCTGGCCCGCACACGCCGTGGCCGGTACCGAGGGCGTCGGCTTCCACCCGAACTTCGCCCCGGCGGTCGCCTCCGGCGCGGTCGACGCCGTCTTCGACAAGGGCGCCTACTCGGGGGCGTACAGCGGCTTCGAGGGGGTCGACGAGAACGGGCACGCGCTGGCCGACTGGCTGCGGACCCGGGAGGTCGACGAGGTGGACGTGGTGGGCATCGCCACGGACCACTGTGTGCGTGCCACCGCCCTGGACGCCGTGCGCCACGGCTTCCGCACCCAGGTGCTGCTCGACCTGACCGCCGGAGTGATGGAGGAGACCACGGAGCGGGCGCTGGAGGAGATGCGGGAGGCCGGGGTGGAGCTGTCCGGCAAGCCGGTGGTGTAGCCCCGCCCCGCCCCGGGGCTCACGCCTGCGCGGTGGACTGCCGCAGCAGGGCCCTGATCGGGTGCCACAGCTCCTGCGACAGTTCCTGGCCCGCGCTGTCCGGCGCCGTGCGCCATATCAGGCCGTCGGGGTGGTGCAGGACCGCGGTGATCTCGTCGGGGGTCGGCGGGGCCGCGTTGCCGCGCAGATAGACCGCACGCAGGCCCAGATTGCGCAGCCGGGTCAGCGCCCGGGCCCGGTTCTGGGCGAGCACGAGGACACGGACGGAGCCGCCCGCCGAACCCGGGCTGGGCAGGTGCAGCGCCACCACCACGCTGCCGCTCGGCAACTTGCAGAAACCTCCTGCGGCCATGCTTGATCACACCCCCGTGAGACCTGATGTCAATAAGAGAGCCACAGGACGCACCTAAACACGATCGGCCGCGACCCGCCAGAGGGTCACGACCGATCATGCTTTGACCTGCGGAAACGTCACTCAGCCTGTGAGCCGTTCCACTCCGGGGAAGATCGTCCGGATCCGGTCAGCGGGACGGCTGCACCGCCACCGTCAGTACGCTGCCGCTCTTGGTCTGGTGCAGCAGCCGGATCTTCGTACGGGTGTCGGGGACCTTCACACTCGCGTACGGGGTCGCGGCGTCGTAGTACGTGCCCCGGTGGTCGTCGAACACCGACACGCCCCGCTGGCTCTTGATCCTGGTGGCCACGCCGTTGGTGTGCAGCGTGACCGGGTCCGTGCGCTCCAGGGTGAAGGTGGAGTCGAAACCCTGCATGCGCGGGCGCAGATAGGTGCCGTCCGCCCACTTCAGCGGCTTGGCGTGGGCGTCGACGGGCAGGATCAGACCCTGGCCGGGGTGCTCGCTGACGTTGTTGTCCGCCTGCGAGGTGTCCCAGTACCAGATCAGCAGGCCGTTCTGGTACGGGTAGTGCTCCACCCAGCCCGGCCTGGTGTTCGCGAAGCCGAAGTTGTACGGGCCGCTCTTCAGCGTCTTGTCGTACGAGACGTACTGGCGGTTCTCGGCGATGTAGTACTGCGCGTACTGGTCGCTGTAGGAGGCGCCCTTGACCGAGAAGCCGTTCACCGCCCAGTCGCCGGTGCCGTTCTCGGCGCCGTCCGTGAAGACGGCGGAGCCGTCGGCGGTGATGGCGATGTCGTCCGCCGCGAAGCCCTTCTTGGCCACACCGGTGTCGGTGGCGTAGCGGAAGCGCAGCTTGATCTTCTGGCCGGCGTAGGCGTCCAGCGGGTAGACCAGGTCGGCGTAGCCGTCGCGGCTGCCGGTGAGCGCGGGGTGGCCGCTGGCGTCCCGCGGGACGGCGGCGCCGTTCACCGTGCCGTCCACCGGCTTCCAGGTGGTGCCGCCGTCGGCCGAGACCTCCGTGTACAGGAAGTCGTAGTCCTGCTCGATGTCGTAGTAGCCCTTGAGGGAGAGGGCGGCCGAGCGCTTACCGGTGAGGTCGACATCGCGGGTCAGGGTGTTGTTGAGGCCGTTGCCGCTGCCGCTCCACCACTGGTAGGAGCCGCTGGCCGGGGTGACCAGCTGGGTGGTGACGGTCTTCTTCGGCAGGGTGACCAGCACGGCCTGCGGGTCCTTGGTGTTGAACTCCGTGTACCCGATCTTCGTCCGCGAGGTGGCGCGGGAGGAGACCGTCCGGTAGTTCAGCCAGCCCAGCTGGAGCTTGTCCCAGGCGGTGAAGTCGCCGGGGGTGTCGCCGATGCTGTCCTTGCCCGCGCCGAGCCAGGAGCCGGAGGACATCAGGTCCCAGAAGCCGGTGGAGTTGTCGGCGTTGCCGGTGGTGTCGTAGTTGTCGGGCAGACCGAGGTCGTGGCCGTACTCATGGGCGAAGACGCCGAGTCCGCCGTTCTCCGGCTGGATGGTGTAGTCGCCGACCCACACACCGGTGCCGCCGATCTGGGTGCCGCCGAGCTTGTTGGTGGCCGGTCCGGTCTTGCCCGCGTCCGTGCCGTAGGCGTACCAGCGGTGGGCCCAGATCGCGTCCTCGCCCTGGGCGCCGCCGCCCGCGGACTCGTCCTCGCCCGCGTGCACGATCTGGAAGTGGTCGATGTAGCCGTCGGGCTCGTTGAAGTTGCCGTCGCCGTCGTAGTCGTTGCGGTCCCACTGGTCGTACTGGGCGACCTCGGACTTGATCTGCGCGTCGGTCGCGCCCGCGGCCTTGCGCTGGGCGACCCACTGGGTGAGGGCGTCGCTGACCAGGTTCCACACGCAGGTGGGGCACTTGTTGGTGCCGTACCGGGCCTCGTTGTAGTCGACCTTGACCCAGTCCTGGACCGTGCCGTCGACCGAGTAGCGGCCGGAGGACGCCTTCTCGTAGAACTGCTTGAGCGAGTTCTTCTTCGGGTCCTTGGAGAAGTAGAGGTCCTGGAAGTGCTGCCGGTTGTAGTCCGGCTGCCAGGCGGTGCTGTTGTCCTTGGCGCGGTCCGGCGCGGCGATCTGGTTGTGCTGGGGGCCCGCGGTGCCGCCGTACTGCGAGGTCTTGGTGCCGAACTCCACGAGGATCGTGAAGATCTTGTCGGTGCGTTCGCGGGCGAGTTCGACGTACTTGCCGCTGCCGAGCTTCACCACCTTCGAGGCGCCGCGGTCGGTGACCGCCGCCTTTCCGGATATGACCCGGTCGAGCGCCTCTTCGCGCTGGGCCTCGCGGGTCCTGGTCAGGGGCCCGTCGAGGTTGTGCTCCCTGCCCGCGGTCTGCTGCGGGTCGTGGCGGACGACGGGGGCCGCGGAGGCCTTCCCGCCGTCCTGGGCCACGGCAGCGGAGGCCGACAGGGTGGCGGTGGCCGCCGCGAGCGCGACCACGGCCGCGCCCGTTCTGAACGTCCAGGGTCTACTGGTCACTTGAGGTCCTCCCCGACGCGCCCGGACACGCGGAAGGGGGTCCTGGTCATAGGAGAGGTCCGCGCGAGGTACGCGTGCGTCAAGTGACGACATTTGACCGGAGGTTTAAGAGAAAAGACAGACCTTGACTTGGACAGGTCAATTGCATTAAGAGAAGCAGATGTTCGCCATGCGAACGTCTTACCAACGGTTCACGGACGTAAGACGCACGGCTCGCGGACCGCACGGCCGTCCGCCAACCGGCGCGCACCGCCGTCCGGTCGGCGGACGTATGACTCCGTGCGCCCCCCATGCTTCGACACCGTGGGTCAGGTCACGCTTACCGCCCGTTCCCCTCGGGCATGCAGGCGAATAGGGTCGACGGGCGGATCGTCGGAACGGCAAGGGACCGCCCTGCCGACACCGTTGTCACCCCGTGATTCCCGGCTACGCCCCAACTGCCCCGCCTCCGCCCGCAGTCATCCGCAGCTGTCCGCCGCTCCCCCATTCGCGAGAGGCACCCGGGGGAGGACCCCACCCCCGAGGAATGGCCATGCCTCGTCCGAACGCCGCACAGCTCGCCTACGGTTCCTGCACCGTGATCATCTCGACGCTCGCCATGCTGCTGCTGTCCCAGGCGAGTTCGGGCGTGGGGATCACCGTGATCGCCCTGGCGGCCCTCGCCCTCGGTCTCCTCGTCGCGGTGACGGTCCCGCTGCCGAGGTCCGCCTCGGCCGCCGCACGGTCCGGGGCCCGGGAGCCCGTAGCGGCCGGGCGGCCCACGGCGTCCGTCGGATCGGCGGCAGCCGCCGGGTCCGCACACGAGCCGGCGAACCCCTGAAACGGCTCGGCGGGCCCTCTCCTCGGGCCCGCCGGTTCCTCAACCCGCCACCACGCCGGTCACCCGCGGCGGCTCATCCCGTGCTGACCTCCACGGTCTTGGCCGCCTTGTCATGCAGCCCCTGCTTGTAGGGCCGGTCGAAGAAGCTCCAGCCGCCGCAGATCGCGGTCCAGACGCAGGCGCAGCAGAACGCGAACGGCAGCCACAGGACGGCCGCGCGGACCAGCGCGGTCTGCACGGAGGGGGTGGAGCCGTCGTGCAGATTGGCCACCCGCATGTTCAGCAGCCGCTTGCCGACGGTCTGGCCGGAGCGGGAGATCATCACGGTGTCGTACGCGATGTAGAGCACCGCGGCGATCACCGACTGCCCCACGGACTTGCCGTACTCGATCCGGCCCGTCTCCACGTTGTACTCGGTGGTGTGGAAGAGCCAGGAGAGCAGCCAGACCACCACCCCGACGAGGATCATGTCGAGGATCCGGGCGAGCACGCGTCTGCCGCTGTCGGCCAGCGGGGGCATCCCGGCGAGGGGATCCGCACCGCCGTAGGGACCGCCGCCGTAGGGACCGCCGCCGTACGGGCCGTAGGGGCCCGCGCTGTAGGGGCCGCCCTCTCCGTAGGGACCGCCGCCGGGCGGGGGTGTGCCGTAGGGGCCGCCGGGGGGTGGCGGTGTGCCGTACGGGGGCTCGCCGGGGGGCGGGGGTGCGCCGCCGGGCGGGGGCTCACCGCCGGGGGGCGGTGAGCCGTAGGGCGGGGGTTCACCGCCGGGCGGGGGGCCGCCGCCGTGCTGCGGGCCCCAGTGGGGCCCGGAGCCGCCGCCCGCGGAGGACGGGGGCTCCTTCTTCCTGAACGGGTCGTCCTCCGGAGAGTCCCCGGAGCCGGGGGGCGGCGGTTCGGTGCTCATGGCCCGAGTCGACCGCGAACCCCGCCGCTCCGCATCCGTAGAGGTCCGTCCGGGTCAGCCCGCCACGAAGGTGTGCGCCGCCTTGTCGTGCCAGCACTGGCGCCAGGGGCGGTCGAACACGCACCACAGAACGCCCACGACACCGACGCCGAGCACGCCCGGAAGGCTGTAGACCAGCCAGCGGCGCAGGGCCGGGCCGAAGGCCGGGGGCTCATGGCCCTCGATGTCCCGCACCTCGAGACCGCACAGCTTCTTGCCGAGGGTGCGGCCCCAGCGGACGGTGGGCAGGACCTCGTAGAGCACACCGAAGCCCACCAGCACCGCGAGCACGATCGCCAGATAGACCGAGGTCGTGCCGTCGAGCAGCCAGACCGTCACGGTCCGGCCGGACAGCCGGGCCGCGTCGATCTTGCCGTTGATGTGGTCGATCGCCTTGCCGGTCAGCGGCACCGCGGCCACACCGGTGACCGCCGTCAGGACCAGGGTGTCGAGCAGCCGGGCGGCCAGCCGCTTGGCGAGGCCCGCGGGCCGGGCCGCCGCCTGCGCCCGGGCGGCCGCCAGGAACGGGTCCTCCACCACCGGCTTCCAGGGCGCGGGCGGCTGGTCCCCGCCGGTCTCCGCGCTCGCCAGCAGATGCACCTGCTGCGCCCAGGAGGGCTGGCCGCCGCCGGGTCCCGAGGTCAGGGGGGTGCCGGGCCCCGCGGACTGCTGCGGCAGACCCGTCGCGGGCTGCTGCCCGGGGCCCATGGGCGACTGCTGCCCAGGACCCGTCGGGGGCTGCGGGGCGGCCGGGGTCGCGGCGGGCCCCGGTGCAGCGGGCGGCTGTGTCCCAGGGGTGGCGGCGTGCGGCGGGGCGGGCTGGGACGACCCCAGGCCCAGCGCCTGCCGGGCCTGGGCCTGGGCGGCCGGAGCGGGGGCGCCGTGCGCGTTCGGCGCCTGGGCAGCCGGAGTGTGGGGCGCGGGGGCGGCACCCCGCGCGGCCTGGGCGGGAACGGCGGGCTGTGCCGGGGCGGCACCGGGTGCCTCCGGGCGCACGCCCTGCTCCCCCGCACGCGGGGAGAGCGAACGGAACGCCATGGTGCTCTCGGAGGGGGCTGGTCCCCCAGTGCTCCCGGGCCCTTCGGCGGACGCGGCCGGACCGGACGCGGCGGGCGGGACGACGGCGGTGCCGTCGGGGGTGCCCGCGCCCGGCTGCCGCGGATCGGGGCTCTCGGGCGCGCCCCAGGAGACCCGGCGGTCCTGGTCGCCGCCGAACCCGGCCTGCCGGGTGCGGTCGGCGCCCCAGGCCGGGGCGTCCGCCGGACGGCCGCCGTGCAGGTCCGCGGGCGGGCCCGCCGGAGCGGGTCCATCGGCCGGGTCCTCGTCGAAGAAGTGGGGTCCCGTCTCCTCCACGGCGGGTCCCGCGGGGCCCGCGCCGGACGGGGGCGGCGGGGCGCCGTCGGTGGGCGCCGGGCGGCTGGTGCCGGGCACCCAGGCGGCCCCGTTCCAGTACCGGACGTATCCGGGAATGGACGGATCCGGGTAGTACCCTTCGCGGGGCCTGTCGTCGCCGGGTGCCGGGGTGGGGGCGGTCATGTCCGTCGTCCCGTATCTGCTCGGGGGGTTGTGTGGGCGTCCACAGCTCTGTGTGGGCATCCACATCTATCAGAAGCGGGCAGGGGGTACGGCCCCTCCGCCCCTACCCACCCCTTTCCGGGCGATAGCGCGCACGCCCTTCACATACCCGGAACGCGCACCGAAAGGAAGTTCTCCTAAACGTGCGTTCGTTCGCATCACCGGTCTCCGCCGCGGCGGCCATGTGACCCGCGGCGGCCCCCGGTCAGAAGACCTTGCCCGGGTTCAGGATGCCCAGGGGGTCGAAGGCCTGCTTGATCGAGCGGTGCAACTCCACGCCCACCGGGCCGATCTCGCGTGCCAGCCACTCCTTCTTCAGCACCCCCACACCGTGCTCACCGGTGATGGTTCCGCCGAGTTCCAGGCCGAGTTGCATGATCTCGTCGAAGGACTCGCGGGCGCGGCGCGCCTCGTCCGGGTCCTGGGCGTCGAAGCAGACGGTCGGGTGGGTGTTGCCGTCGCCCGCGTGGGCGCAGACCCCGATGGTGAGGCCGTACTTCCCGGCGATCCGCTCGACCCCTTCGAGCATGTCGCCGAGCCGGGAGCGGGGGACGCACACGTCGTCGATCATCGTGGTGCCCTTGACGGCCTCCAGCGCGGTGAGCGACAACCGGCGCGCCTGGAGCAGGAGTTCGGACTCGGCCGCGTCCTCGGCCGGGACGACCCCGGTGGCGCCCGCGGCCTCGCACAGCGCGCCGACCGCGGCGAGGTCCGCCGCCGGGTCCGGGGTGTCGAAGGCGGCGAGCAGCAGCGCCTCGGTGGTCTCCGGCAGGCCCATCCGCGCCATGTCGTTGACCGCCCGGACGGTCGTCCTGTCCATCAGTTCGAGCAGGGACGGCACATGGCCGCCCGCCATGATCCGGCACACCGCGTCGCAGGCCTCGGCCGCCGACGCGAACTCGGCCGCCAGCACCAGCTGTTGCGGGGGCTTCGGCTTCAGCGCGAGGACCGCGCGGACGACGACACCGAGCGACCCCTCGGAGCCGACGAAGAGCCGGGTGAGGTCGTATCCGGCGACCCCCTTGGCGGTACGGCGGCCGGTGGACAGCAGGCGCCCGTCGGCGAGGACTACATCGAGGCCGAGGACGTACTCGGCCGTCACCCCGTACTTGACGCAGCACAGGCCGCCGGAGGCGGTGCCGATGTTGCCGCCGATCGTGCACATCTCCCAGCTGGAGGGGTCGGGCGGATAGGTCAGGCCGTGCTCGTGCACCGCCCGGGCGAGCGTGGCGTTGACGACGCCGGGCTCCACGACGGCGATGCGGTCGACCGGATTGACCTCCAGGATCCGGTCCATCTTCGTGAGCGAGAGCACGATGCAGCCCTCGGAGGCGTTCGCCCCGCCCGACAGGCCGGTGCGGGCACCCTGCGGGACGACGGGGATCCGCAGCTCGGTGGCGGTGCGCAGGATGTGCTGGACCTGCTCGACGGTGCGCGGCAGCACGACCACGGCAGGGGTTCCGGCGGCGCAGAAGCTCGCCATGTCGTTCGCGTAGGAGGCCGTGATGTCGGGGTCGGCCAGCACGGCCTCCGCGGGCAGGCCCTCCCGGAGGCGGTCGAGGAGGCCGCCGGTGAGGTCGTCGCGCGGGGCTTCGATACGGCTCATGATCACAGCGTCGCACCCGGGGGCGGCCAGGGGAACCCCGCGGGCGCGGGCGGCGGAGAGCGGGCGGGCGGCGGGCCCATCGGTGTGAAACCGCTCGGCGCGGGGCCCCGGCTGTCGCGGTGTGATCCTCGTACGGGCGCATGGTGTCCGGCATGGAGATCGAACAGCAGGACGTACGCCGCTCCCGTCGCTCCCCCGCGCTCCGCACGGCGCTCGTCGGCACGGTGGCCGGATGTGCCGTCCTCGGCGGCACGACGGCGGCGGTGCTGCTGACCGGGCAGGAGCGCACGGTGCCCGCACCGGCCGCGGTGGCGCGGGCCCGGACCGCCGTCGCGGCCGGGGTTCCGGCCGCGCTGCCCGAGCTGACGGCACTCGTCGCCGACCGGGAGGCCCGGCTGCGGAACCGGCCGCGCGACGGCCGGGCCTGGGCCGTGCTCGGGGCCGCGTATGTGGCGGAGGGCGCCCGCACGGCCGACACCCGCAGCTTCCCCCGGGCGGAGGAGGCGCTGCGGGCCTCGCTGCGGGTGAGCGGGTGGCAGAACAGCGAGGCGCTGGCCGGGCTGGCCGCGCTGGCCAACGCGCGCGGGGACCACCGGGCGGCGAGGCGGTGGGGCGAGCGGGCCGTGCGGTCGGCGCCGGGGGTGTGGACGATGTATCCGCCGCTGGTGGAGGCGTACGAGGGGCTCGGCAGGGAACCGGCCGCGCGCCTGGCCCTGGACCGGCTGCTCGCGCTGAACCGGGGGCCCGCGGCGATGGCGCTGGCCGCGCGGGTCTACGGCGAGCAGGGGCGGTTCGAGGACGCGGCGGCGCTGCTGGCGGACGCGGCGGCGCGGGCGGCGGGCCCCGCGGAGCAGGCCGCGTATGCGGAGGAGGCGGGTGAACTGGCGTGGGCGCAGGGCGATCCCGTAACGGCGCTGCGGTATGCCGAGGGGGCGCTGCGGCTCGATCCCGAGCGGTGCACGGCGCTGGCCGGGCGGGGGCGCGCGCTGGCCGCGCTGGGCCGGGCGGAGGAGGCGGTGGAGTCGTACCGGAAGGCGCTCGCGCTCCATCCGGCGCCGGGCATCGCGCTGGAACTGGGTGAGCTCTACGAGTCGCTGGGCCGGGCGAAGGAGGCGGGGCGGACCTACGCCCTGACGCGGGAGTGGGTGCGCCGGGACCGGGCGGACGGGGTGCACGGAGCGCTGGTGCGGGGGCTGCTGGAGGCGGACCACGGGGATCCGCGCCGGGCGGTGCGGGTGCTGCGGCGGGAGTGGCGGCGGCAGCCGGGCGCCCGGGCGGCGGACGCGCTGGGCTGGGCGCTGCACCGGGCCGGGGAGGACGAGGAGGCGCTGCGGTTCGCCGTCCGGGCCACGGATCCGGCGCACGGGGACAGGACGCGGGCCGCGCTGTTCGCGTACCACCGCGGGGAGATCGAGCGTTCCCTCGGCCGGACCGGGCCCGCCCGGCGCCATCTGGCGGAGGCGCTGCGCATCAACCCGTACTTCTCCCCGCTGCTGGCCCGGGCGGCGCGGAGCGCGCTGGGGGAGCTGGGCGACCCGCCGGTGGACGAGGGGCCGGACGACGTGGCCGCGTCGCCGAGGCCGTGACCGCTCCGGGGAGCCGCCCGGAGTGCGGGCGCGGGGGGGGGGGGGGGGGCGGGCCCCCGCGGGGGGGGGGCCCCGGTTGCCCCGCGGGCGGGGGGGCGGCCCGCCCCCCCCAAACGCGCGGGTTGGTTGGCGCGTGCGG
>NZ_JBIUBV010000002.1:0-21691 GCF_044548405.1 Streptomyces sp. NPDC052040 | reverse complement strand
CGGGGGGGGCCCCCCCGGGGGGGCGGGGGGGGGGGGCGGGGGGCCCGGGGCCCCCGGGGGGGGCCCCCGGGGGGGGGCCGGCGGGGGGGGGGGGCGCGGGGGGGGGCGGGGGGCCCCCCCCGCGGGGGCGGGTCACAGGTTTCCGCGCCGGTCCTGCTCGCGCTCGATCGCCTCGAACAGGGCCTTGAAGTTGCCCTTGCCGAAGCCCATGGAGCCGTGCCGCTCGATGATCTCGAAGAAGACCGTCGGACGGTCCTGGACCGGCTTGGTGAAGATCTGGAGCAGATAACCGTCCTCGTCGCGGTCGGCGAGGATCTTCAGGTCGCGCAGGGTGTCGATCGGGACGCGGGTGTCGCCGACCCACTCGCCGAGGGTGTCGTAGTAGGAGTCCGGGGTGTTGAGGAACTCCACTCCGGCCGCGCGCATCGTACGGACCGTGCGGACGATGTCGTTGGTGTTGAGCGCGATGTGCTGGACGCCCGGGCCGCCGTAGAACTCCAGGTACTCGTCGATCTGGGACTTCTTCTTGGCGATCGCGGGCTCGTTGATCGGGAACTTGACCTTGAGCGTCCCGTCGGCGACGACCTTGGACATCAGGGCGCTGTACTCGGTCGCGATGTCGTCGCCCACGAACTCCTTCATGTTCGTGAAGCCCATGACCTTGTTGTAGAACTCGACCCACTCGTTCATCCGGCCGAGTTCGACGTTGCCGACGCAGTGGTCGATCGCCTGGAAGGTGCGGTGCTCCGGCGGCTCGACGATCGGACGGGCGGTGATGTAGCCGGGGAGGTAGGGGCCGTCGTAGCCGCTGCGCTCGACCAGGGTGTGGCGGGTCTCGCCGTAGGTGGCGATCGCGGCCAGGACGACGACGCCGTGCTCGTCCTTCACCTCGTAGGGCTCGGTGACCGGGGCGGCGCCGTGCTCGACGGCGTAGGCGAACGCGGCGCGCACGTCCGGGACCTCGATGGCGAGGTCGACCACACCGTCGCCGTGCTCGGCCACATGCCGGTCGAGGAAGCGTCCCCAGTCGGTGGCGGCCTTGATGACCGAGGTGAAGACGAAGCGGGCGGAGCCGTTCTCCAGGACGTACGAGGCGGTCTCGCGGCTTCCCGTCTCCGGTCCGGAGTAGGCCACGAGCCGCATCCCGAAGGCGGTGGAGTAGTAGTGCGCGGCCTGCTTGGCGTTGCCCACGGCGAAGACGACCGCGTCCATTCCCTTGACCGGGAAGGGGTCTGCCTCGCGCGCGGTGCCGGGGGTGTGGTGTGTGGTCTGCGTCATGTTCGCAGCCTCACCCCTCTCCGCAAGGTGCGCAATAGTTTGTGCATCCACTGGGCATTCTGCACAGCAGGATGCCCGGACCGCCGGGCGTTCTGTACAGGATGACCATCAGGGAGTACGACGTGGCGATCGATCATCTGGATGCCCGGCTCATTGTGCTGCTGGCCCGCGAGCCGCGCATCGGGGTGCTGGAGATGTCCCGGCGGCTGGGGGTCGCCCGGGGCACGGCCCAGGCGCGGCTGGACCGTCTCCAGTCGCAGGGGGTGATCCGCGGCTTCGGGCCACAGGTGGACCCGGCCGCCCTCGGCTATCCCGTCACCGCGTTCGCGACGCTGGAGATCCGCCAGGGGCAGGGGTCGGACGTACGGGCGCATCTGGCGACCGTGCCCGAGGTCCTGGAACTGCACACCACCACCGGCAGCGGGGACATGCTGTGCCGATTGGTGGCCCGCTCGAACGCCGATCTCCAGCGGGTGATCGACCGGGTGGTCGGCTTCGAGGGCATCGTCCGTGCCGCGACGGCGATCGTCATGGAGAACCCGGTGCCGCTGCGGATCATCCCGCTGGTGGAACAGGCGGCGCGGGACCGGGATTTGACGTAGGCGAGGGGTGCGAGGGGCTGCGGGTGGGCGGAGCCGTCGAGCCGGTCAGTCGTCGCGGGCCGGGGGCGCGGGAGCCCGCAGGACGGGGTCGGTGCGCAGCCGTACGAAGGTGATGAGCAGGGTCAGCGCCTGCACCACGCCGCAGGCGCCCATGACCTGGGTCAGATACGGGGGCGGGGTGACGGCCAGGGCCACGCCCGCCACGGGGAAGGGCAGCAGCAGGATCAGGATGGTCAGGGAGAGGGTCGTGCCGAAGGCGGCGGGCGGGATGGTCAGCGAGCGCAGGGTGCGCAGCACGACGGTGAGTCCTCCGTCGGCAGCCATGAAGAGGGCGACCAGCGCCGTGTACCCGGCGTAGGAGGGGGCCCAGGGCACGGCGAGCGCAGCGGCCGACGCGACCGTCCCGCTGATGACGCCGACCCCCCACAGCCCCGCCCGGCCCAGCGCGAACCGGCAGCAGGCGACCACGACCAGGGTGGCGGCGGCCGACACGGACCAGAGCGTGCCCACGGCGGCCGGGGACCGGCCGAAGCGGCCCTCCACCAGGACCGGGCTCGCCGACTGGAGCAGGCCGAGGACGAGATTGGAGCAGGCGAGTCCGGTGACCAGCCGCCGCAGCGAGGGCAGCGACCGCAGTGTCTCCCACCCCTCCCGCATGCCACCGCCCGTTCCCCGTCCGCCCGTTCCCTTTCCGGCGGCGCGTGCGGCCTGTCCGGCGCGCAGGGGGGTGGGCGGGGTCTGGAGGGCGAGACCGGCCGACAGGAAGGACAGCACGCTCAGACCGGCGAGCATCCGGGTCGGGCCGGTCAGCAGCAGGACGCCGCCCAGGGCCGGGCCGATCAGGGTGGCTGTCTGGTCGATGCCGATCAGCACCGACTGCACCTGGTGGGACTGCCCTCCGGCGCGTCGGCTGACGACGGCGCCGACCGCCTCGTTGGCGATGAAACTGAACTGGGTGAGGGCCCCGGTCACGGCGGCCAGCCCGATGACCGTCGCGGTCTCGGCCGTGCCCCGGGGCAGCAGGACGAGGACGACACCGGCGCCCGCCACCAGCAGGGCCCGCAGCAGCGAGGCGACGAAGCAGACGATGGCCGCGCCGCTCCGGTCCACCAGATCACCGGCGAAGCTGAACGCGGCCACCCGGGGTATCCACTCCAGCGCGAACGCCAGGCCGGTCAGGGAGGCGGAGCCGGTGGTCGCGAGCACCACCAGCGGCATGGCGTAGGTCGCCATGGAGTAGGCGAGCGCGTCGCAGGCGCGCGGTGCGTAGACCCGGCGGAACAGGCTGCCCGTGGGCACTGCCGCATGCCGACCGGCCGGCCGGACCTCGTACAGGGAGACGGTCACGAAAGGGGCTTTCGGTGAGCGGGGCGCGAGGGGCCCGAGCGGCGCGCCCCGACCCCGTCCCGAGCCTGCGCGCACGCATGCCACGAGCAGGGCCGTCATGCCTGGTGGGGCGGGGACTACGGAGCGGTAACAACATAGCGGAACGAGAGGCTCCTGAAGAGCCCCTGGAAACCACCTGCTGTGTATGCCGCGAAACCCGTTCGCCATTCGGGCAGTTGTGGTAGATCCCGCCCTGCGGCCACTCCCCAACTCGCCCCGGGAACAGGCGAGTCGGGCGGATCCGGGCTAACAGCCCGGTACCGGGCCGCTGTTCTTCTCCAGGTGCACCAGCGCCTGGACCGCACCGCTCAGGGTGGTCACCGACACCAGGCGCAGCCCCTTGGGCAGTTCCGCCCGCGCGTCGGCGCACTCCGCCTTCGGGACCAGGAAGACCGTCGCCCCGTCGCGGCGGGCCGCCTGCACCTTGAGGCCGACGCCGCCGACCGGGCCCACCGTGCCGGAGGCATCGATCGTGCCCGTACCGGCGACGGTGCGGCCGCCGGTGAGGTCGCCGCCCGCGCCGTTGCCGTCCAGCTTGTCGATGATCCCCAGGGTGAACAGCAGGCCCGCGCTGGGGCCGCCGACATCCGCGAGCTTCAGCGTGACCTTGACGTCCTTCTCGCTGACGCGCAGATACCGCAGCGCCGCGCGGCCCGCCTCGTCCTGGGACTGCTGCATCTGCTGGGCGTTGTGCTGTTCGATCTGCTGGACGCTGTTGCCGCTCGGATAGACCGCGTCCCGCGGCATCACCGCGCGGTCCGTGCGGAACCAGCCGTCGAGCACATCACCGAACGAGACCTGGGCGTCGGGGCCGGTCGCCTCGATGGTCGTCATCCGCAGCTGGCCGGACGTGGTGCGGGTGGGTGCCCCGCTGATGGTGATCACGGGCGTGCCCTTGTTCTCGCCGAGGACGTTCGCCGTCAGACCGGGCTGCGCCACGGAGAACGGCAGCGGTGCGAGCAGGGCCGTGGCGAGCAGGGCCACGACGGGCAGGGCGCAGAGGGCGACGGCCTTGGGGCGGGAGAGGCGAGAGAGCACGGGATCAATCTAACGCGAGGACGCCTCCCGGCCGCGGGTCGGCCGGGCCGCGCGGCGACCGGACGCGGGGGCGGCGGACGATCCGCGCGGCAACGCGCGCGGGGGCGGGACGTACGACGGCGCAGGCGGGTCGTACGACGGCGCGGGCGGGTCGTACGGCGCGGGCGGTGCCCGCCGTCAGCGCAGGGCCTCCGCCACCTCGCGGGCCGCGTCCACCACCCGCGGCCCCACCCGTTCGGGCACCAAGTCCGACAGCATGACGACGCCCACGCTGCCCTCGATCCCGTTCACCCCGAGCAGCGGCGCGGCCGCCCCGCTCGCCCCGGTCTCCAGCTCCCCGTGGGTGAGGGTGCAGACGGGGTCGGCCATCGGCTGCCTGCGGGCGGCGAGTATGGCCCGCCCGGCGGCCCCCCGGTCGAGCGGATGGCGGAAGCCGGCCCGGTACGCCACGTGGTAGTCGGTCCACGACGGCTCGACCACGGCGACCGCCAGCGCCTCCGCGCCGTCGACCAGGGTGAGATGGGCGGTCGCGCCGATGTCCTCGGCGAGCGCCCGGAGCGCGGGCAGCGCGGCCTCCCGTACCAGCGGATGCACCTGGCGGCCCAGCCGCAGCACCCCGAGACCGACCCGGGCGCGGCCGCCGAGGTCCCGGCGCACCAGGGAGTGCTGCTCCAGCGTGGCCAGCAGCCGGTACACCACGGTCCGGTTGACCCCCAGCCGCAGGGAGAGTTCGGTGACCGTCAGCCCGTGGTCCGAGTCGGCCAGCAGTTTGAGGACCCTGAGGCCCCGGTCCAGCGTCTGGGAGGTCTCCGCGGTCACGACGCCCACTCCTTAGTGGTGAGGACGGCGGCCACCTCGCGGCGGATGCGTCGCCGAGTCCCGTCGGCGACGCGCTTCAGCGGCCGCCGATCGGACGGCGGCCCGGGCGGCTCCCGGGCTCGGTCGCTTCACGGCTGCGCTCCGCGGCGGCGCTGCCACGAGGCGTGTGCGTAGCGGGACAGTAGGCGATACGGTCCGCTGAGCGGAAGTCTCTGTCCACAATCCGGTCGACGGCGGTACCCGACGATTCGCTTTACGGCGATATGTACGAGCCCCGGCGCGGAAGCCGCGACGGGGCCCGGGCGCGGGCGCCGCCTCACCGCATCCGCGTGGCCCACTCCTGGACCTTGGCGATCCGCTGCCGCAGCTGGCCCCCGGTGCACTCGGCGCTCGGCGGACCGCCGCACACCCGGCGCAGCTCGGTGTGGATCACGCCGTGCGGCTTGCCGCTCTGGTGGACGTAGGCGCCGACCAGCGTGTTGAGCTGCTTGCGCAGCTCCAGCAGTTCCTTGTGGGTGACCACCGGCCGCCGTTCGGCGGGCAGTTCGAGCAGATCGGCGTCCTCGTCCGGTTTCTTGCGGCTGTGCGCGATCTGCCGGGCCTGCCGCTTCTGGAGCAGCAGCTGCACCTGGTCCGGCTCCAGGAGGCCCGGGATGCCGAGGTAGTCCTGCTCCTCCTCACTGCCCGGGTGGGCCTGCATGCCGAACTCGGCGCCGTTGTACATCACCCGGTCGAAGACCGCGTCGGACTCCAGCGCCTCGAAGGGCAGCATGTCCTGGTCGCCGGTGTCCTCGTCCTGCTCCCGGTTGGCCTCGTCCATCTCCTGCTCGGACTCGGCGTACGGGTCCTCCTCGGCGTCCTTCTTCGGCTTGTCCAAGACGTGGTCGCGTTCCCGCTCCATCTCATTGGCGAAGGTGAGCAGGTCGGGCACGGTCGGGAGGAAGACGGAGGCGGTCTCGCCGCGGCGCCGGGACCGTACGAAACGGCCGACGGCCTGGGCGAAGAAGAGCGGGGTGGAGATGGTGGTCGCGTACACCCCGACGGCGAGGCGCGGCACGTCGACACCCTCGGACACCATGCGGACGGCGACCATCCAGCGGTCGTCGCTGCCGCTGAACTCGTCGATACGGTCCGAGGCTCCCGTGTCGTCGGACAGCACCAGGGTCGCCTTGTGCCCGGTGATCTCCCGGATGAGTTTGGCGTAGGCGCGGGCCGAGTCCTGGTCGGTGGCGATGACCAGGGCGCCCGCGTCCGGGATGGCCTTGCGGACCTCGGTCAGCCGCTGGTCGGCGGCGCGCAGCACGCTCGGCATCCACTCGCCGCGCGGATCGAGGGCGGTGCGCCAGGCCTGGCTGACGGCGTCCTTGGTCATGGGCTCGCCGAGCCGGGCGGCGATCTCGTCGCCCGCCTTGGTGCGCCAGCGCATCTGGCCGCTGTAGGAGAGGAAGATGACGGGCCGCACCACACCGTCGGAGAGCGCGGAGCCGTATCCGTAGGTGTAGTCGGCGGCGGACCGCCGGATCCCGTCGGCCCCCTCCTCGTAGGCCACGAAGGGGATGGGGTTGGTGTCGGAGCGGAACGGCGTACCGGTCAGGGCGAGGCGGCGGGTCGCGGGCTCGAACGCCTCCAGGCAGGCCTCGCCCCAGGACTTGGAGTCACCGGCGTGGTGGATCTCGTCGAGGATGACGAGCGTCTTGCGCTGCTCGACCCGGTTGCGGTGCAGCATGGGCCGCACGCCGACGCCCGCGTAGGTGACGGCGACACCGTGGTACTCCCGGCTGAGCGGTCCGGCGCTGTACTCGGGGTCGAGCCTGATCCCGATCCGCGAGGCGGCCTCCGCCCACTGCTTCTTCAGGTGCTCGGTCGGCGCCACCACCGTCACCTGCTGCACGACATGGTGGTGCAGCAGCCAGGAGGCGAGCGTCAGCGCGAAGGTCGTCTTGCCGGCGCCGGGGGTGGCGACGGCGAGGAAGTCGCGCGGCTGCTCCTGGACGTACTTCTCCAACGCCCCTTCCTGCCAGGCACGCAGCTTGCTGGCGGTGCCCCAGGGAGCGCGGCCGGGGAAGGCCGGGGAGAGATGGTGCGAGGAACCGCCGGTGAGCGCGGAGGCGGTGGTGGGCCGGGAGGGCTCGCCGTGGAGGGTGGCGGCGGGCGACGGGCGGGAGGTAGTCACGGTCTCCGGGTTCGGTGGGGGTCGGGGGCGGCTCGGCTACGTATGACAACCGGGCCACCCTACCGGTGCGGCAGGCCGCTCCACGGGGCGACGGCACCTCATCCCCCTGTGGTGCGACGGGGGTCACAGATCACGGAGTACGGCGGCCCGGCGGCGCCGGGGTCAGCGCTCGTGCAGCCGGGTCGCCACCCAGGCCCCCGCCAGCGCGACCGCCGCCATGGGCAGGAACACCGCGGCGAAGGCGGCCGGATGGGCGCCGTCGGCGGTGGCCGCGGAGGCCGTGTGGGCGACCGTGCCGCCGCCGAGCGCGGCGAACGCGGCACCGCCCGCGGCGAGCAGCACGACATTGGAGAGGCCGTCGGAGATCTGGAGGGCCGCCGAGTTGGCGCCCGCCTCCTCGGGGGGCGACAGCTTCAGCAGCAGCACGCTGGTGGAGGAGATCACCAGGCCCATGCCGAAGCAGCCGAACGCCCAGGCGACGGCGACGGTCCACACGGGCACGGCGTGCACCAGCACCGTCGGCGCCGTCGCGATCGCGGCCGCGACCACGATCATGCCGAGGGCCGTGAGCCGGTCCCGGTACGGTTCCAGGCGCGGCCTCGACTGAAGGTACGAGCCGAGCGCCCAGGTGCCGCCGCCCGCCGCGAGGGAGAGTCCGGCCAGCGTCGGCGACAGGCCCCGCTGGGTGACCAGCATCAGCGGGACGAAGCTCTCCGCCCCGACGAAGGAGCCCGCCGCGATCCCGCGCAGCAGCACCACGGACGGCAGTCCGCGGGCCGCCCGGTAGGTGCCGCGGGGCAGCAGCCGCAGCACGGACGGCACGATCAGCGCGGCGCCCACCAGGCCGGGCAGCAGCGACACCCAGCGCAGGTCCTGGGCGGCGTACTGGAGAAAACCGGCGCCGAGCGAGATGCCGAGGGCCAGGCGGATGCGGCGGGAGTCGAGGGGTGCGGCCACGGCCTCCTCTGCGGGGCCGCCCGCCCGGCGCCGTATCTGTGGCAGCGCGAGGGCCAGCGGGAACACCACCAGGACCGGGATGCCGATGAACACCCAGCGCCAGCCGAGCTGTTCGGTCACCGTGCCCGCGGCCAGCGGGCCGACCACGGAGGGGACGACCCAGCCCGCCGCGAACGCGGCCATGATCGCGGGCCGCAGGGGCTCCGGGTAGGCGCGGCCGACCACGACATACAGGGCGACGATCACCAGCCCGCCGCCGAGCCCCTGGACCGCGCGCCCCAGGATGAACAGCCACATCGCCCCGGCCGTCCCGGACAGCAGCAGCCCGGCGGCGAACGCGGCGATCCCCCAGGCCAGCGAGGCCAGCGGCCCGCTGCGGTCCGACCACTGACCGGCCAGCACCATGCCGAACAGGCTGGTGGTGAAGTACGCGGAGAACGCGAAGGCGTACAGGGGCAGCCCGTCCAGCTCCCGTGCCGCGACCGGCATCGCGGTCCCGACGGCGGTCGCCTCGAAGGCGATGAGCACGATGACCGAGACGATCCCGATACTGAGCGCCCGGTAGGCCCGGCTCAGCACACCGGCACCACTGACGGGCACTACGGCGGGGACGACATCGGCGTCACGGGGTTCGAGGGCTGCCATGCGGCCAGAGTAAGAGGCTCAGAGCCGCTTGACTCCTGTCCGGAGAAGGTGATCGGCCGGACTTTGGCCCTAGGGCCAGGGTTCGGCCAACCCTCCCCTCCGGGCCGCCCTAAGGGCGCTTCAGGGGCCCGGCCAGCCGTGTTCGAGGAGGGTGAAGGCCGCGTCGAGGGCCGCGTCCGGGGCGGGGGCGCGGTCGGCGAGGGCGGTGGACTCCAGGGCGAAGCGGGCCAGGGCGGCACAGCGGAGGGCGTCGGCGCCGCTCTCCTCGGCGATGGCGCGGGCCAGGGCGTCCTGGTGGCGCATCCACATCCGGTGGGCGTACTCGGCGAGGGCGGGTGTGTCGCGTACGAGTGCCACGAAGGAGCCGAACTCGGTGCCGGAGTCACCGGGGTGGGCGCGGGTCCGCTTGAGGTGGGCGCACAGGGCACCGGGGATGGACCGGCCCGGTGCGCGGTCGCGCACGGCGGCGACGAGAGCCGCCTCCTGGTCGGACTCCTCGTCGAAGACCAGTGCCTCCTTGGCGGGGAAGTGCTTGAGCAGGGTGGTGGTCGACACATCGGCCGCGTCGGCGATGTCCCGCAAGGTCACCTGGTCGTAGCCGCGTTCGAGGAAGAGGCGCAGGGCCGCGTCCGCGAGGGAGCGGCGGGTGGCGGCCTTCTTGCGCTCACGACGGCCGAGGGGTTCAGTCACGATTGGATCGTACCGCAAGGTGTGTGGAGTAATAAGTTGTGTCGTTGCACTTTTTGGGTCGGTGTGCTTTTTTGGATTGGGGCGTCGACGACCGGGCCGCCCGCCATGGCCCGACTCCGCCCCGCAGCAGCACACTTCCCGCCCCACACCTGCGACCCCCGGAGCACCTCATGACCTCCGACGCCCCCCGTATCGCGATCATCGGCGCCGGTCCCGGCGGCCTGATCTGCGCCCGGATCCTCCAGCGGCACGGCATCGCCGCCACCGTCTACGACCTGGACGCCTCCCCCGCCACCCGCGACCAGGGCGGCACCCTCGACATGCACCCCGACTCCGGCGCGCGGGCCCTGCGCGAGGCCGGACTGTGGGAGGAGTTCCTGAAGTCGGCCCGGCCGGAGGGTCAGCAGATGCGGCTGGCCGGCCGCGACGGACGGATCGTGTTCGACGCCGTCCCGCCCGAGGCCGACCCCGCGGAGGGCAACCCCGAGATCGACCGCGGTCAACTGCGCGCCATCCTGCTGGGCTCCCTCGCCCCGGGCACCGTCCGCTGGGGCCACCGGCTGGAGCGGGCCGAGGTGCTCGGCGACGGCACCCATCGGCTGCACTTCGCCAACGGCGCCACCGTCGGGACCGATCTGCTCGTGGGCGCCGACGGCGCCTGGTCACGGGTGCGGCCGCTGCTGTCCGACGCCGTGCCCGGCTACACCGGCGTCACCTTCGTGGAGACCGGACTCGACGACTCCGACATCCGCCACCCCCGGCTCGCCGCCCTCACCGGCCGGGGCACCCTGATGGCCCTCGACGACAACCGGGGCTTTGTCGCCCAGCGCAACAGCGGCGGACACATCCGCGTCTACGTCGGCATGCGCACCGCCGAGGACTGGCACCGGCGTGCCGGTCTCGACCTGGCCGACCCGGATGCCGTACGGGAGGCCCTGCTCCAGGAGTTCGCCGGGTGGGGCGAGAGCCTCACCGGCTTCATCACCGACACCGACACCGGCTACACCAACCGCCCCCTGTACGCCCTGCCCGTCCCCCACACCTGGACCCGCACCCCCGGCGTCACCCTCCTGGGCGACGCCGCCCACCTGATGTCCCCCTTCTCCGGGATGGGCGCGAACCTCGCCATGCTCGACGGCGCCGACCTCGCCCGTGCCGTGGCCACCGGGCCGACCGTGGAGGACGCCCTCACCGCCTACGAGGACGTCCTGCTGCCCCGCTCGGCGGAGGCCGCCGCGGGCGCAGCCGAGGGACTCACCGGTGCCTTCGCGCCCGACTCCGCCGAACAGACCCTCGCCCATATGACCGGACGCGACTGACGCCCCGCCGGTCGGTCGGCCGGTCGGGCAGCCGGTCGCTCAGTCGGTCAGCGGGTCGGCCGGTGAGTCGGTGAACCGGACGCTGGTGAACAGCTCGGTCCTGCTCGCCGAGTCCGGAGGAAGCACCGCCTGGACGTCACCGCGGCAGCCGGTGTATCCGGACAACTCCACCGTGCGGTCGGTCTCGTCGACTCGCCCCACGGAGACTCCCGGGAAGGCATGGGCGGACGGATCACCCTCGCATTTCCCGCGACGCCCACCGCTCAGTCCTGACACCCCGGCACTTCACCCGCCCGGTGCACCAGCCAGACCGCGAACGCCAGTGTGGAGACGTCCGCGTCGAGCGGGCGCAGGGCCCCGTCGGACTCGCTCCAGCTCAGCAGCTGCCCGGTGGTGCCGTCCACGACCAGGCTGGTGTCCGCGCGCAGGCCGCCGAGGCGTATCAGCCGGTCCGCGCCCTCCGGGAGTGCGCCCGCGGGGGCCGACGGCGCCTCCCCGAATGCGGCACGGCCGGTGAAGTCGGCGAAGGCGGCGCGGTCGGCGTGGTACTCCGTCAGGGTCGGCAGGGGCACGTCCGTGTCCAGCTCGTACCAGTGGCCGTGCTCCGGGAGGCCCGTGTCCCTGAGGAAGCGGCGGGTCGGCTCGTGGGTGAGCGTGCCGGGGAAGTCGATGTCCTCGAAGCGCACGACGGCGGCGGAACCGAACTCCTCGTCGAGGAGGCGCGCGGGGAGGTCCAGCCGGAGCCCCGTGCCGCCGCGCAGAAGGCATTCCAGATCGTGGTCGAGAGTGCGCAGCGCGCCCCTGACGAACCGGTCGTGCGGCTCGGCCGCCGGGATCACATCGTCAACCCACACGGCGTCAACACTCATGTCGGCGTCGGTGCTTGTGCGGATGACTTCGGTCGTGCTCATTGCTTTCCCCCGTGTGCCTTGTCCCCCGGGGCGTCCGCAGGCGGGAGTCGTCCTCCGCCGGGCGGCACCGCCCCCACACCAAGAACCCTACGCCGCCCCACTGACAACGCCCCCCGGCTCGCGGGGGGCGTCGAAACGGCGGGCGTCACGGCGAACGCCCGCGGCGGTCACTGGGTGTTGGTCACCACCGCGGCCTGCGGCCGGATCGGCAGGCGGTTGACCGGGCGGCCCGTGGCCGCGCGCACCGCGGCGGCGATCGCCGCCGGGGAGGTCACCACCGGCACCGCGCTGACCGACTTGGCGCCGAACGGCGCGACCACATCGCGTTCCTCGACCAGCTTGACGATCCGGATGTCGGGGGCGTCCAGGGCCGTGGGAAGGGAGTAGCCGGTCAGATCGGGGTGGCGGACCAGACCGCGGGCGGTGCGCAGGTTCTCGGTGAGCGCGATGCCCACGCCCTGGGTGAGCCCGGCCTCCACCCGCGCGGCGAGCTGGGCCGGGTTCAGCACCCGGCCGACGTCCTGGGCGAGGGCCAGCTCGACCACCCGGACCGAGCCGATCTCGACGTCCACGTCGACCACCGCGCGGATCGCGCAGAACGCGAGCCCCACGAAGGCGTCGCCCTGGCCCGTCTCGTCCAGCGGCTCGGTGGGGTGCGGGCGGCACTGGGCCGTGGCCCACAGCTCCTTGCCGTCCAGCGCCTCGGTGACCGTGGTCGACAGCACACCGTCGTACGAGGTGATCTTGCCGTCGGTGATCTGGAGCAGCTCGGTGGACATGCCGAACTTATGTGCCAGGGGCTGGAGCAGCTGGGTGCGGACCATCTTGGCGGCGCGTTCCACCGCCCCGCCCGACACCCAGGTGTGGCGGCCGCGGCAGCCCGCCCCGGCCGACGGCTGGTCGGTGTCGACCGGGGCCACCAGGACATCGTCGATGCCCAGGGTCTCCTGGACGATCTGCCGGGCCAGCGTGGTGAAGCCCTGGCCGGTCTCGACAGCCGAACAGAGCACCGTCGCCACGCCGTCGTGGACCTTGACCGTCGCCGTGGACACCTCGTCGGCGCCCTCCGCGCCGAGCATGTGCACCATGCCGAGGCCGTAGCCGACGCCGCGGCGCACCGCTCCGGGGTCGCCCGCGCCCTCGGGGCCGCCGGGCAGCAGCCACTCCTCCTCGGGGGTGTCCTTGGGAAGCGCGGGCAGCGGGTGGTCCCGTACCGCCTCCAGCAGTTCGGCCACCGGCGCCGGGCAGGTCACAGTCTGGCCGGTGGGCAGGACGTCACCGGTGGCCAGGACGTTGAGCAGCCGCAGTTCCGCCGGGTCGGTGCCGAGCTTCTTGGCGAGCTTGTCCATCTGAGCCTCGTAGGCCGCGCACACCTGCATCGCGCCCTCGCCGCGCACATGGCCCGACGGGGGGTTGTTGGTGCGTACGGCCCAGCCCTCGATGAAGGCGTTCGGGACGACATAGGGGCCGCAGGCGAAGGACACGGCGGCGGCCAGTGCCTCGGCGGAGCTCTCCCCGTAGGCGCCCGAGTCCAGCAGGATCTGCGCCTCGACCTTCACCAGCCTGCCCTGGGCGTCCGCGTGGTGGCGGTAGCGCAGGAGGGTGGGGTGGCGGTGGGCGTGGCCGAGGAAGGACTCCTCGCGGGTCGCGGTGAGCTTCA
The DNA here is from genome assembly GCF_044548405.1 of Streptomyces sp. NPDC052040. NCBI lineage: Bacteria > Bacillati > Actinomycetota > Actinomycetes > Kitasatosporales > Streptomycetaceae > Streptomyces > Streptomyces sp. NPDC052040. Next base: position 8,213 of record NZ_JBIUBV010000002.1, on the reverse strand, counting down.
CCGGGCAGCCGGTGCTCAGGGCGAGCAGGCCCAGCGGGAGCTGGAAACCCGGGTCCTCGCGGTCGGCGGTGGCGCCGGGCACCCCGGTGACGACGACCTTCACCCGTTCGGGTTCCAGGCCGTAGGCGGCGGCGGCCCGGTCGCGGTCGGCGTGCGGGTCGGTGGAGGCGAGGTACAGCTCGACCCCGCCGTCGGGCCGGGGCACCGCGAGACCGGCCTCCGCTCCGATCGGGGCGGGGTCCTGGCGGCCGATGCGGTAGAGGCCCTCGACGACGACCTCGCCCACCGCGTCGGGGTCGCCGTGGCGCAGCGGGATGTGGCGGATCAGATTGCCGTCGGGGTGCAGCGGTTCGGCCTCGAAAGACTGCTCCGGGTCGGTCACCGGTTCGAGCACCTCGTACTCGACGATGATCGCGGCGGCGGCCATACGGGCGGTGTCGGGGTGGTCGGCGGCGACGGCCGCGATGGGCTCCCCGTGGTGGCGCACGACCTCGGAGGCGAAGACGGGCCGGCCGGGCGCGTCCGGGCCCGGGAAGGCGCCGCCCGGCACGTCCTCGTGGGTGACCACGGCCCGTACGCCGGGCATCTCGCGCGCATGGCTGGTGTCGAGGGAGAGGATGCGCGCGTGGGGGTGCGGCGAGCGCAGCACGGCGGCCCACAGCAGGCCCTCGGCCCACAGGTCGGCCGCGTAGGGGAAGGTGCCCTCGGTCTTGGCGCGGGCGTCGGCCGAGGGCAGCGAGACGCCGAGGCCGTGCGGCAGCGGCTCGGGGGCGGGTGCGGCCGCCGCGGTGGTCGCGGTGGCGGCTTCGTTGCTCACGCCTGGCCTCCGTCCTGGCCGTACGGGTGCTCGTGCGGGGACGCGCCGTCGAACGCGGTGGGGTGGACCCCGCCCGCGCCGGGGCCCGCCTGGTGCGGGATGCGGGGCTCGCCCGGGTCCGGGGCCTGCTCGGCCTCGCTGTGCGCCCGGCGTTCGGCGGCGACCTCCTGGACGGCCTCCAGGACGCCCCGGTAGCCGGAGCAGCGGCACAGGTTGCCGCACAGGGCCTGGCGGGCCTCCGGTTCGGTGGGCGCGGGGTTGCCCTCGAGCAGGTCGTGCACGGTCATCGCCATGCCCGGGATGCAGAAGCCGCACTGCACGGCCCCGCACCGGGCGAGGGCCCGCTGCACGTCCGAGGGCCGGCCGTCGGCGGCGAGCCCCTCGACCGTGCGGACCTCGCTGCCCGCGGCGGTGACGGCGGGCACCAGGCAGGAGGCGACGAGCCGTCCGTCGACCTGGACGTTGCAGGCGCCGCACTCGCCCTGGGAGCAGCCGTCCTTGGCGCCCGCCAGGCCGAGCCGCTCGCGCAGCACATAGAGCAGGGACTCCCCGATCCAGGCGTCGGTGACGGGCCGGTCGGAGCCGTTGACGCGCAGGACGTAGGAGACGAGGGGGTGTTCGTCCTGCGGGGGCGGCGGGGGGCCGGGGTCCTGGTCCCCGGCGTCGGCCGCCGCGGGGGCGGGGTCCTCCGCCGCCACGGCGTCAGGGGCCGCCTCCGGAGCCGTGTCCGCGGCCCGGTCCTCCTCGGCGGCGGGCGCGTCGGCGGCCTCCGGCGCCTCCTGGGCGGCCTCCGGCGCCTCGGGGGCACCGTCGGTCCCGGCAGTCTCGTAGGGCTCCTCGTACGACCCCTCGGACGGCTCCCCGGCGGTCCCGTACGACTCCCCGTTCGGCCCTTCGGCGGTCTCGTACGGCTCCCCGTACGCGCCCTCGGTGGTCTCGTACGCCCTCTCGGACGGCTCCCCCGCGGTCTCGTACGGCTCGTCGTACGGCCCGTCGGACGGCTCCCCGGCGGCCTCACCGTGTCCCGACGCGGGCGGGGCGCCGGGGGTCCGGTGCGTCTCCTCGGCCCAGGGGTGTCCGGCCGGGCCGGTCGCCCAGGGGGCGGGTGCGCCGCCGGGCAGGGTCGCGGGCGGGGCGCCGCCGCCCCACTGCTCGACCAGGGACGAGGTGCTGAACTCGCCCGATTCGTCCGGCAGATCACCGCCCGCCACCGGGATCGACCACTCGCCGGTGACGTCGTGGCCGGGCGCGGGGTGCTCCTGGGCGGCCGCGGCTTCCTCGAAGCTCCACTGCCCGGTCGCCCCGGGGTGGTGGGTGAAGCGGTCCCCGGCGCCGTGCGGGGCGGCCCGGTCCGGCTCGGGCCAGCGGGCGCCCTCGGCGGGCGCGGCCCAGGTCCCCGCGGCCGCCGGGCCGGTGCCCTCCTCGGCGGCCGGGTCGAAGGTCGGCGGCACATAGCCGTGGCCCGGTGCGGCCAGCGGGCTGTGGGCGGCCAGCAGGGCGTCGATCCCGCCCTCGGGAAGCTGGACGAAGGCGGTGGCGCCGTCGTCGTAGTCCCCTTGCGGCAGTCGCTCCCAGGAGCCGTGGGTGCCCCCCTGCGGGGTCCCCTCCGGGTGCTGGTCGTCGGTCACGACAGTGCCCTCCCCAGTGCTCGTCGGGCCAGCGCGGCGACGGTGCGCCGCAGATGCAGTACGGCGGCCGGAAGCTGCTGCACCGTGCCGTCCTCCGCCGGGTCGGGGTCGGGGATGCAGGCCGCGGCGACGTACTCCCCGAAGGCGGCGAGCGCCTCCGGGACGATCGTGCGGCTGTTGTCCCAGTCGATGAGCTGGGCGACCCAGTGCTCGGCCTCCAGGGGGCGCAGCGGCACGGGTGCTATGGCGCCGACGGCGCAGCGCACTCCGCGCCGGGCCGGGTCGAGGACCAGCGCCACCGAGGCGACGGCCCGTCCGGGGCCGGTGCGCCCGGTCGCCTTCAGGAAGACCTGGGGGGCGTGCAGCAGCGGTACGCGGACGAAGCCGATGAGTTCACCGGCGCGCAGCGGTTCCACTCCGGCGAGCAGGTGCGAGACGGGGACCTCGCGGCGGGCGCCGCCCGGGCCCGCGATGATCAGCGTGGCCTCCAGGGCGGCCAGCACCGGCAGCGCGTCACCGGTGGGCGCGGCGGAGGCGATGTTGCCGCCGAGGGTGCCCGCGTTGCGGATGTGCGGCGGTCCGGCCGCGCGCGCGGCCGCCGCGAGGGCGGGGATGAGGGCGGCGAAGTCGGGGCGGCCCATGCGGGCATGGGTCAGTCCGGCGCCGAGGAGTGCGTGGCCGTCCTGGTACTGCCAGCCCCGGATCTCGCTGATCCGGCCGAGGCCGACCAGTGCGGCGGGCCGCAACTGCCCTGAGTTCACCGCGGCCATCAGATCGGTGCCACCCGCCACGGGGACGGCGGCCGGCTGGGCGGCAAGGGCCGCCACGGCCTCGTCCAGCGAGGCGGGCAGCGTCACGGCCTGCGCCGCCTGCGGTGCGTGCGTGGTCAAACCGGCTGCCCCTTCCCGCTGCCCCACCTGGTCCCACCTGTGTTGCCGTACGGTACGTGCTGACAGGCCGGACGTGGCAACTCTGGCACATCTTTCCCGGCCCCCGACGCGGGGGTCCGCTAGGAGGCATTCGCCCCCTCGGCGGGGAGATGGCCCGTTTTGCCATGACATCCCCGCAGCACGCCGGTTGCCGTTTCCGACGGCCCCGGTCCGGTCCTTTCCCTGCAAGGTCACGTTTCCAGGGTGCCCGGCCTGCGGCTGCCCGTCCGCTCCGGCCTCACACGTTCGGGGGCGCACCCTCGATCGGGCGTCCGAGCACACCGGGGCGCCGCTGCCACGGAAGGGGCCCCGAAGGCGGCCGGTAGGCGACCCCCAGGGCGTCAAGGCGGCGATAGTGGACGGCCATCCGCCGCTCGAAGTCCGCGACGTCGCGCTCCCCGGGCGCGGGCAGCACGCTCCAGACGGTCTCGGCGAAGGCCGCGAGCCGGGGGAACAGCTGGTAGTCCACCCTGGCCTGATCCTCCATCACCTCGGTCCAGACCTGGGCCTGGGCGCCCAGCACATGGCGGGCCTGCTCCTCGGTGAGCCCGGGCGGAACCGGCTCGAAGCGGTAGACGTCCTCCAGGGTGCGCACCTGTCCGATGGGCACCGGCTCGTGCGGGCCCGGGTGCTGGCGGTGGTCCAGGTAGACCTGCTGTTCGGGGCACATCACGACGTCGTGCCCGGCCCGGGCGGCCGCGACGCCGCCCGCGCGACCGCGCCAGGAGGAGACGACGGCACCGCCCGTGAGGCCGTCGAGCGCCGTCGCGCCCCCGGGCCCACCGCTGCCGTCCTCCAGGATCTCGTCCCAGCCGACGAGCCGTCGGCCACGGGCGGCAAGCCAGCCGTCGAAGTGCCGGACGAACCAGGTCTGGAGCGCGTCCTCGCCGCTCAGCCCGAGTTCCCTGATGCGCGCCTGCGCGGCCGGGGAGCGCCGCCACTGCTCCCTGGGGCACTCGTCGCCGCCGATGTGGATGAACGGGGAGGGGAACAGTTCGAGAACTTCCTCGAACACCTCTTCGTAGAACCGCAGGGTGGCCTCGGTGGGCGCGAGCACGTGGGGCGAGATGCCCCAGTCGTCCCAGACCCGGAGGGACGCCGTGTCCACGGCGTCGGTGTTGCCGAGTCCGGGATACGCGGCGATGGCGGCCTGGCTGTGGCCGGGGAGCTCGATCTCGGGGACGACGGTGATGTGCCGGGCCGCCGCGTACGCGACGATCTCGCGGATGTCGTCCCGGGTGTAGAAACCGCCGTGCGGCTTCTCCTCCCACAACGGGGAGGCACGATGGCCGAATCGGGTGCGGGGGCGCCAGGCGCCCACCGCGGTGAGGGCCGGGTGGCGCCCGATCTCCAGCCGCCAGCCCTGGTCGTCGGTGAGATGCAGATGCAGGACGTTCAGTTTGTGGGCGGCCATCTGGTCCAGCCTGCGCAGGACGCCGTCCGTGGGGGTGAAGTGCCGCGCCACATCGAGCAGGAGACCGCGCCAGCGGAAGCGGGGAGCGTCCTCGACGACCACCCCGGGCACCTCCCAGCGGCGGCCCGGGTCGAGCGGCGCCCGCCGGAAGGCCTCCGGGCCCAGCAGCTGGCGCAGGGTGGTCGCGCCCCAGAAGACCCCGGCCGCGCTGCCGCCGTCGATCCGGACGGCACGGTTGTCCACGGCGAGCCGGTAGCCCTCGCGCTCCAGCGCCGGGTCGAGGCGCAGCACGATGCCGCTGTCCGCGCCCCCGTCCGGCAGGGGCAGACCGGTGGCCGCGCCCAGGACGTCACGCAGCAGGCGCGCGACGCCTTCGGTGCCGGGTCCGGCACCGAGCGCCGTTCGCCCGTCGAGCACGAACGGGGCCGGCGGACGGACCCGCCGGCCCGTCCGGGGTGCCGGGATCAGATCCTCGAAGCCCATCGCGTCCAGCCCCTCCCGCCCTCGGGGCCCTGACGGTCCTCGCGGCCGTCATGCCCTCCGCGGCCTTGCGGCCCTCGAGGGGGAAGCCTGGCCGGGAGGGCGGCGCGAACGGAAGCCGTACGGCAGAAGCCGTACGACTCGCTCGCGAACGGAAGCGGTACCCGACGGGATCCGGACGGCCGGGGCGACGGGGCCCGGCGGCCGGGACCGGCTACTTGTCGCCGCCCTTGCCCTTGCCCTTGTCGTCTCCGCCGCCTGCCATGGACTCGTAGATCTCCTTGCACATGGGGCAGACGGGGTACTTCTTCGGGTCGCGGCCCGGTACCCACACCTTGCCGCACAGCGCCACCACGGGCGTGCCGTCCAGGGCGCTCGCCATGATCTTGTCCTTCTGGACATAGTGGGCGAAGCGCTCGTGGTCACCGTCGCCGTGCGACACCTGCGGCGTCGGCTCTACGAGGGTCCCCGTACCGGTCCCGCGCTCGGGCTCGAGAGTGCTCATACGGCAAGGGTACTGAAGCCCGCAGGCATCAGTTGAGCGTAGGGTCGTCCGGATAGGTGGCCACCATCGCCAGCTCGCTGCGCTGGCGCCGCAGCACCTCGCGCCACAGCCGCTCGGGCTCGCGGGACGAGACGTCGCCGGGCTCCGACTCCACGACGTACCACGCGCCTTCGACCAGCTCGTCCTCCAGCTGGCCGGGCCCCCAGCCCGCGTACCCGGCGAAGATCCGCAGCGAGCCGAGCGCCTGGGCGAGCAGTTCGGGCGGGGCCTCCAGGTCGACCAGGCCGATCGCGCCGTGCACCCGCCGCCAGCCGAGCGGGGCCCGCTCCCCGGCGGCGCCGCCGGGGACGACCGCGACCCCCAGTGCCGAGTCCAGTGACACCGGTCCCCCCTGGAAGACCACACCGGGCTCGCCCGCGAGGTCCGCCCAGCCCTCCAGGATGTCGCTGACGTCCACGGGGGTGGGGCGGTTGAGGACTACACCGAGCGAGCCCTCCTCGTCGTGGTCGAGGAGGAGCACCACAGCACGGTCGAAGTTCGGGTCCGCCAGGGCGGGTGTGGCCACGAGCAGCCGCCCCGTGAGCGAGGACACCTCGGTCATGCCAGACATGATCCCGCATCCTGCCCCGGGATGGGGAGGCAATCCGGGTACGCGGGTGAATGCGGCAAGGGCTCACGGATGCGGTACCGGCGCACTTCCGGCCGTCACCGCGTGCGTCCGGCTCCGCACGGCTCGTGTTGTGGCAAAGCCATGACGCAGCCGGATGCGCTCGGGCTTTCTGAGGAGGGGCGGGCGGCCATTACGCTTACGTCTTCGGCCCCTGCCCCCATCCACGGAACGCGAGATCCATGACCGTCAACGACGATGTCCTCCTTGTCCACGGCGGAACCCCGCTGGAGGGCGAAATCCGTGTCCGCGGTGCGAAGAACCTCGTACCCAAGGCCATGGTCGCCGCCCTGCTGGGCGGCGCGCCGAGCAGGCTGCGCAATGTTCCCGACATCCGCGACGTGCGGGTGGTGCGCGGGCTGCTCCAGCTGCACGGCGTGACGGTCCGCCCGGGTGAGGAGCCGGGCGAGCTGATCCTCGACCCGACCCATGTCGAGAGCGCGAACGTCGCCGACATCGACGCCCACGCGGGCTCCTCGCGCATCCCGATCCTCTTCTGCGGCCCGCTGCTGCACCGTCTGGGGCACGCCTTCATCCCCGGCCTCGGCGGCTGCGACATCGGCGGCCGTCCCATCGACTTCCACTTCGATGTGCTGCGGCAGTTCGGCGCGGTCATCGAGAAGCGTGCGGACGGCCAGTACCTGGAGGCCCCCAAGGGCCTGCGCGGCACCAAGATCCGGCTGCCGTACCCGTCGGTCGGCACGACCGAGCAGGTGCTGCTGACGGCCGTGATGGCCGAGGGCGTCACGGAACTGTCCAACGCGGCCGTCGAGCCGGAGATCGAGGACCTCATCTGCGTGCTGCAGAAGATGGGCGCGATCATCGCGATGGACACCGACCGCACGATCCGCATCACCGGTGTGGAGAGCCTCGGCGGCTACACCCACCGCGCCCTGCCGGACCGTCTGGAGGCCGCGTCCTGGGCGTCGGCCGCGCTGGCCACGGAGGGCAACATCTACGTCCGCGGCGCCCAGCAGCGGTCGATGATGACCTTCCTGAACACCTACCGCAAGGTCGGCGGCGCGTTCGAGATCGACGACGAGGGCATCCGCTTCTGGCACCCCGGCGGCCAGCTGAAGTCCATCGCGCTGGAGACGGACGTGCACCCGGGCTTCCAGACGGACTGGCAGCAGCCGCTGGTGGTGGCGCTGACGCAGGCCACGGGTCTGTCGATCATCCATGAGACGGTCTACGAGTCCCGTCTCGGCTTCACCTCCGCGCTCAACCAGATGGGCGCCCACATCCAGCTCTACCGCGAGTGCCTCGGCGGCTCCGTCTGCCGCTTCGGGCAGCGCAACTTCCTGCACTCCGCGGTGGTTTCGGGCCCGACCCGGCTCCAGGGCGCCGACCTGGTCATCCCTGACCTGCGCGGCGGCTTCTCGTATCTGATCGCGGCCCTGGCGGCCCAGGGCACGTCCCGGGTCCACGGCATCGAGCTGATCAACCGCGGCTACGAGAACTTCATGGAGAAGCTCACCGAGCTGGGCGCCAAGGTCGAGCTGCCGGGCAAGGCGGTCGCCTGACGGCCTCCCGCGCGGCCTCCGGGAGACCGGGGGCCCGCGCGGGGGCGTGCGGGTGCGGGGGCGCCCGTACGCCCGCGTGCGGGGCTTTGACGCGTCGCGGATGCGCATGCGCACACACGAGGGGGGGGGGGCCCCCCCCCGGGGCCCCCCCCCGGGGGGGGGGGGGGGCCCGGGGGCCCGCCCCGGGGGGGGCGGGGGGGCGGGGGGGGCGCGGGCCGGGCGCGGCCGCCCCGCTCCCCGGGCCAGGCGG
>NZ_JBIUBV010000001.1:1431062-1441173 GCF_044548405.1 Streptomyces sp. NPDC052040 | reverse complement strand
ACCCCAGCCCACCCGACGACGACACCAACTCCCGCAACGGAAACCGCCCCAACACCCCCACCACACCCGGCGCCAACGCCCCCGCCAACCGGGCGACCGGGGGCCTCGACTCGTCCCGCAGGGCGCGGACCGCCGACAGGACCTTCTCCCGCAGCGGTCCCTCCGGCACTCCGGCGGCCGCCCGCTCGTACAGGTCGGCGCCCTCCTCCAGGACCAGTCCGGTGTCGATACGGGACGGAACCTTGATCCGGGCGTGGCGGCGCCAGGTGGTGACGGGATCGCTCCACGCCTCCACGGCGTAGGTCCAGCGCCCGACCGACGTAGGTGTGACCTCGGCGCCCCAGCGGTCGGACCCCGGTTCCAGTTCGTGCATGGGTGTCCAGGGGCCGGGGCGGCCCTCCGGGTCGGTGAGGACGACATTGGCGCCGATCGCGCCCTGCCCCTCGGCGAAGACGGTGGCGGTGACCTGGAAGGTCTCGCCCTCCACGGCCTTGGCCGGGTGCCGCCCGCCGTCGACGGCGGGCCGGACGTCCAGGACCGGGATGCGCCCGGTCACGGGCTTCACTCCACCGGTGGCCGGGGTGTTCGGGTCCCGCGGTCTGGTCTCGGGTGCCATGGACTTCGCCTCCTCCGCCGTTCTCGAGCCTCGGTGAGCGCGGGCTCCGGGTCGTCGTCTCACTGCTGCGCACGGCTCCGGCCGGGAGTCCGCCGACGGCGGCTCAGATACAGCTCGGCGGCGTCCACGGCCTCGCGCGCACAGCGCTTCCCCATCAGCACGCACAGGGTGTAGCCCGTGCTTTCGAAGCTGCCGCGGACCGCGCTGTTGTCGGGGGACGCGAGCATCAGACGCTCCCAGGCCCGGTACTGCTCGAGGTGTCTGGCGACCTCGGCTCTGGCCGGCTGAAGCATGGCACGGTCACCTCCACTCTCAGCGCTGAGCACGGGTTCCGGAGGGTGCACAGGCGTGCCGTCCGGAGGGTGCGCGACAGCCGTGCACGGAGCGGGGGTGATCCGTCACGGCGATCGAGACCTTCACCCATGGTGCACGGTGCAACACGAAGCGTCCTGTTCAACCTTTGACCAGGGTGACGCGTGAGCTTCGTGTTGCACGAATGGAGTAGCGCTCGCACTCTGGTACTTACTCAGAAGCGATGAGTACTCACGCTTCGTAATCGGGGCTCGGCCTCCGGGCCGAGAAGGAGCGAAAGCTTCACCGGTGAGGAGCCAACGACAATGAAGACCGCAGCACCCTGCTACTACCACCTCGACGTGGAGCTCAGCCCGGAGCGCATCGGGCAGGTCCGGCGGATTCTGGCCGCCCACCTCCGGCACTGGGACCTCGAGATACTCGTCGAGCCCGTCGGCCAGTGCATGGATGCGCTGCTGCGCACCATCGACCGGCACGCGGCGGACAAGAACACCACGATCGAGATGTGGTGGAACGGTCAGCACCTCATCGCCGCGGTCCAGGACCCCGAAAGGGACATCCGGCCGCACTGCGAGCCAAGCGGCTGCCTGACCCAGATCGCCGCGCTCAGCAGCGGCTGGGGCTACTGCTCCACCCCGACCGGCGGCAAGATCGTCTGGTTCTCCCAGCGCGCCCGTTCCGGTGAACGATCCCCCCTCGTCCCGGTGGGCCCCTCGCCGAGCCTGCGCGAGACCCGCCCGCTCCCCCGGATGCTGCCCCTGGCCGCGGTGGCCACGGCCAGGAACCGCGAGGAGTCCGACGCCCTGCCGAGGCCGGTCCTGATCCCCGCCTAGCGGCCGGGCCGTTCCCTGCACGGTGGCACAGCGCCTTTCGGCGCCGCCGTGCAGGAAACGGGTCAGAGGACCAGCACCCGGCGTCCGCGCGTATGACCGGCCCGGCTGTCGATGTGGGCCGCCGCGGCCTCGGCGAGGGTGTACGTCTTCTCGACCGGGATGCGGAGCCTTCCCCGCGAGATGAGGCCGACGGCCTCGGTGAGCGCGTCCGGCACGCTCCCGGCCACGCCGGAGAACCGGACACCGAGTTCCGGCGCATCGAGATCGGCGATGGAGACGACCCTCTCCGGCGCCCCGGTCAGCTCGACGAGTTCACGGATGACGCCCGAGCCGGCCAGATCGAGGGCCGCGTCGACACGGCCGAGCCGCCGTACCCGCTCGACCCAGCCCTCGCCGTAGGTCGTGGCGAGGGCACCCAGGCTCCGCAGATAGCCCTGGTTCGCGGCCCCGGCCGTGCCGATCACGGTGATGCCGCGGTCGCGGGCGATCTGGAGCACCGCCGAACCGACTCCCCCGGACGCACCGCTGACCAGAAGCGTCTGTCCGGGCCGGACCTCCACCTCATGGAGGATGCGCAGCGCGGTCTCCACCACGGAGGGGTATCCGGCGGCCTCTTCGAACGTCAGCCCCTCGGGTATACGGGCCCAGGCCGACAGCACGGCGAACTCGGCGTAGGTACTGGAGCCTTCACCGAAGACATGGTCACCGGCCTCGACCCCTTCGACGCCCTCGCCGACCTCGTCCACCACCCCCGCGGCGTCCAGCCCGACTCCCGCAGGCAACTCGATGGGGTGGGCTTTGAGGACCTGGCCTTCACGGACCCTCCAGTCCACCGGGTTCACACCCGCCGCCCGTACGGCGATGCGTAACTGGCCGGGGCCAGCGTGGGGCTCCTCGGCATCGATGAGACGCAGGACCTCCGGACCGCCGAACTCGGCGAAGCTCACTTTCTTCATGCGGTGGACCGTAGCACTACCGGTTAGTGTTTTGTAACAGCTACGTCTCCGCATCTGATAGCGTGAGGGCATGACCGTGCCGCCCGGACGCCGTGAACGCAAAAAGGCCGCGACCCGCCAGAAGATCGCCGACACCGCCCTGCGGCTCTTCCTGGAACGCGGGTACGACGCGGTGGGTATCCGTGAAGTGGCCACGGAGGCCGACGTGGCCGTCACCACGCTCTTCTCCCACTTCGCCTCCAAAGAGGCCCTGGTGTTCGAGCAGGACGAGGACTTCGAACACCGCCTCACCCGGGCGGTCACCGGACGGGCGCCGCACGAGCCGCTCGTCCCCGCGCTCCAGCACGAGATCCGGGCCCTGGTGCGGCATTGCACAGGGGACGGCGCGGCCCCGGTCTGGCGCATGATCGACGCATCACCCGCGCTGCGGAAGTACGAGGAGTCCATGAGGCTGCGTCACGCGGAGACGCTGGCAGCGGCCATCGCCGGTGATCCCGGACTGCCGCAGACCGCGACGGCGGCCCGGACGCTCGCGAGGTTCGTGATCGACGCCTACGCCCTGGCCCGCGAGGCGGCCGACCCGGAAGCCGCACTGGACGAGATCTTCCAGATGATCGAGGCGGCCTGGGCGGCCGCGGAACCTGCTCGGCACGCGTGAGGGCACGAGCACCCGGATGAGCCGTGCGGGGGTCCGGCACGGGCTCTGCGTGGACAGGGTGGGGGTGTGTGATCGAGACTCGGCGGGTGGCAAGGTACTACGACGTTCATCCAGACAATCCGCAGGCGCGCACGATCGGCCAGGTCGCCGACTCCATCCGTGAGGACGGGCTCGTGGTGTATCCGACGGACTCCTGCTTCGCGCTGGGGTGCCGGCTGGGGAGCCGCGACGGCATCGACCGCATCCGCACCATCCGCCAACTCGACGACCGCCATCACTTCACCCTGGTGTGCCAGGACTTCGCGCAGCTGGGCCAGTTCGTACAGGTCGACAAGGACGTGTTCCGCGCGATCAAGGCCTCGACGCCGGGCAGTTACACCTTCATCCTGCCCGCGACCCGTGAGGTCCCGCGCAAGCTGCTGCATCCGAAGAAGAAGACGGTCGGTGTCCGGATTCCCGACCATGTGGTGGCGCAGGCGCTGGTGGCCGAGTTGGGCGAGCCGATCCTCTCCAGCACGCTGCTGCTGCCGGGCGAGGAGGAGCCCATGACGCAGGGCTGGGAGATCAAGGAGCGGCTCGACCATGTCGTGGACGCCGTGGTCGACTCCGGCGACTGCGGTACGGAACCGACGACGGTGATCGACTTCTCGGAAGGTGTGCCGGAGATCGTACGCAAGGGGGCGGGCGACACCTCGCGGTTCGAGTGAGGGTGACGGCGGTGGCCGGGGCGCGGGGGCTCACTCCTGCTGGGGGACGATGGCGACCGGGCAGTCCGCGTGGTGCAGCAGGGTGTGGCCCACGCGGCCGAGTTGCAGGCCGAAGTGGCCCCTTCTCCGCCGTGCACCGATGATCACCAGGTCGGCGGCCGCCGACCGCTTCAGCAGCACCGTACGGGCCGGTCCCTCGGCGGTCGCCGGGCGCACCCGGACCGCCGGGTGGGCGGCCGCGGGCTCCCGCAGGAGGGCGTCGAGCAGCAGGGACGCCCGCTGCTCGTGCAGGCGTACCGGCACTCCGGCGGGCGCGAGATGGTCGATGGTCTCGTGCGTGGGGCGGCGCCAGGACCGTACGACATCGAGGACGCAGTCGCGCGCCTCGGCCTCGCGGAAGGCGAACCGCACCGCCTCGGCCGTGGACGCCGGGTCCCCCGCCCCCAGCAGGATCCGCTCGTGCGCGCCGCTCAGCGCCGCCTGGTCGCCGCGGACGACGATCACGGGGCAGTGGGCCCGCGCGGCCACGGCCAGGCCGACCGAGCCGAGGAGCAGTCCCCGCAGGCCGCCCCGCCCGCGGGAGCCGGTGATCAGGGTCGCCGCGCTCTGCCCCTCGTGCAGCAGCGCGGACACCGCGTCCTCGGGCAGGACGTCCGTGGTGACCCGCACCGCGGGACGGCGGCGGCGGGCGCGTTCGGCCGCCGACTCGGCGACATCGCCCACCCGGGCCTCCTCCGCCCGGTGTTCGGGGTCGTCCGACGGCGACCCGCCCTCGTAGCGTTCCCACAGGGAGGCGTAGACCAGCCGGAGCGGCAGCCCGTGCCGGTGCGCCTCGTCGACGGCCCAGTCGACCGCGGCGAGGCTGGGCTCCGATCCGTCGACGCCCACGACCAGGGGCAGATCCATCCTTCCCACCGCCTTCCGCACGGCTGCGGCGGTGCGCAGCGCGGAGCGTCTCCTTTCACCATCGCACCGCGGAGCGGTTCGGCAGAGGGTCCGGGCGGGTCTTCTTCGGGGATCTGTGGCCCCGGCCCCCAGACCTGGCGGTTCCGCCGCTCGCGTGGTGTCCTGAAGGGGACGGGAAGGACCCGGGAACGACGCGGAGCAGCGGCCGGCGGCCGCGCACCACGCAATCAGGATCCGCGAGAAGCGGATGGGGCCCTTCCCGCCTCGTCATGGCGTGCCGGTCGGGCCGCCGGACGACCCCGGGAGCCGTGGGCGGGCCCGGGGCCGGGCGCGGGCGTGCGCTCCGGGAGGAGTGCACATCCCTGTCCTGACCGCGGGAGCGTCCCCGGGGATCGTTCGGTCCCGTGCCGGGGCCGAACGACCCCCTGCCGGGACCGGGCGGCCCGTGGCGCGGCACGCGGTGCACGGCGACGCTGAAGACAGGATTCCCACGGTCCGCCGCCGAGCGCGGGAGGAGGCCCCCCGGCCGTGCGAAGGCTCCGCCGACCGGCCCCCGGCGACCGCAACGAAAGGACTCGGAGCGATGACCTCTGCCACCACCATGACCGCGGCCCTGCCGCTCGTGCACCGCGAGCGGCTGATGCAGATCGCCGAACAGGTCTCGTTCCCCGAGGGCACCCGGCTGTTCGAGGAGGGCCGGCACGCGGACCGGTTCTGGATCGTGCGGACGGGCACCGTGGCGCTCGATCTGCATGTGCCCGGGCGCCGGGCCGCCGTCATCGAGTCGCTCGGCCACGGTGAACTGATCGGCTGGTCCTGGCACTTCACCCCCCATGTGTGGCAGTTGGGCGCCGAGGCGACGACTCCGGTGCGGGCCTGGGAGTTCGACGCCGTGACGGTACGGGCGATGTGCGACGCGGACTCCGAGTTCGGCCGGGCGATCGCCACCTGGGTCGGCCGCGTACTGGCCCACCGGCTGCACGCGGCCCGCACCCGGCTGCTCGACCTGTACGCCCCGTACGGCAGCGGAGAGCGCTGAGGAGGATGCCATGGCCGAGAGCCCGCACCAGGTGGGCGACGTCATGACCCGCGCCGTCGTCGCCGTGGCCCCGGACGCCCCGTTCCAGGAGGTCGTCGGGCTGATGGAACGGTGGAAGGTGAGCGCCCTGCCGGTGGTGGAGGAGCACCGGGTCGTGGGTGTCGTCTCCGAGGCCGATCTGCTGGCCGGGAAGGCCGACCAGGAGAGAGGTCCCGGCCGGTACGCCCGGGCGCACCGGCGGTCCGTTCCGGTCGGAGCCGGACCGGCGGAGGCGGCCGCTGCCGGGGCCGGCCCGGTCACGGCGGGCGAGTTGATGTCCGCGCCCGCGGTCACCGTGCACGCCGGGAGCAGCCTCGCCCGGGCCGCGCGGATCATGGCGCAGCGCGGTTTCACCCGGCTTCCCGTCGTCGACGAGGGGGGGGCTGCTGGAGGGCGTGGTCAGCCGGGCGGACCTGCTGAAGGTGTTCCTGCGGCCCGACAACGACATCGCCGACGAGGTGCGGCGCGACATCGTGGACATCCTGTTCCCGGCCCCGGTGGAGCCCATCCATGTGATGGTGACCGAGGGGGTCATCACTCTCACCGGGAAGGTCCAGGACACCCCCCTGATCCCGGTGGCGGTGCGGCTGGCCCGGGCGGTGGAGGGTGTGGTCGATGTGGACTGCCATCTGACCGGCGCGGAGTGACGGGAGCGGTCAGGAAAGGCTTCCGGCGCCCCTCATGCCGTGTGCCGCGTCGTCCGCGGGCAGGTCGGGGTCGAGGTCCGGACGGCGGGGCGGGCCCGCGAGTGCGCATTCCACGTCCACCACGCCCTCGACGCCCCGTACCAGGCGGGTCACCACGGGCACCAGTGAGGTGTCCGGGATACGACCGGTGAGTCTGACGACTCCGTCGTGCACCTCCACGCGGACCGGCTCGCGCGATTCCGGACCGCGGCGCTTCGGTGGGGCCGATGCCGGTGATGCCGGCTCGGGTGGAGCCGATTCCGGCGGGGCCGGTTCGGGTGAGGCCGGTTCCGGTGAGGCCGGTTCGGGTGAGGCCGGTTCCGGTGAGGCCGGTTCGGGCGGGGCCGGGAAGAGATGGGCCACGATCTCGTCGCGGACCTCCTCGGCGATGTCCTCGTCGTCCCTCAGGAACACCTTCAGCAGGTCCGAACGGCTGACGATGCCGAGCAGCGCGCCGTCGTCGCTGACCACGGGCAGCCGCTTGACCCCGGACCGGGCCATGGTCCGGGCGGCCTGCCCGAGGGTCGCACCGGCGCCGACGGTGACGGCCGGGGCGGTCATCAGCTCCTCGGCGGTCACCGCACCGGCCTTGACCAGGTCGGACAGCCGCTCCAGCCGGGCCCGGCGGTCGTGGTCGCCGTCGCGGTACTCCTCCTTGCGCAGCAGGTCCGCCTCCGAGACCACGCCCACGACCCGGTTCTCCTCCTCCACCACGGGCAGGGCACTGACCTTCCACTGCCGCATGGCCTTGACGATGTCCTTGAACGTCGCCGTGCGCCCGAGCGCGACGACCGTGCGGGTCATCACGTCGCCCACGAGGCGGGGGGTGCCGTGCATGGTGTCCTCCGGAGGAGCTGGGGTCATACGGTGATGCGACGCCCGGTGATGCTGAAGGTGTCGATCCGGATCCACAGGTCCCGCTGCCCGCCCGCCCACGGCTCGCTGTACGCCGCCTCCTCCAGCCGCCGTACGGAGTCCGGGTCGGTCACCGTACCGGCGTGACCGCGCACCAGGACGCTCCAGCCCTGGCTGAACGAGGCGTCGATGCGGTCGACCTCGAAGGCCACCTGAGTGCCGGACGCCTGGGACGGCACGGTGCCCGGGGCGGTCCTGAAGACCACCGCGCCGTCGATCACGGTGTAGTTCACGGGGACGATCTCCGGGCCCGAGGCGGTCGGCACCGCCAGGCGTCCCACACCGTGCGAGGAGAGCAGGTCGCGGCACTCCCGGACGGTGATCTCGGAGAACCTGGGGTGCCCTGCCGCCTGGCCCAGCCCGGGCGGCAGCTCGACATCGCCGCCGGTCAGCTCCAGCACCGTGGTCTCCAGTGCTCCGGCCAGTCTGAGCAGGGTGCTCACGCCCGGGGCGGCGGTGGGCTGCTCCTCCAGGTACTGGAGGTAGCTGGGCGCCATGCCGGCCCGGGCGGCGGCCTCGCAGCGGGACAGACCGAGTTCTTCCCGCCGCAGGGCGAGTCTGCGGCCCAGAGCGCCCGCGGGATGGCCTTCCTCCGCCGTGTTCGACGATCCCTGTACGGCCATGACCGGTCACTCCTTCTGCTCACGCCGCCCGGACGGGGACGACTTCGTGCTGCTGGCCGCCGAGTACCACCTTGAGCGCGCCGGTGTCGGCGCCCCGGCCGAAGACGTCGTAGGCCTCTTCCATGTGGTCCAGCGGGAAGGTGTGCGTGACCAGGGACGAGGTGGGCAGCCGGCCGGCGGCCGCCATCCGCAGCAGGGTGGGCGTGGAGTAGGTGTCGACCAGGCCGGTGGTGAGGGTGATGTCCTTGCTCCAGAGGTCTTCCAGATGGAGGGTGACGGGCCTGCCGTGGACGCCGATGTTGGCCACATGGCCGCCGGGGCGCACCATCCGGGTGCACAGCTCGAAGCTCTCCGGCACCCCGACCGCCTCGATGACCACGTCGGCGCCGAGCCCGTCGGTGAGGTCCGCGACCAGTTGCCCGGGGTCCTGGGACGCGTCGGCGAGGGCGTCGGCGCCGAGGTGCTTCGCGGCGTCCAGCCGGGTCGCGGCCAGGTCGACGGCGATGATGCGTTCGGGGGCGAACAGCCGGGCCGTGGCGATCGCCGCGAGCCCGATGGGCCCGGCGCCTACGACGGCGACGGTGTCTCCGGGGCGTACATGTCCGTTGAGCACGCCGACCTCGTAGGCGGTGGGAAAGATGTCCGCGAGGAGTACGGCGTCCTTGGCGTCCAGAGTGCCCGGCAGCGGGTGGAGGGACAGGTCCGCGAAGGGGACCCGCACGTACTCGGCCTGGGTGCCGTCGATCAGGCGGCCGAGGATCCAGCCCCCGCCGCCGCGGCACTGGCCGTAGGTGCGCTCCCAGCAGTAGCCGCACCGTCCGCACGCGGTGATGCAGGAGACCAGGACGCGGTCGCCGGGCCGTACGGAGTGCACATCGGCGGCGGTCTCGACGACCTCGCCGACCGCCTCGTGCCCGAGCACGGTGCCGGGGCGGGTCTCGGGTACGTCGCCCTTGAGGATGTGCAGGTCCGTCCCGCAGATGGTGACGGTGTCGACCCGGACGATCGCGTCGGTGGGCTCCTCGATGCCGGGGTCCGGTACCTCCTCCCAGGAGGCCCGGCCGGTGCCGTGGAAGACAAAGCCCTTCATGGCGTTCCTCCCTTCCCGTCCTCGGACCGGCGGGGCCGGGACGCGTGGAAGCCGTGGGGCCGCGCATCCGGCAGGATGCGGACTCCGGCAGTCCGACAGACCGGGGCACTCCCGCACACAGGCGTATACGGGTGCGGACATCGCCCTCCTGTCCAGCTTGTCCGATCCGCTCGGGTTTTGCTTGGGCCGGTCGGCCCTGATGGCGCCCGGCAGGGGCCGCGAGGGGGCTTCGACCTGCACTCCGGCCCGCCGGGACGACAATCCGCTCACCTCTGCCGCCGGAGCGTGAGCGGCCCGGCGGCCCGAAACCCGGATGCCCCGCCCTGGCCGGATCCCCCCTCGCCGCCTCCGGGACGGTCCCGTGACGGCCCCTTGCCGCCCCCAGGGCGGGCGGACACGGTCCGGCAGCGGTCAGCGGGCGGCGGCACCGGACAGGTTCGGCCGTTGTCGGGCCACTAACCGACATGCCCCGCCGGGGCCGTCCGGCATGCGCTGGGATGGCCCGATTCCGGTGAATCGAGCCCTGGGGGCGGGGATGGAAATGAGCGACGTGGCCGAACCGCTGCCACCGCGTGCCGTCGATGCGGACCTGCGGGAGACATGCACCTGCGGCAGTACGGTCCATATCGGCCCGAAGGCCGCCGAAGAAAGGTTCCGGGGGCTGCTGGAGGCGGCACCCGACGCCATGGTCATCGTCGACGACACCGGCACCATCCGACTCGTCAACGCCC